>JBIKOK010000058.1:0-32384 GCA_044358025.1 Opitutaceae bacterium
ACCACATCGAGTTTGGCTCGGGCCGCCGGATGCCCGGCATGGGCTCGACGGGGCCGCTGGAGGCGCTGACCGGAGGGAATTACGGCAAGCAGTTCAAGGAGGACGCCCGCCGCTATTACGGGTCGTTCATGGGCTTTGCGGGCCGGGGCGAAATGATTCCCAACGACGACTCGTTCTGCGAACTCGACCCGACGGTAAAAGACAAGTGGGGCATTCCCGTGCTGCGCTTTCACTGGAAGTGGTCCGAGCACGAAACGCGGCAGGCGGCGCATATGCAGCGGACCTTTGTCGAACTCATCGAAGCGATGGGCGGCAAGGCGGGAAAACCCGATGCCACCGGGGCCGCAGCGATCGAGCCGGGCGGGAAAATCATCCACGAAGTCGGCGGCACCATCATGGGGGCCGACGCCAAGCAGTCCGTGACGAACCAGTGGGGCCAGACGTGGGACGTGAAGAATCTTTTCGTCAACGACGGCGGCCCTTTTGTCAGCAACGCCGACAAGAATCCCACGCTCACCATCATGGCTCTCGCGTGGCGGGCGAGCGACTACATGCTTGAGGAAATGCGGAAAGGAAATCTTTGAGATGACGACGAACCCTACCCCTGACACGCCCGTTCCCTCCCGCATGGACCGCCGCTCGGCGATCAAATGGATGGTCGGTGCCGCCGCAGCCGTGGCCATCATGGACCGCGACGGCGTGGCCGCCGATGCAACGAAGCCCGCTGCGGTCGGCTACGGCACCGACCCGGATCTGGTGAAGATCTACCGACCGGGTGATCTGTGGCCGCTGACCTTCACCGAGGCGCAGCGCCGCGGTGCCTCGACCCTGTGCGATGTGATCATCCCGGCAGACGAGAAGTCGCCCGCCGCCTCGAAGGTGGGCGTGCCGGACTTCATCGACGAGTGGATCAGTGCGCCGTATCCGGGGCACGATACGGACAAGCGCACGGTGGTCGAAGGCCTTGCGTGGCTCGACGCGGAGGCGCAGAAGCGCTTTGGCAACGATTTCGCGGACCTCGTGCTGCGGCAGAAATCGGCGATTTGCGACGACATCTGTGCGTTCGGCAAAGCGAAACCGGAGTTCCGGAAGGCGGCGCAGTTTTTCCGCAAGTTCCGCGATCTGACCGCGGGCGGTTTTTACTCTACGCCCGAGGGATCGAAGGACATCGGCTACGTCGGCAACGTGGCGCTCGCGAGCTTCGACGGCCCGCCGCCCGAGGTGTTGAAGCGGCTGGGGCTGGAGTAAAGCCGTCCGGCCTCAGTCTGAACCAGCGGCCCGTCGGGAAGGCGGCTACCGCTTTGTCCACAGCCGCAGCGAAGCGAGGAGGAAGTCTTCGAGCGCGGCGGACTCGTTCAGGTTCAGGCGGAGCAGGCCGACGTTGTGCTCCAGTTTCTCGATCGAACCGATGAGGGCGCGGCGCGCGACCTCGTCCCCGGCGACGAGGCGGGGAAGGGCGTAGGCGCGGGTGGCTTGTTCGATCTCGGAAAAGAGGCGCGCCCGGAGCCCGTTGGCGATGCCGGTCTCGATGGCGACCTGCTCGTCGTCGGCCAGGTCCGGCGGAAGTTTTTCCTTTTGCTGTTTCCAGACCTCATCGGTGGCGAAGTCGAGGACGGCGCCGAAGCGCGCGACGAGACCGTAGGCGGTGAAGACATGGTCGGCGACGGCGCGTTTGTCGGTCACGCCGCCGGAGAGACGGCCGAGCCACGCCCGGTAGTCGTCCAACCAGGGCGTCCAACCGTCGGCCGCGAGAGGAAGGCCCGGCGACGGGAAACGAAACTGGAGCACGCGGCTGCGGATGGTCGGGAGCAGGGCGTAGGGGCGCGTAGTGAGGAGCAGGAGCGTGGTGTTGGCGGGCGGTTCCTCGAGGGTCTTGAGGAAGACGTTGGCCGCGGCGGTGTTCATGCGGTCCACCTCGTGGATGATCGCGACCTTGCGCGGGGCGACGGCGGGCGTGACCTGGACCTTGGCGATGAGTTCGCGCGTGGCGTCCGCGGAGATCTGGCGCATTTTTCCGGCGGGGCGGAGCGCAAAGCAGTCGGGGTGCTGGTCGGGCGGGAAATGCGCGGAAGCGCCCTGAGCGTTGAGGAGGCGATCCGCGATGGCGAGGGCGATGGCGACGAGGATGTCGGGGTCGTCGCCGTGGAGCAGGAGGCTGTGCGACAGCCGCTGGCGCGCGATGGCCTGTTCGATGACGACGACGGCCGGGGTGCCGGCGAGGGCAGGGGGCCAGGGCGTGGCGGCGGTCATCGGGGCGCGAACAAGAATCTACCGGTGAGGTCGGAGACCCGGCCTACTTCAGGCGCGCCTGCACTTCGCTCCAAATTTTCTTTTCGATGGCCTCGGCCGTCTTGGTGCCGTCGACGACGATGAAGCGCTCCGGCATGCCTTTCGCGAGGACAAGGTAGCCCTCGCGGACCTTGGTGTAGAAATCGATGTTTTCGCGTTCCATGCGGTCAGGCAGATCGGAGGCACGCTGTTTGAGGCGGGCGAGGCTGACCTCGGTCGGGACATCGATGACGATGGTGAGGTCGGGCATGACGTTGCCGACGGCGAACCGGTTGATCTGCGCGACGGGATCGGCGGCAAGGTTGCGCGCGATGCCCTGGTAAACGGTCGACGAATCGAGGAAGCGGTCGCTGAGGACCACGGCCCCGCGCATAATGGCAGGCGCGATCACTTCGCGGACGAGCTGAGCGCGCGCCGCGGTGAAGAGGAGCAATTCGGTCTCGGCGCACATCTCGTCGCCCTTGGAATTATGGACGATGATGTTGCGGATCTGTTCGCCGATCTCGGTGCCGCCGGGCTCACGGGTGGTGAGGACTTCGCGGTGCGTCTTTTGGAAATGGGCCGCGAGCCGGGCGATCTGGGTCGATTTGCCGGATCCTTCCGAGCCCTCGAAGGAGATGAGTTTGCCGGAGGCTTTTTGTTTCAGAGGCATGGGTGGAGCGTGGAACGATCAGCGCCAGTTAGCGAGGAAGGTTTCGAGGTCGGAAAGCGAGGGGCTCTGGGCCGTGCGGACATAATGCCCGCTGGTGCAAACGCCAAGGGCGAGGCACGCCTCGGGTGACAGGCCGAGGAGCTGTCCGGCGCTGAAACCGGCATTGAAATGATCGCCGGCACCGGTGGTGATGAGCGGCTTGGTCGTGTAGGGGCCGGGCACGCACCAGGTGCCGTCGGCCGTGGCGCAGGCGGCGCATTCGCGGGGATGGACGACGACGGTGGTGAGCGCGAGCTTCTCGCGGATGTCGACGGCCATTTGGCGGAGGCTCGCCTCGTCCTCGCCGACCGTCGCGAAGCCGAGGGCGGCGTAGACCTGCTGGGCTTCCTTGAGATTCAGACCGAGGGTGACGCGGCCGAACCGGGCGAACTTGGCCATGGCGGTGAGCGCGGCGCGGAGGTCTTCGACGGAGCGTTTTTCCGGGTCGCAGAGGTCGAAGAAGAAAATGCAGTCGTGGGGAGGGAGCTTGGGGAGGACGCGCTCGACGAGTTCGACGAGGATCGCGGTCATGTTCGGCACCATCGTCCAGTTGATGAGGGAGACGAGGTCGGCCGCGGCGAGTTCCGCGTGGAAGGTGCTTTCGCCCATGACGGCGCAGATGCGGTCGTAGGTGATTTCGTCGAGGCTCTTCATCTGGCCGAGCATCAGTTTGCCGTCGTTGAACTCGACGGCCGTGGTGTGCGCGGCGTCGCAAATGGAAAAGGTGCGAGCCTTGGTGGCCAGGCCGGAGAAAACGGGATGCACGGCGGGTTGGCCGAGGGCGCCGATGTAGGTCACGCGCGTGCCGGTAGCGAGGAGGGCGTTGGCCATGATCGGGCCGTTGCCGCCGAGTTTGTCCATGCGCGGGTAGAACTCGAGATTGGTGCTCTTGCCCGCGGCGCCCTGGATGCGCTGAGCAAACTCGGTGATCGTGTCGATCGGCGTGAAGTTCTCACCCTGGCCGCGGCGGAGGCCGACGGGCGTGACGATGGTGTCCACAAAGCCGTCGAAGCCGACGAGGGCTGACTTGGCGCCGAGGCGGGCGCGGTTGGCTTGGAGTTCTTGGAGGGCGCGTTGACGAAACATAGGTAAGGGAGTGCGACAGCAGAAAATCGCGCGCGGGCGGCGGCAAACAGAATCGAGCGGGTGATTTTCCCGCGGTGCGCGCCGCCGGTGAACAAGTCCCGGGGAATTTCCGTTGAACGTGCCGTTCAAACCCGCCAACTCTTCCGCCACCTCCACCATGCTCGCGCTGATCCCTGTCCCGCATCTCCTCGCCTCGGCCAATATCATCGAAATTTTCGAACGTTGCGGCCTGGTCGACAAGATCATCGTGATTGGCCTCGCCTTGTTCAGTCTGGTCGCGTGGACGATCATGTTCGGGAAGCACTTTGAATTGAAACGCCTCCGCATGCTGAACCACAGCTTCGAATCGCACCTGCGCGATCAGCGGACGCTGCTGGACCTGCCGGAGTCGTTTAAAAACAAGCGGGCGATCCCGTATGCGGACCTGTTTGCCGACGCGGTGGAAGGTTACTGGCGGGCGGCGGCCATCGGCAAGGAGCAGGGCATCGAAAACTCGCGGGCCCGCCTGGAGCACGCCGAGAACGCCATCCAGCGCGCGATCTCGCGCCAGACGCTCCGCTACGAATCGAGCATGATTTTCTTGGCGTCGATCGTGTCGGGGGCGCCGTTCATCGGCCTGCTGGGCACGGTGTGGGGCGTGATGGAAGCGTTCAGTGCGGTCGCGCAACAGCAGACGGCAGGCATCCAGCAACTGGCTCCCGGCGTCTCGGGCGCGATGCTCGCCACGATCGCCGGACTCGTGGTCGCGATCCCGTCGGTCTTTGGCTACAATCTCCTTCTCGGCAACACGCGCGAGATGGTCGTGGAGATCGAGAACTACGCCAGTTCGCTCGCCGACCGGCTCGAGCTCGAGTCGAAATAAGCGGAGGACCACGCCATGGCCCGCAATTTTCGTCGTCAGCGCACTACGCAGCCGATCGCTGATCTCAACGTCACGAACCTGATCGATCTCGGGTTCATGCTGCTGATCATTTTCATGGTCGTGGCGACGGTTTCCAAGCAGGAGCAGACGCTGCCGGTTAACCTGCCGATCGAATCGAAGAGTATCCAGACGAAGCCCGATCCGGACGACAAATTTCAGAGCATCACGATTCAGGCGGACGGCACGTGCACCCTTGGCGGGCGGCCCCTCACGTTGGCGCAGCTCGCCCGCGAACTGGCGCCCTTTGGGTCCCAGCCGAAGCCGCCGGTTTTTCGTATCCGCATGGACGCAAAGACGACCGCGCAGCAATTCATCTCGGTCATGGACGAGTTGAAGAAGCACAAACTGTTCAGGTTTACGATCGACACCCAGACGGCGCCCTGAGGTCCGTCGCGCACGCACGTCGTCCTCCGCCACCGCGCCATGCCCGACCGAATGCCAGCTGCCTTTGCGACCTCCCTGGCCCTTCACGGGCTGGTGGTCGCCGTGCTGCTCGTGCTTGCCTACTCGGTGAACTCGGATCCCAAGCCCGAGACAAAGATCTTCGAACTCGTGGCGGGAGAAGGCGACAATTTCGGCGCGACCGAAGCGCCGGCGTTGGGGGTGCCGGGAGGGATCAAACTCAACGTGCCGACCCCGCCTGCGCCGCGCGCCGAACCGATCAAGCCCGAGGTGATCAAGGCCGAGCCGCTGCCGGTCAAACCGGAACCCACGCCGCCCGTGCCCGAGCCCCCGGTGCCGACGCCGGCGCCGGTGCCCAAGCCTGAACCCGTTCCGACGAAGGACGCGCCGAAAACAGCCACGCCGCCGAAACAGCGGACGATGGCCGAGGAAGTGAAACGGAAGATCGTCATCGAGAATTCGAAGGTGCTGCAGAAGATTGCACGGGAAAAGGCTGCGGAAAAGAAACGGCTGGACCAGGAGCGGGCCGCCCAAGCCAAGCAAGCCAAGGCGGCGGCGGCCAATGCGCCCCGGATCGATGCCGAGGGCATCGCGAAGGGGGTGCTCGGAGGCTCGCCGGCCAACAAGATCGGCGGCGCAGGGGGCAAGGCACTGACCGGAGCCGACGGTCCGGTGATGGAGAAATATTTCGCGATGTTGCGCGAACGCCTGCTCAAGGCGCTCGACAAACCGCCGGGCCTGAGCGACGCGCTCGTCGCCGAAGCGGAATTTCGCCTGAACGCCGACGGATCGATCGCCAGCGTGAAAATCATCGGTCCGTCCGGCAGCGCCGAATTCGACCGCGCCGTGGTCGAGGCCTATGGGCGCGTGCGGATGCCGGGGCGTCCGGACGGGAAGAGTTCGGTGCACTCTTTGAAGTTTCGGACCAAGGATTTGGAGGGCGGATGAAAAAGTCCTTGCATTCGCGCGGGTAAGTTGGCTTTTCCTGATCCCTCGTTCACGCGAGAATGGGCTCTTAGCTCAGTTGGTAGAGCGCCTCAATGGCATTGAGGAGGTCAACGGTTCGATCCCGTTAGGGTCCACCATTTAACCCCGTCGCAAGACGGGGTTTTTTGTTTCAGGGGGTTAAGGGAACAGGAGCGGCGGAGGTTCCGAGTTGGCGCGGTTGGGCACGTAAAGCCGGGCCACGACGTCCCGCCAATGGGCGTCCTCGACTTCGCGGCGTTTCACGGCGCGATATTCGATCTCGCCGGCGATGAAGATAAACGAGAAGAGCACCGCGAGCATGTAGAGCGGTTCGTCGGTAAAGCCGAACCGCGGGGCGATCAGGGCGAGCGCGACGCCCAAACCCGCCATGACCTTGCCCACCGACGCGGCCCACCACGTTGCGCGCAGGTAGGGCAGCCGGGTGGCGAGGAGGGCGCGCAGAATCCGCCCGCCATCCATCGGAAAAGCCGGAAGCAAATTGAAGCAGCCCATGACGAGATTGGCCACGAACACCTGCTCGACCAAGCCGGTCAGCGAATATTGGAGCACGCCGTCGCTGTCCGCCCCCAGCGGCACAAACCAGAGCGCACCGGCGATCGCGAAATTCACGGCCGGTCCCGCGATCGTCATGAGAAACTCGCGCAGGGGTTGACGGGGAATGTCGTCGAACTCCGCCATCCCGCCGATGGGCATGAGTAAGATTCGCCGCACTCCGATGCCGAAGCGCATCGCGGTCAGCGAATGGCCGAGTTCGTGGAGCACCACACAGGTGAAGAACGCGAGGACGGTGGCGACACTCCAGAGCAGGCCGGTCCAGCGCGCTTCGGCCCAGCCGTCCTGCGCGATAAACGCGATCAGGATGAAAAACGTGAAGTGCAACTGGAGCTGAATCCCCCGGATGCGGAAAAGGTTCATTGACCAACCAAGCATGCGGTCTAACAAAGGCCCGCCTGCGGAAATCGCCAGCGCCTTCGTCTCGGTCGGCCGGACCTATCCGCAGATTCTCCTCCATGTCCGACATCACTACCAAACCGCCGACTATCCTCGTCATCGACGATGACACGGAGATCCGTTACTCGCTCTCCCGCGTCCTAACCTCGCGGAAATACGTCGTCACGGAAGCTGCCAGCGGCGAACAGGGCATCGCGATGGTGAAGAAGGGCCCGTTCCCCGACCTGGTGTTTCTGGACGTGCGCATGGGCGGGATGGGCGGGATCGAGGCGTTGCAGCATATCCGGTCGGCGAATCCGAAGCAGTTGGTGGTGCTGATGACGGCGTTCGGCACGGCCCAGACCGCCATCGAAGCGATGAAATACGGCGCGTTTGACTACGTGATGAAGCCCTTCGACCCGGCGAAAGTACTCACGTTGGCGGAGAACGCCCTCAAGGCGCATGCCGACATGCGCGCCGTCGGCGATTACAAGCCGACGATCAACGCCGACGATTATCGCGAGGGCGTCGTCGGCAGTTCTCCGGTCATGCAGGACGTGTTTAAGGTCATCGGCCAGGTCACGGCCAGCGACGTCACCGTGATGATCACCGGCGAGAGCGGCACCGGCAAGGAACTCGTGGCGCGGTCGATTTGGAAGCACAGCCACCGCGCGTCGCGGCCGTTCATCGCGGTCAACTGCGCCGCGATTCCGGACAACCTGATCGAAAGCGAACTGTTTGGACACGAGAAGGGGTCGTTTACCGGCGCGACGGTTCAGCGCCTGGGTAAGTTCGAACTGTGCGACAAGGGCACGATTTTCCTCGACGAGATCGGCGACATGGCGCTCGCGACGCAGACAAAAATCCTGCGCGTGCTGCAACAGGGTGAGATCCAGCGGGTCGGCGGCACCGAGACCCTCAAGGTCGACGTGCGCATCATCGCGGCGACCAACAAGGACCTCGAAGAGATGGTGAAAGCGAAGACGTTCCGCGAAGACCTTTACTATCGGCTCAATGTCGTGCGGATCCGGATGCCCCCGTTGCGCGAGCGGGGCGACGATGTGCCGCAGATCGTCGATTTTTGCCTGCAGAACCTAGTTAAGCAGAAAAAGGCGCGCGTGGCGAAGGTCTCGCCCGAGGCGATGGCCGTGCTGACGCGCCACAATTGGCCGGGCAACGTGCGCGAACTGGAGAACGTCATTTACCGGAGTGCCGTGATTGCGCAGGGCGATACAATTTTGGTCAAAGATTTGCCGGCCGAAATCCGTGGCGCGATGGGCGTGGAACCGCCCGTGGGTGCGCTGGGCAGTGGCGCAAGCGAAGCGCCGTTTGACACCGTCCGGACGGCGAGTGCGGAGTCCGCGGCCCTCGCGTCGGCGAAGGCTGTCGCCGAGAGCATGGCTGGGGGTGCGACCGACGCCACGCTGACGCTCGAACGCGCCTTCGATTTTCTGCATAACGAACTCGGCCGAGAGGGCATGCCGATGTTGCCCCAGATTGAACGCGAACTGGCGCGGCGCGCGTTCGCGGCCGCGGAAGGTGACGCCACGGCGGCCGCGAAATCGCTCGGATTGACCAAGGTTGCCCTGCAAAAACGCTTGAAAGAGTAGGGGGCTTCGGGGCCGTCTGGACCGTTCCGGTCGGTTCGGCGATTTCGGGATTCCCGCACCCCGAATTCCGGTCGGCCCCGTCGGGCGTCGCAACGTTCCCTCCATGAAAACTCCGTCGCGTTGGCTCCTCCTCATGGTCGGCCTGGCGCTGGCGCTCGGCCCGGTGATTCACGCCGCCGATCCCGGAGCGGTTACGAGAAAGAGGGTGCTGTTCTTTTCGAAGTCTTCCGGCTTCGAACATGAGGCGATTATATCGCCACCAATTTCCTTGGACACGGGGCAGTAAACCCGAAAGCCAATGAATCCGATGACCGATCCTGATGAATCGAAACGCGCAGCCCAACTCGCCAGGCCGGAGCCGCCGGGGGCTCCGGCCTGGCCCCGCTCCCGCTGCGCTGGAGTGCGAAACGCA
This sequence comes from Opitutaceae bacterium, assembly GCA_044358025.1. Lineage (GTDB taxonomy): Bacteria > Verrucomicrobiota > Verrucomicrobiia > Opitutales > Opitutaceae > GAS368. The sequence goes on from JBIKOK010000058.1 coordinate 9,330, forward strand.
AAGCCGAGGTCGTGCTCCGCCTGCTGCGCGGTGAGGCGCTCGATGCGCTCAGCTGCCAACATCCGCCGCGCCGAAAAAGCAGCGCGCGACGCCAAGACAGGACCCGAAGTAAACGAACCCGCCGCGACGTCGGGTGCTTTGTCGCGGGCTCGCTGCGGCCATAGGGCGGTAACGGTCCGTCGAATCGCCCGGCGCGCGATGACGAGGTTTCCCGTGTTTTGCATTGGCGGCGGACGGTATGCCGGCATTTTCACCCTCCATCGCCCTCTGTGAAACCAGTCCAGTTATGCACAATGGACATTATGTTAACTAAAGAAACTTCCCGAACGAGCCCCTTATCGCCCACGCTCTTCAGCTGGCTCGATCACCGCGCTGCCGGCGTTTTGCTCCATCCGACTTCCCTGCCGAGTCCCTTCGGTATCGGCGCCTTCGACGAGGCCGCGAAAGCGTTCGTCACGTTCCTCGCCGAGGCAGGAATGAAATATTGGCAACTCTGCCCGCTCGGACCGACCGGTTACGGGGATTCGCCCTACCAATGTTTCTCGTCGTTCGCGGGCAATCCCTACCTGATCGATCCGGCCGCACTCGTTCGCGCGGGCCTGCTCGATCGTGACGCGCTGCTGCCGCTCCAAGCGCTGAATTCCGATCACGTTGATTTTGGCGCACTCTATCAGGTGAAACGCCCCCTGTTGTTCTCCGCGCACGCCACTTGGAGGAGGAATCCGGCCGTGCCACTGCCGTATGGCAGTTTCGCCGCCTTTCGCCGGCAGCACGGCGCCTGGCTCGCCGGCTACGGACTCTTCTCGGCGCTCAAGGATCATTTTTCCGGCCGCCCCTGGTGGGAATGGCCTGCGGAGGTCCGCTCCCTCGCCGCCGCGCAACAATCGCCGCTGAAGAATCAGGTCGCCGTCCGGGCCGAGGCCTACGAATTCATCCAATACCTCTTTTTCGGTCAATGGACGGAAATCCGGGCCCACGCTGCGGGCCTGGGCGTCAGCATCATCGGCGACACGCCGATCTTCACGGCCCTCGACAGCGCCGATGTCTGGGCCAGCCCCCAGCTTTTTCAGCTCAACGCCAAATCGGCCCGCCCCACGGCCGTGGCCGGCGTCCCCCCCGACTATTTTTCCGCCGATGGCCAGCTGTGGGGCAACCCCCTTTACCACTGGCCGGCGCACGCCGCCGACGGCTACGCGTGGTGGATCGAACGCTTGCGCGCCAGTTTCTCCCTCTGCGATGTCGTGCGCATCGATCATTTCCGCGGATTCGATTCCTACTGGGCCATCCCGGCCGACGCGCCAACGGCCCGCACCGGTCAGTGGGAACGCGGTCCCGGGATCGATTTCTTCCAAAAGGTGGTCGCCGCCCTGCCCGGCGCGAAACTCATCGCCGAAGACCTCGGCGACCTCACCCCGTCGGTCGTCGCGCTGCGTGAAGCCACCGGACTGCCCGGCATGGCCATCCTTCAGTTCGCTTTTGGCGGTGATGCGAGAAACCTGTATCTGCCCCACAACCAGCGGTCGAACAGCGTGGTGTATCCCGGGACCCACGACAACGACACGACGCTCGGCTGGTATCGGACGACGGACGAGAAAGCGCGCGACCATGTCCGGCGCTATTTCCGCGTGGGCGGCGAGGCCGTCGGCTGGGACTTCATCCGTTCGGCCTACGCTTCGGTCGCGAATCTCGCCGTGATTCCGCTGCAGGATGTGCTCAGCCTCGGTTCGACGGCACGCTTCAATACTCCCGGCAAAAGCCAGGGCAACTGGACGTGGCGCTATCGGGCGGAACACCTCGCGGCGCTGCGCGACGGCACCCTGCCCTACCTCCGCGAACTGGCCGAACTTTACGGTCGCACCGCCGCGGCTGAGAAAACGTCGGCCAGCCCTTGAAACCTGCGGGAACCTGGCCCGCCCGGTTTCTCGCCGGGTTGCCGTTCCTAGGTTAGCGGGCGCTCGGGTTGCCCGGGATCAGGCGGCCCGGCGCAGCCCCTTGACCCAAAGCCGCACGCGATCCAGCCAAAGATAGACAACGGGCACGGTGTAGAGCGTGAGCAACTGGCTCACCGCGAGTCCGCCCACGATCGCGAGGCCGAGCGGACGGCGCATCTCCACGCCCTCGCCGGTTGCCAGCACCAAGGGCAGCGCACCCAACAGGGCCGCGCAATTTGTCATCAAAATCGGACGTAGCCGGAGCAACGCCGCAGCATAGATGGCCTCGCGCGGAGCGAGGCCTTCGCTGCGCTCCGTGGCGATCGCAAAGTCGATCATCAGAATCGCATTCTTCATCACGATACCGATCAGCAAGAACAGCCCGAGCAGCGCGATCAGCGAGAATTCCGTGTTCGTCAGGCGCAACGCCAGCAAAGCCCCGAGGCCCGCTGACGGCAGGGTCGAGAGAATCGTCAGCGGATGAACCAGACTCTCGTAGAGAATGCCCAGCACGAGATACACGGCCACCAACACGCCGAGAATCAGGAACGGTTGATTCTGCAGCGTCTTTTGAAAACTTTGGGCGCTCCCCGACAGCCGCGCCTGAATCTCCGTCGGGAGCATGATGCCCGCGAGGGCGCGGTCGATCGCCGCCAGCCCCTCCTCGAGCGAAACATCCTTCGCCAGCGCAAACCCCACGTTCTCCGCGGCGAACTGGTTGCGGTGCCGCACGCGATCGTCGACGATGGAATAGTCGTAGCGCGTGAACGCGGACAGCGGCACCCGCGCTCCGTCGGCCCCGATCACCTGCACCTGGTCGAGCACCGCCGGATCCGACGTGAACTGCGGCTCCAGTTCCATGATCACGCGATACTGGTTGAGCCGGTCGTAGAGGGTGGCCACCTGCCGCTGGCTGAACGAACTGTTCAACACCTGGGCCACCATTTGCATATCCACGCCGAGGCGACGCGCCGCCTCGCGGTCGATGTGCAGACTGATTTGTTGCGTGCCGCTTTCGGAATGATTCTCCACGTCCGTGAGCTCCGGCAGTTCCTGCATCGCCGCGGCCACTTTCGGGAGCCACTTGCGCAGCAAGCCGAGCTCCGAACTCAGGAGGCTGAGATCGTAGGAGCCCGCGTCGGAGGTGCGCGGGGCATCCATGTCCTGGGAAACACCGAGCCACAACATGCCCCCGGCCACCGGCGGAGCCGCGAGCCGTAGCCGGTTGATGACGTCGTTGGCCGACACGCCCCGCTCGGCCAGCGGCTTCAGCCGGATCATCATGCGGGCGTTGTTCAGGCCGGTGGAACCGCCCGAGGTACCGATGAGATCCTGCACCGCCGGGTCGGCCAGAATGAGCTTCCGATACACGTCGATCTTGGGCTGCATCACCCGATAGGAAAAAGCATCGTCGCCCCGGGCGAAACCCGTCAGCTGCCCGGTGTCCTGCGCCGGCAGAAAGCCTTTGGGGATTTTGATGTAGAGCGAAACGTTGAGCGCGATCGTTCCGGCGAGAACGATGAGCGTCAGGGTGGCATGGCGTAACACCCAGCTGAGCGACGTCGCGTACGCTGCCCGCACCTTTTCAAACGCGCCCTCGGTCGCCCGGCGCAAGGGGCCGGTCGGCCGGGCCTCTTTGCGCACCAGCCAGCGCGCGCACAAACTCGGCGTAAGCGTCAGCGAGACCGCCAGCGAGAGGAGCATCGCCGCGGCCAGCGTGATGGAGAACTCGCGGAACAGCCGCTCGACCAGCCCGCCCATGAACAAAATCGAGACGAACACCGCGACGAGCGAGAGGTTCATGGCGAGCAAGGTGAAGCCGACCTCGGCCGAACCCTTCATCGCCGCGCGAAACGGCGAGAGCCCGCGCTCAATGTGGCGGGAAATGTTTTCCAATACGACGATGGCGTCGTCGACGACGAGGCCCGCGGCCACGATCAGCGCCATGAGCGAAAGATTGTTGAGCGAAAATCCGTACAGATACATCACGCCGAACGTCCCGATCAACGCCACCGGGATCGCGAGGCTCGGGATCAGCGCCGCGCGCGCACTGCCGAGAAACAGGAAAACCACCAGCATCACGAGGCCCGCCGAGATCAACAAGGTGCGTTCGGACTCCCGGAGCGTCGCCCGGATACCCGGCGACCGGTCCATCACCACCGCGAGGTCGGCATCGGCCGGCAGCAAGGCCCGGAGGCCCGGCAACTGCGCGTTGATCGCATCGATGGTCGCGATGATGTTCGCGCCCGGCTGCCGGCTGATCATCAGCAACACGGCGGGCCGGTCGTTGTGAAAGCCATTGCTGTAGCGGTCCTCGACCGAGTCGGTCACTTTGGCCACATCGCCCAACCGCACCGGCGCACCGTCGCGATAGCGGATAATCATCGGTAAATATTCCTCGGCGCGCCGCAGCTGGTCGCTGATCTGCACCTGCCACTGGCGCCCGCCCTCCTCGACACTGCCGCGCGGGCGGATCGAGTTGGCGTTGGCGATCGCCCGGCGCACTTCGTCGAGCGCAATGCCGTGGTGCGACAGCGCGTGCGGATTCAACTGCACCCGCACCGCCGGCAGCGAACTCCCGCCGACGGACACTTCGCCGACGCCTTGGATCTGGGAAACTTTCTGCGCCAAAACCGTGGCCGCGATATCGTAGAGCGCGCCCGGGGCGAGATTCGGCGAACTCAGCGCCAGCGCCATGATCGGCGCCTGCGACGGATTGGATTTCCGATACGTCGGGTTGCCCGGCATGCCGGCGGGAAGCTGGCCGCGCGCGGCATTGATGGCCGCCTGCACGTCGCGTGCGGCCGCGTCGATGTCCCGGTTGAAGGCAAACTCCAACGTGATACTGATCGAACCCTGCCGGCAATCGGCCGAAATATTGGTGATGCCGGCGATGGTGCCCAGTGCCCGTTCCAGGGGCGCCGCCACGCTCGCGGCCATCGTCTCGGGGCTGGCCCCGGGCAGCGAGGCGCTCACCCGAATGGTCGGAAAATCCACTTGCGGGAGCGGCGCGACGGGCAGCAACCCGTAGGCGAGCGCGCCGACGAGGACGATCGCCACCGCGATCAGGGCACTCGCGATCGGGCGACGAACAAATGGACGCGAGAGGTTCATCGCGGAAGAATCTCGGCCGAGGGGCCCGCGGCGACGCGCGTCGGAGCCCGACGCGACCGGGCCCGTTGTGCGAGGCGGTCGAAGAACAGATAGACGACCGGTGTCGTGAACAGCGTGAGCACTTGGCTCACCAGCAGACCGCCGACCATGACAAGGCCGAGCGGTTGCCGCAGTTCCGCCCCGGAACCCGAAGACAGCATGAGCGGCAGAGCGCCAAACAGCGCCGCCAGCGTCGTCATCAGAATCGGACGAAACCGGAGCAACGCCGCCTGGCGAATCGCCTCGACCGAACTGAGCCCCTGGCGCCGCGTGGCATCGAGGGCGAAATCGACCATCATGATCCCGTTTTTCTTCACCAACCCGATGAGCAGAATCACGCCGATGATCGCGATCATGTCGAGCGGCCGGCCCGTGATCCACAACGCCAGCAGGGCGCCGACCGTAGCGGACGGCAGTGTGGAAAGAATGGTGATCGGATGGATCAAACTCTCATACAAAACGCCGAGCACAATATACATCGTCACCACCGCGGCTAGCACGAGCAGCAGCGTGCTGGAGAGCGACGAGCGGAACGCGTTGGCCGCGCCTTGAAAACGCATCTCGATCGCCGGCGGCACCCCCAGATCCAGACTGGTTCGCTCGATGGCCGCCACGGCGTCGCCGAGCGAGGCGCCGTTGCCGAGGTTGAATGAAACCGTCACCGCCGGGAACTGCCCCACGTGGCTGATCAGCAGCGTTGTGGGCCGCTCGGAAACGCGCGCGATGCTCGAGAGCGGCACCGGCCGCCCGGCGCGCGTGCGGACGAAAATTGTCGTGAGAGCCTGCGGTCCCGCCGCCAGTCGCGGATCCACCTCCAGCACGACCCGATATTGGCTCGCCTGGGTGAAGAGCGTGGAAATCTGCCGCTGCCCGAACGCGCTGTAGAGCGCATCGTCGATGTCGGCCACACTCACCCCTAGTCGGCTCGCCGCATCACGGTCGATCTCGAGGAAGGCCTGCAGGCCCTCGTCCTGCAGGTCACTCGCCACATCGGACAACGCCGGCAGCTCCCGCAGTCGCTCGACGAGCTGGGGCACCCAGCCATGGAGGAGTTTTTCGTCCGGGCTCGTGAGCGTAAACTGAAACTGCGTGCGGCTCACCCGGTCCTCGATCGTCAGCTCTTGCACCGGCTGCAGATAGAGCGTGATGCCCGTGACCGCGAGCGCCGCCGAGCGGAGACGTTCGATGATTTGGAGCGCGGAATCCCGGCGCTGGGCGTGGGGCTTCAGATTGATCAGCATCCGGCCGCTGTTGAGCGTGGAATTGGTGCCGTCGACGCCGATGAAGGACGAGAGGCTCGACACCGCGGGGTCCTCGAGAATCTTGGCCGCGAGCGCCTGCTGCCGCTCGGCCATCGCGGAAAACGAGATCGATTGCGGCGCCTCGGTCACGGCCTGAAGCGCGGCGTTGTCCTGCACCGGGAAAAATCCTTTCGGAACAACCAGGTAGAGCACCACCGTGAGCGCGAGGGTGCCAAGCGTCACGAGCAACGTCGCGCGCTGGCGCAGCAACACCCAGTCGAGCCAAATGCCGTAGCGCTCGATCACCGCATCAAGGAAGCCGCGTTTGGCGTGCTCGTCCGCCACGTGGGCCGGCAGCATGCGCGCGCACATCATCGGGGTGAGCGTCAGCGACACCGCGAGTGAAATCAGGATCGAAACCGCCAGCGTGATCGCGAACTCGTGAAACAGCCGGCCGACGACGTCGCCCATGAACAGCAGGGGAATCAGCACGGCGATTAACGACAGCGTGAGCGACACGAGCGTGAAACCGATTTGCGAGGCCCCCTTGAGCGCCGCCTCCATCGGCGGATCCCCCTGCTCGCGGTAGCGCGCGATATTTTCGACCATCACGATGGCATCATCGACCACGAAGCCGGTTGCGACGGTCAGCGCCATCAGCGTAAGGATGTTCAGCGAATAGCCGGCGAGATACATGACGCCGAACGTGCCCACGAGCGACAGCGGCACGGCGATGCTGGGGATGATCGTGGCGGCGATGTTGCGCAGAAAAAGAAACGTCACGAGCACGACGAGGAGCACGGCAAAGACGAGTTCGTGCTGCACCGAACGAACCGAGGAGCGGATGCTCTGTGTGCGGTCCGTCAGCACGGCGACATCCACGGCGGCCGGGAGACTCGCCGAGAGTTGCGGCAGCAGCGCCTGCACCCGGTCGACGACCTCGATCACATTGGCGCCGGGCTGGCGCTGCACGTTGATGAGGACCGCGGGCAGCTTGTCCGCCCACGCGGCAAGTCGTCGATCCTCGGCGGCGTTTTCGATCCGAGCGACGTCGCCCAGCCGCAGCGGCCGGCCGTCGCGCCACGCGATGATCAGGTCGCGGTACTCTTCGACCGACCGAAGCTGATCGTTTGCGTCCATCAGGATCGCGCGCATCGGACCGTCGAAACTCCCTTTCGGCCCGTTGACACTCGCTGCGCCGATCACGGCGCGCACGTCGGCAAGGCTGAGCCCGCGCGCCGCGAGTTCGCCGGGATTGATCTGCACGCGCACGGCCGGGCGCTGGCCCCCGGCGAGACTCACCATGCCGACGCCGGGAATCTGCGCGAGTTTCTGCGCGATGCGGGTATCGACCAAATCGTGCACCTGCGGGAGCGGCAAACTGCCTGACGTCACCGCTAGCGTGAGGATGGGCGTATCGGCGGGATTGACCTTCCGGTAAACGGGCGGCGTCGGCAGGTCGTTCGGCAGCAAATTGCTCGCGGCATTGATGGCCGCCTGCACCTCCTGCTCCGCGACGCCCATCGACACCTTGAGCGAAAACTGGAGGGTGATCACCGAGGAGCCGCCCGAACTCACCGACGACAGCTGGTTGACGCCGGGAATCTGGCCGAAGCGCCGCTCGAGTGGCGCCGTGATGGAACTCGCCGTCACGGCCGGACTGGCGCCCGGGTAGAACGTGAAAATCTGGATCGTCGGAAACTCCACCTGCGGCAGGGCCGCGACGGGCAGAAGCCGATAGGCAAGCGCGCCGGAAAGCAGCAGCGCGACCATCAGGAGGCTGGTCGCCACCGGACGGAGAATGAACGGGCGCGAGGGGCTCATTTTTCCTTCTTCTTTTTCTTCGACGACCCTTCGCCCTTCGCCTCGCCGCCAGGCGCGCTCGCTGCCGGCGGGCGCGGCTTCGCGTCATCGCTCACGACCGAAACCAGCCGGCCCTCGCGCAACCGATCGAGGCCCTCGAGTACGACCAGCTCGCCGGGCTGCAGGCCCTGCGTGACCGATTGCAATGCTCCATCGGACGGCCCGAGCACAATGTCGCGCACGGTGGCCTTGTTCTCCGCCGCCACCACGTAAACGTAGGTGCCGCGCGAACCGTACTGCACCGCGACGCTCGGGATCACCAGCGCGGACTTCAGCGTGCGCACCCGCAGCCGGACGTTCACAAACTGGTTGGGGAAAAGTTTTTCGTCCGTGTTGGCGAACTCCGCCTTGAGCCGCAGCGTGCCGGTCGCGAGGTCGATCTGGTTGTCGACGGTTTTTAGGCTGCCGGTGGCCAGCACAATCCCCTCCCCTCGGTCCCAGGCTTCGACGGCGAGCTGTTCGCCGGCGCGGAGCGGTTCCACCACTTTCTGCAGCTCCATCTCCGGGATCGTGAACATCACCGAGATGGGTCGCGTCTGGGTGATCACGACCATTCCGCCCGCATCACCGGCCCGCACGATATTGCCGGCGTCGACCTGGCGGAGCCCCAGCCGGCCGGCAATCGGAGCCTCGACTTTGGTATAGGTCAATTGGCGACGCGCATCTTCGACCTGAGCCTGCGCGGTGGCCAGCGCCCCCTCGCGTTCCGCCACGAGGGCCTGCTGGGCCTCCAATTGCTGGGGCGAAATGAGCGTTTGCGCGTGCAACTGCTTGAATCGGTCGAGGTCGCTGCGCGCCGTCCGCACCTGCGATTCGGCGAGGCGCATCTGACCATCCATTTGCGTCAACCGCAGCTGGTAGGGCAACGGATCGATTTCGGCGAGCAGTTGCCCCGCGGTCACCTCCTGCCCCTCCGAAAACGCCACGCGCAACATCTGTCCGTCGACGCGGCTGCGCACCGTCACCGTGTTGACCGGGACCACGGTCCCGATGGCCCGGAGATGCACTGCGAGGTCCTGTTGTCGCGCCGCCTCGGCCCGCACGGGCACCGGCTGCGCATTGCTCTTGCTGCTGCGAAACGGGTTGCCGCCGCCCGTCTTGGGCGCTTCGGCGCGAAATCCAAAATACCACACGCCGCCGGCGAAAACCAAGGCGACAGCGCAATAGAGATACCAGCGGCGGGAGGATTGAGGATTCGGCATGTCGGAAGTGAGTGGGCGCGTCGAGGAAGTGGACCGTTGCCCGCCAGACGACCATGCGGGGGACACCGTTGCTATAAATTTCGCTCGATCACGGCACGCGGCTTCGCCGCAGCGGCGTCACCCCGCGCGAACAAACGCGGCGATGCGCGGCACGACCTCGTCCCGGGCATCCTCCAGCACGTAGTGCCCCGCATCGGCGAGCCGGTGCACGTCGGCTTGGGGCAGGAGCTCCCGCCACCTGGCCAGAAACGAGTCGTCGAAACAGAAATCGCGCCCGCCCCAGATGACCAGCGTCGGCCGCTCCCGGAAGCGGCTCAACCCCTGCTCCACCTCCGCCAGCGCGCCCCAACTCGGATGAGTGGCCGCCAGCGGGATGTCGCGCACGAATGCGCTCACCGCCACCCGATTCGCCCACGAGTCGTAAGGAAAAAGATAGCCGGCCTTTTCGGTCGGGGTCAGCCGGCGCCGATGCATCGACATCCACGTGGCCGGCCACGCGAAACCGTTCAGCCCGCGCACTAGGAGCGGCCCGATCAGCGGGGCCTTGCACACGGCGATGCGTGCCGGAATGCGGGTAGCGGCAAAGGCCGCGGTGTTGAGAATCGTCACGCGGCCGACCAGGTCGGGGTGTCGCGCGGCGAAGCCGAACCCAATCGCCCCGCCCCAGTCATGCACGACGAGATGCACGCGTTTGAGGTCCAGCGACGCCACCAGCGCCGCGACATCGGCGATGCGCCTCGCGAGGGTGTAGTCGTAGTCTGGCGGCTTCTCCGAAAGCCCCATGCCGATGTGATCCGGCGCGATGCACCGCGTGGTCGGCGCGAGGGCACGGATCAGGTTTCGATAGTAAAACGACCACGTCGGGTTGCCATGCAACATCAGGACGGCCTCGGCGCGGCGCGGGCCCTCGTCGACGTAGCTCAGGCGGGCACCACCCGGCGTCGCAAACGATTTTGGCGCGAACGGGTATTCGCGAGCGAGCCAGTCGGGGATCTGCGGCGGCGTCACCATTCGAGCGCAAGCATCAGACAATTCAGGCCGCTCCCGATGCCGAGCAGGCCGACCCGGTGGCCTTCCTGCACCGCGCCGGCGTCCACGGCGGCACACAAGGTCGCCGGCAGAGCGACGGAGCCGGTGTTGCCGAGGGTTTCGAACGTGGAAAAATCCTTGGCGAGATCGAGGCCGAGGGTCTCGTAGAGTTTGCGCCGGTGGGTGCTGCCCACCTGATGACAGATAAACCGGTCGAACAAAGCCCCCTGCTCCGCGGTAAAATCCCGCCACGTTTCCTGCGCGAGCCCCACCCCGGCGATCAACAACTGCTCCGAGTCCGTCTGCATCGCGAGCGCATCGGCCCCGTGGGTGTCGCCCTGGCAAAGTTCGCTGTGCTGTGTCGCGGCCCGGGCGACGCCCCCGAGCAAACGATGCGCCCGGCCTTTGACGAGCGAACGGTGGCACACCATCGCAGCCACCGCGCCCGAGCCGATCGTGAGATTGGCGAAATAGGGTTTGATGGCGTTGCGCGAGAGGGTCGTCGCCAGCAACGTCTGCAGCGTTTGCTCGACCAGCGGCCGACCGTTCTCGCCCGACACGACCAGCGCGCAGCGAATCTGGCCGGATTCGATCAATCCGGCAGCGACCGTCAACGCATTCAAAAAGCCGAGACAGGCATTCGAGAGGTCGAAGATTTGGGCGGTCGCCGGCAGGCCGATTTTCCGGTGGGCGAACGACGCCGTCGCCGGTTCCAGCATATCGCGACTCACCGCCGCGTGGACAAACAGCTCGACGCGCCCGGCGCCGAACGCGGATTTCGCCAGGACCGCCCGGCCCGCCTGCGCGCTCGCGTCCGACGGCCGCGTGCCGGCCGGCCACATGCGCCGCTCGCGGATGCCCGACATGAGTTCGAGCCGCCCGGCCGGCAGCTTTAGCCGTTCGTAGAGCGGACGCAGGCGCTGCTCGATGGCGGCGGAACTCCACACCTCGTCCGGCAAGGCGACGGCGAGCGACTCGATGCAGACGTTTTCGAATTTCATGCCGCGCCGTTCACTGCTCCATCCGCATCGCGAGCCGGACGATTTCCTGGTCGAAATAGTTCGCGCCGAGTCCCGCGTCCACGACGAGCGTCGTGCCGTTGAGGCCGCTGCTGCGCCCGCTCAGGAGAAAAACCACGGCGTTGGCGACCTCCTGCGTTTCGAGATTTTTTTTCCGAAACGTGAGCTTCTCCGCGTAAAGGTAGCTTTCGAGATAACCGGGAATGCCCGCCGACGCGCTGGTTTTCAAGGGCCCCGCGCCGACCGAGTTGAACCGCACCGCCGAATCGGCGCTGAACGATTTCGCGAGAAACCGCACGCTCGACTCCAGCGCCGCCTTGATCGGACCCATGTAGCCGTAATTGTCGGGGGTCACGAGCAGGGACGAAATGCCGATGGTCACGACCGAGGCCGCGGGCGCGAGATGCGGCTTGAAGGCCCGCGCCACCTCGACGAGGGAGAACGCGGACACGGCGGTCGCTTGGAGGAAATCCGCCCGCTTGGTCTCGTGAAACGGTTTGAAGCCCTCGGCGTAATTCGCAAAGGCGATCGAGTGAACGATCCCGTCCAGCGGCCCATGGCCCACGGCCGAAACGTCTGCGGCGAGGCGCTCCACGGCCCCCGGTTGCTCGACGTCGCAGATAAAAACGGGCTTTCCGGCCAGCAAGGTCTCCAGCGACTTTTTGCGCGCCTCGGAGCGCACGCTGTAGACCACCCGCGCCCCCTGCTCTTCCAGCGTCTTCGCGACGGACCAAGCGACGCTCTTGCGGTTCGCGACGCCGAAGACGAGAAAGGTCTTCCCGGAGACTTGGAGGAAATCGCTCATGCGGCGGGCGCCCCTTCCGGCGTTTTCCAGGCGACGGTGAAATCGACGCTCAGCACGCGCTTGTCGCCGCATTTCACCTGGCCGCTCATCATCGTGAAACCGCCGAGCGACTCTTTGCGCTTCACCTCGATGGTGATCGTGTCGCCCGGATAGACCGAATTGCGGAACCGCACGTCGCTGATCTTCGCGAGCAACGGCACCCCGTCCTTCGTTGCCTGCCCCGCCATCAAGCGGGCCATGAAGAGCGCGCCCGTCTGAAACACGGCTTCGCACAACAGCACGCCGGGCGTGATCGGCGCGCCGGGATAGTGCCCCTGGTAGAAATCTTCTTCGGCGCGGAACGTCCGGCGCGCGACCAGTCCGTCGGCGGATTCGCTGACGATTTCGTCGACGAACAAGAAGGGCGGGCGGTGCGGGATGAGGTCGGTGACTTGGGACATGGTCAGGCGGTGGGGGCCGCGGAGGCCGATTGCTTCATCTGGAAAAGGGCTTTGTCGATCTTGTTGGCCGTGATGACGCCGTAGTTGATGGTCCCGAGCCAGCCCGACATGATGATGCCGACCGAGCCGGCGTGGTAGAGGCCGGGAAGTTTTTCGGAGATCTCCATCGAGACTTTCAGGCCCTCGAATTTGGTGCCGAACGACGTCCCGGAAAAATGCTGGGTGTAGCGCTCGATCGTCCGCGGCGTGGCCGCCTCCATCCAGTCGATTTTCGTCCGCACGCCGGGAATGTATTTTTCCAGCGCCGCCACGGACTCGTCGATCAACCGTTGTTTCTCCCGCTCGTAGTCGGCGTCGGAGAGCTTCTGCCAGTCGGCGTAGAGCCCGTTCAGCGAAACCACGACGGTGTAGCGGTCGGACCCGGGGCGCGTATCCGGATAGTAGACGGAAAACGTCCGGCTCGTCGTGTGGAAATCGGTCAGTTCCTCGCTGCTGAATTGCGGATTTTCCGACGTGAAGACCAGGTCGCCGATATGCGGAATGGTTTCGCCCTTGCGGATGCCGAGGTAGACTTGGCACGAACTGGAATTGATCCGCACCGCTTTCGCTTCCGCCACGTAGTCGGCGGGAAAGTTCTCCTCGCCGCCCAGGCGGAAGAGGGTGTTCTTGATGTTCGCGTTGGACAGCACCGCCTTGGCGCGGACGATGCGACCGCTGCTCGCGACGATCCCGCAGGCGACTTTCCGGCCGTCGCGTTCTTCCACGAGAATCTTGTCCACGAGGACTTTTTTGCGGACCTCGACGCCATTTTTTTTCAGCTCGGCGACCATTTTTTCGATCAACAGGTCCGAGCCGCCGCGAAACGTATAGACCCCGGAGCCCATGAAATTCGAGAAGACGATCCCGTAGGTGATGGCGGGATCGTCGAGGGTCGAGCCGTTGGCGTAGGCGATGGGCTCCATCAGCAGGCGTTTGACGTCGCCGCGTCCCGGAAAAAACCGCTCCAGCATTTCGCCGGTCGTCTCGGGGTTGTTGTCGTAGAAATTCATCGCCCGCAGGTAGTCGTAGAACTTCTCCACGTGGGCCCGCTCCAGCCCGAATTTCTCTACCAGCACCCGCGTGTAGTCGTCGCGGGTGAAGGTGGTCCACACGTCCATCTGCGGATTGACGAACCGGATGTCCTTCAACGGTACGATCGAGTCCGAGATTTCTTTCGTCCAATACTTCCGGCACGACTTGATCATCCCGACGGGGAACCCGTGCAACGAGATGTCGAAAATATGGCCGCCCTTGCGAGTAAACCAGGTGGCGAGGCCGCCAAACTGGTAGTGATGCTCGAGCAGCAGCACGCGATGGCCGGCCTTCGCGAGCACATTGGCTCCCGTAAGGCCGCCCAAGCCGCTGCCGATCACAATCACATCATATTCGTCGGCGACACCTTTGAGCCAGTCGTAAGCCATGGAGCGGCGAGAGTGAGTCCGCTCTCGGCGAGAGCGCAACTCAGAGTTTCAACGCCCGCAGATATTTGAAGGAATCCGGGATGCACTGCAGCGGCGTCGGGGTTTCGTCCTCGAGAAAATAGTGTTGCACCCCGATTTTCTGTGCGGCCGACAGGATCTCGGGCCAGTTGAGCTGCCCCTGGCCCACGGTGACTTTGCCGGTTGGCGGGGTGTTGCCCGTGTGCACGCCGGTGGCGAGGCCCTTGAGCATGTCCTTGACGTGAATGAGCGACCAGCGCGTCGGGTGTTGGGCGAGGAGCTTGGCGGGATCCTGCCCGGCGTAGAACGCCCAGTAGACATCCATCTCGAAGGTCACGAGGTCGGCTTTGGTTTCGCGGAGCAAAATGTCGAACATGGTTTCGCCCTGGCCTGCGGCCGTCGGTTTGAACTCGAGGCCGTGCGGGTGGTAGCCGAAGCGCAGGCCGGCTTTCTTGCAGGCGGCGCCCCACTCGTTGAACTTGGCCGCCATGCTGTGCGCCATCTCTTCGCTGAAGGGCTTGTCCTTGCTGACGGGGGGATACGGGATGATCACGAACTTCAACCCGAGCGTGGTCGCGTCGCGGATCACGGCCGCGACATCCTTTTCGAACAGGGCGTAGCCGAAATGGCCGGCGACGGGAACCAAGCCGCGCGACTTCAACTCGGCGGCAAACGACGCGGGCGCCAAGCTGCCGGTGCCGGCCAATTCGACCTCCTTGATGCCGTAGGATTTCGCGATATCGAGTGCGCCGGTGGTGCTCTCTTTGGTTTGCGCGCGGAGGCTGTAGAGTTGGAGGCCGAGATGGTCGCGGAAATCGGCCGCGGAAAGGACCGCGGTCACGAGGGAGGAAAGCAGGGCGAAGCGGAGGAGTTTTTTCATGACAGGGGTCGGAGACTTCGGGCCGCGCTCAGCCTTTTTGCAAGATGTGATAGTTGGCCATCGAGATGCCGCTCAGCATTGCCCCCACGATCCCCAAAAAGCCTTGGTCCGTGCCGCACAGGTAGACGTTGCGCAGGGCCGTCCGCCCCTGCCGGTGCTTCACCGCCGCACCGTAGATCGCGCCGCCCAGATGGCCCGTGAACTTCGTGATCGTGCGGGGCGTGAACATGTCGGTGGTCACCGTCGCGGCCGCCAGCGCCCCGTCGCTCGCGAGCGGGGGCAGGAACCGGCGGGCGCTGCGTTGCACGGCGGCGAACCACCGCGTCTTGTCGGCCCGATAGGTTTCCTCCGGCAGGTGCGCCCATTGCTCGTAGTTGGCCAAGCACGTCACCCGAAAAATCCCTTCGGGCAGCACGCGGTCCGCCCCATAGTCGAAGTTGTTCGGAATGCAGATGACACCGCTGCGCGGGTCGACCTGCCCGGTCGATCGCTCGTAGGTGAAACGGGCGGAATCGTTGAAAAACACAATCGTGTCCGTCCCCCACCCCAGTGCCGCCGGCTGCCGGTCCAAAATACTGATGGTCTCGACAAAGGACAGCGGCCCGGGGGCGCTCGGGGGCTCACCGCCGCCAGCGGCCACCAGACGTTCGGTCTCGGGCGCGCCGATCGACGAGATCACATGGTCGGCGGTGATTTCGTCCCCGCCCTCGAGCACCAGCGCGGTGGCGCGGTCCGCGTGGGTCACGATTTTTTGCACGCCGCATTTCATCCGCCGCTCCCCCCCCGCCGCGCGGTATTTTTCCAGCAGCACGCGCAAAATGACGCGCACGCCTTCGAATGGTCGCGCGAAACCTTCGAGGAAGAGCGCCTTGAACATGATGACGAACTGCCCGAACTCCATGTCGTGCTCCGTCGCGCTCCCGTAATACATCAGCGGGCAAAACAGCATGTCCTCCAACAGCGGGTCGGTGATATGCTGCCGGACCACCGTCCGCGCCGAAACGGGCACGGTGTCGAGAGACACGTCGTTGTAGGTGCGCACGGCCGCGACGAGCTGGCGAAACCCGTCCGCCTGCGTCGGAAAATGCTGCGCGACCTCGCCCTCGAAGACGGCAAAGTCATTGGTGAAACGCAGCGAGGTTTCACCGTGCGGACCGAACGCGATGCGCGACTGCTGCTGCTCGCAGAGCGCAAATTCGTCGCGCTCGATACGGAGTTGACGGAGCAGTTTGCCGAGCGGGGTGCCCTTCACGCCCGGCCGCACAAAATTCGTCATCGCGTGGAGTCCCACGTCGAACTTCCGTCCCCCGCTGCTGTAGAAACTGTTGAGCCCGCCGACGGCATTGTGGCGCTCGAAGATGCACACGCTCTTCCCGAAATGCGCCAGCCGGATCCCGGCGGCGAGTCCGGACATGCCGGCGCCGATGATGGCGACGTCGTAGTGGGAGCGGGTGTTCATGCGAGGCTACAAAAAGGGCCGGGAAGCGTCCCGGCCCGAAAATTGCAGGTTGATTCCCGGCCCTCAGCTCTTCCCCGCGAGGGCGTCGAACTTCGGCGTCAGATACTCCGCGCAGCTGTCGAGGCTGGCGAGCTGCTGATAATCCTTCTCCGGGACCTCGATGCCGTGGCGCTTCCGGAGCTCCATCACGATGTCCAAAAAGTCCATGCTATCGAGCTGGAGTTGATCACGCAGCCGCACCTCAGGCTTCACGTTGCCCAAGTCCTCGTCGGGGGCGATGTCGGCGATAATATCGAGCACCACCTTCTTGCATTCGTCTTTGGTCATAGTCAGGGGCCGGAATTAGGGGACAAAGCGTTTAACAATCAATGTGGAATTTATCCCGAGCATCCCGAAGGAGTTGTTAAGGATGGTGTCCACTTTCGCAACCTTCCGCGGATGATTGAGGACGAGCCCCGGCAGCGCGCACAGCGGATCGAGGTCGTCGACATTGATCGTGGGGTGAACCACGAGGTCGTCGAACGACGGCAGGTTGCCCGCGAGTTCCAACGCCCCCGCGGCCCCCATGCAGTGACCGATGTAACTTTTCGTGTTGTTGATGTGCGTGTCGGGACACCCTTCGCCGAAGACCGCCCGGATCGCCTCGCACTCTTGAATATCCCCCAGCGGCGTGGCCGTCGCATGGGTGTTCACGATGTGGATGTCGCTCGGCGTGAGCCCGGCGCGGCGGATGGCGGCGTGGACGCATTCGGCCTGCCGCGTCGGATTGGGGAGCACGTAGTCGCTGGCGTCGCTGTTGACGTGGTAACCGGCGATTTCCCCGTAAATTTTCGCCCCGCGCGCGCGGGCATCGTCCAACCGTTCAAGGGTGTAAAGCGCGCCGCCCTCGGAAATGACGATCCCGTTGCGCGCCTTGTCGAAGGGCCGCGAGGCCTTGAGCGGATCGTCGTGGGTCGCGAGGGCGTTCTGGGACTTAAAGCCGGCAAAAATACCGAACGTGTGGATGCTCTCGCTGACGCCGCCGCAGAGCGCGAGATCCACCTCGCCGAGGCGCAGCATTTGCGTGGCGTGGACCAGCCCCATGTTGCCCGCGGCACAGGCGGCGCCGATGGTGTAGGCGGGTCCGGTGACGCCGAGGTTGAGCGACGCCTCACCGGCCGGATTGTTGGCGACGGTGCGGGGGTTGTGGTAGTGGGACCAGAACTTGGTGTCGTAATTGAATTTCGAGATATTGTAGACCTCGTTTTCGGTTTCGACATTTCCGTGCTCGGTGCAGCCGATGTAAATGCCGACTCGGTCCTTGGCGACCGCGTCCCAATTCAAGCCGCTGTCTGCAAGCGCCTCGCGCGCGCAGTAGATCGAAATACTCCCGGCCCGGGTGCCGACGCGCACTTCTTTCTTCTTCTGGTGTTTCAACGCGTCAAAGTGACAGACCCCCGCAAGCTGCGAGCCCATGTAACGGATTTCCTTGCGCTCGATGCCCCCGACGCCCGCGAGCAGGTTGGCGCGAAACTCCGCCAACGAGTTCCCGTTGGGAGCGGTCAGACCCACACCAGTGATGACGATGCGCGAAGGCTTCATTGCGTAAGAAAGGGAAATCGCTAGCCAACCTCCGCCCGAAAGCAATACAACCCTCCCTTCAAAATGAACGTTCTCGTCGTCGGAGGGGCCGGTTACATCGGCAGTCACTGTGTTCGCCAGCTCGCCGCCGCCGGTCATCGACCGGTGGTACTCGATAATTTTGCCTACGGGCACCGCGGGGCACTGGCCCCCGACGTGACCGTCCACGACGCCGATTTGGGCGACGAGACGGCCGTCAAACGCATCCTCCTGGCCGAGAAAATCGACGCCGTGATGCATTTCGCCGCGTTCTGCTACGTCGGCGAGTCCGTCACCGATCCGCTCAAGTATTATTTGAACAACTGTGCCGCGACCCTGCACCTGCTCAACGCGATGCTGCAGGTGGGCGTGAAGAAATTTATCTTTTCCTCGACCTGCGCGACCTTTGGGGTGCCGGCGACGCTGCCCATCCACGAAAATTTGCCGCAGGCACCGATCAATCCCTACGGCCAGACCAAGCTCGATATCGAAAACGCGCTGAAGGCGTTGGCCCCGGCGACCGGACTGAGCTTTGCGGCCTTCCGCTACTTCAACGCCGCCGGGGCCGCGGAGGACGGCTCAATCGGCGAGGACCACCACCCCGAGACACACCTCATTCCGGTCGCCATCGACGTGGCCACGGGCAAGCGCCCGCACCTCGAACTCTACGGCACCGACTACCCCACGCCCGACGGAACTTGTCAGCGCGACTACGTCCACGTCGACGATCTCAGCCGGGCGCACATCGCGGCCTTCGACAAGCTCTCCACGCCCGGGACGCAGTTGTTCTACAACCTTGGTACCGGGCGCCCGACGTCCAACCGCGAAGTCATCCGCGCCGTCGAGAAAATTACCGGCAGAGCCGTCAAAGTCATCGAAAAGCCCCGCCGGCCCGGTGATCCGCCCGCGCTCTACGCCGATTCCGCCAAGGCGCAGCGCGAGTTGGGTTGGAAAGTGAAATTTACCGAGATCGAATCCATCGTGGCCACGGCGTGGAAATGGCACTCGACCCACCCTCGGGGCTACGCGGACCGATGAGCCTGTTCGCCGCAGCGCAGCCTGTCATCGGAATGATCCACCTCGGTGCGTTGCCGGGCACACCCGCCGGCCGACGTTCCTTGCGCGAGATCGAGGCGTTGGCGGTGAAAGAAGCGGTGATTTACCGCGAAGCGGGCGTGCACGGTCTGATGCTGGAGAATATGCACGACACGCCCTATCTGCGCGGGCAGGTGGGGCCGGAAATCGTCGCCGCGATGGCGATCGTCGCCCGGGCCGTGAAACAGGCCGCCGCGTTGCCGTGCGGCGTGCAGATTCTCGCCGCGGCCAATCGGGAAGCGATCGCGGTGGCGCATGCCGCCGGTCTCGATTTCGTCCGCGCCGAGGGCTTCGCCTTCGCCCATGTCGCCGACGAAGGCTTCATCCAGTCATCCGCGGCCGAGTTGCTCCGCTATCGGCGCGCCATCGGCGCCGAACGCGTGCAGGTGTGGGCCGACGTGAAAAAAAAGCACAGCTCGCACGCAATCACGGGGGATGTCGGCATCGGCGAGACGGCCCACGCCGTCGAGTTCATGCGCGGCGACGCGGTGATCGTGACCGGGGCGGTGACGGGTAACGCCCCGCAACCGGCGGACGTTCGGGACGTGAAACGCGCAACCCGGCTCCCCGTTTACCTCGGCTCCGGAGTGACGGCCGCCAACGTCGGCGAATTTCGCGCCGAAGCCGACGGCTTCATCGTCGGCTCCGAATTCAAGATCGGCGGGCACTGGTCGGGAGCCGTCGATCCGAAGCGTGTGCGGCGATTCATGACTGCACGTGAGCGGACGAAATAGGCCGCCCCACGCTCCGCGCCCACTCGGGCCACTCCGTCGATGCGATGACACGGCCACACCGAGCCCGCAACGCGCCCGTCATCGCGGCGCGAAAAGGATGCAGATCGGCGCGGGCACGTTGATCACGCCCTTGGTCTGGTAGGTGAGTTCCCCCGTCATCGGGTTCACCTTGTGCACCGCCACCGTATTGGAATCGGCACCCGCCGCGAGCAACCAAGCGCCATCGGGCGATAGATTGATATTGCGCGGAAACGCCCCGCGCACCGGCTGCACCTGAATTACGCTCAGCGCCGACGTCGCCGGGTCGGCCCGGTAAACGGTGACCGTATCGTGGCCGCGGTTTGACGAGTAAACGAAGCGGCCGTTGGCGTGCACCAGAATCTCCGCGGCGGAGTTAGACGCCTCCCTGGCCTTCACTTCGGCGCTGAGTGCCGGCACATCGGCGAGACGTTGTGCCGTGCCCGCCGCCGCATCCCACGCAAACGTCGAGACGGACAGCGAGAGCTCGTTCAGCAAGTAGATAAATTTCCCGTCGGGCGAGAACTTCATGTGTCGCGGACCGCCACCCGGCACCGAAGCGGCAAAGCCGTGGCGCTCGATCGCCGGCTTCGCGAGATCGATCCGGTAAATAACAATGCCGTCCAGGCCGAGATCCGGCACGAGGGCAAAGCGGCCGTCCGGCGAAAAACCCGCCCAATGCGCGTGCGGTTTTTCCTGCACGGGCTTCACCACGCCGGAACCACCCTCGTGTTTGATCACCTGCGCGGAGCCCAGCCGCCCCGCCGCATCGAGGGGAAACAACGCCGTCGAGCCGCCGCCGTATTGCGCCGTGAGGAGAAACTTGCCGCTCGGGTGCACCGCGATATGCGCACCGCCACCGTCGCCCGTGGGCGCGGAGTTGATCACGGTGAGCTCGCCCTTGGTGCCGATCGTGTAACCGATCGCGCCCGGTCCGCCGGCAAAGTTCGCGACGGCATAAAGTTTGTCACCCGCCGGGTGCAGGGCGAGGAAGCCGGGCGCGCCGACTTCGGCCGCGAGCTCGGCGGCGGAGAGTTTGCCTTTGCCGCTGTCAAACGTCGCCCGGTAGATGCCCTTGGCCCCCGGCCCGCCCGTGCCGAAGTAAACCGGCACCGGTTCGGCGGCACCCGCGGCGATTGCGCCGCAAGCGAACATTAATAAGGCCGCTCTGACCCGGGGGAATGGTTTCACGCCCCAAGCCCTAGCAGCGTATCGGAACCCGCGCCAAGCCGGATCACGCCGCGGCCGCGACTTTCCCGCACGCCGGTCTTGGCAAGCCGGGGCGCGTGCGTAGCGTCGCCTCGCGCCGCTGTACCCAACCTAGCGCGGCGTCCTTTCTCCCCATGACCCTCCTCCGTTTGTGCGTGCTCGCCGCGCTCGCTGTTTCGACCTCGCTGGCCGCCGAAGTGCGCCGGCCCAATATCCTCTTCATTCTGGTGGACGATCAATCGCCGTTTGATCTCAAAGCCTACAACCCCCGATCGCCGCTGCATTCGCCCAACCTCGACCGCCTCGCCGCGCAGGGCATGGTGCTCGACGGCGCTTACCACATGGGCGCCTTTATCGGTGGAGTGTGCACACCCTCGCGCCACATGATCATGAGCGGGCGCACGCTCTGGCATCTGCCCATCGGCCCGGGTGCCGCCGCCCACTGCCCGCCCCATCTGGAACAGGCTACGATTCCCGCCGTCTTCAACCGCGCCGGCTACGCCACGATGCGCACCTGCAAAATCGGCAACAGCTACGAAGCGGCCAACAAGCTTTTTACGGTGCGCAAAGACGCCACCAAACGCGGCGGCACCGACGCGACCGGCAGCGCCTGGCACGGCGAACAGGTGCTCGACTATCTCGCCCAACGCGACCGCGCGCCGGCCGCCGACCGTGCGCCGTTTCTCATCTATTTCGGTTTCTCTCACCCGCACGACACCCGCGACGGCAAGCCCGAGCTCCTCGCGAAATACGGCGCGACCAATCACTCGGATCCGACGACCCTGCCACCCGCGCATCCGCAGCAACCTGCATTACCTGAAAACTATTTGCCTGCCCACCCCTTCCCCCACGGCCACCCCGGTCTCCGCGACGAGGAAACCGTCAGCGGGGTTTGGCAACGACGCGACGAGCGCACAATCCGCAACGAGCTCGGCCGCGAATTCGCCTGCGCCGAGGCCATTGACGTTCAGATCGGACGCGTCCTCGCGAAACTCGAGGCCATGGGCGAGCTCGACAACACCTACATCTTTTACACGGCCGACCACGGCATCGCGATCGGTCGCCACGGATTGCAGGGAAAACAAAATCTCTATCAACACACCTGGCGCGTCCCGTTCATCGCCAAAGGCCCCGGCATCAAGCCCGGCACGCGCGCCGAGGGAAACACCTACCTGCTCGATGTGCTCGCCACGCTCTGCGACTTCGCCGGCATTGCCGCCCCTGCCAGCAACGAGGGACTGAGCGTCCGTCCCGTGCTCGAAGGCCGGAAGGACGTCGTCCGCGATGTCGTCTACGGGGTTTACAACGGCGGCACCAAACCCGGAATGCGCAGTGTCAAACACGGCGATTGGAAGCTCGTGAAATTCGACGTCCTCGGCGGCACCGTGCGCGAGACCCAGCTCTTCAACCTCCGCGAAAACCCGCACGAGTTGCTCGAGCAGCATCACGCTCCCGCCCTCGTTGCTCTGACCGGCGTCGCACCGGCCGCGCACCAACGCAACCTCGCCGCCGACCCGCGCTACGCCGCGAAACTCGCGGAAATGGAAACACTCCTCCTGGCCGAAATGCGGCGCCTCGACGACCCTTGGCGGCTGTGGAACCAACCGCCCGACGGACTCACGCCACCACCCGAAACGGCCGCCGCCAGTCCGCGGAAAAAAGCCAAAAGCTGACGCCCTCTCCGCCACGACCCCCGCCGTCATCACCCGCCCCCGTCTTTTTATGCGCTCACGCCGATTCTTATCCGCCTGCCTCGTGCTCCTCGCCTCCCTAACGCTGGTGACGGCCGCGACACCGCCCACCCGCCCCAACATCATTGTTATTCTCACCGACGACCAGGGCTACGGCGACCTCGGCTGCTACGGCAGCCCGACGATCCGCACGCCGAACCTCGACCGGA
>JBIKOK010000418.1:0-2806 GCA_044358025.1 Opitutaceae bacterium
GGGGGGGGGGGGGGGGGGGCGCGGGGGGGGGGGGGGGGGGGGGGGGGGGGGGGGGGGGGGGGGGGTGCGGGCGCGGCCGTCGTCGAGAGCGCGGGGCGGGGGGAGGTCGAGGTTCCGGGCGAGGACGGGGTAGGCGGTGCGTTCGCGGCGGTAGGTGCGCTCGGGGCCGGCGGGGAGATCGCCGAGGCGGGGGGCGAGGGCGGCGACGCGCGGGAGTTGCGCGGCAGCCCAGGTGGGGTGCGGGGTTTTTTGCAGGGCGGTGGCGGTGAGCGAGGCGAGGTGGGCGAACTCGGCGCGGGTGGCGGGGAGGAGGGGGGCGAGGGCGGGTTCGCGCCACCAAGGTGAGAAGAGAAAGGCGGGGTCGTTGAGGCATTCGAGGGCGAAGGCGCGGGCGGCGGCGGCGGGGCGGTTTTGATTCAGGCGGGCGAGGCCGAGGCCGAAATAGATGCCGCCTTTGTCGGGGACGAGGTGGATCGCTTCGAGAAAGGCGCGTTCGGCGGCGGCGGGGTCGGAGATGAGGAGGAGCCAGCCGAGGTTGAAGTGGGCGATTTCCTGGTCGGGGTTGAGGGCGAGGGATTCGCGGAGGAGGGCGACGACCTCGGCCGTGGCGGCGGGCGGGGCAGTGCGGGCGAGGGCGAGGGCGCGGACGTTGAGGGCGGGGGTCGGATCCGGGCGGCCGAGGAGGACGACGGTGGCGAGGGCGAGGAAAGCGAAGCCGCCGATGCAGCGCGGGAGGAACGCGGAGCGGGTCGCGGTCGGGACGAGGTGGGCGAGGCAGAGGGCGACGGCGAAGGCGAAGACGGGGATGTCGAGTTGCCAGTCGGCGAGCGAGAAGACGGCGTAGCCGACGAGGGCGAGGGCGGCGGGAGACGGCAAAGGGGCGCGAATGAAGGCGTGCAGGGCGAGGGCGGCGAGGGCGAGGGCGCAGGCGAGGCCGGCGGCGCCGAGTTCGGCCCAGAGTTGGGCGGGGGTGCTGTGGAGCTGGAGGACGTTTTCGGCGCCGCCGTCGAGGCCGGCACGGAAACGTGGATACGCGAGCGGGGTGGTGCCGGGGCCCCAGCCGAGGAGCGGGCGGTCGGCGCCCATCCGGGCGGCGGCGGTCAGCATGGCGGTGCGCTGGACGTTGCTGAGGTTGGGGGCGGCGGCGGGATCGGCGGGGGTGAACATCGCGCGCGTGCGGGGGTTGGCGATGGCGACGAGGAGCGCGGCGAGCGGGAGCGCGAGGGCGAGGAGGATTTTGCGTTTGCGGTCGAGCGGCGAGCGGAGGAGGGCGACGACGCCGAGGGCGGCGAGCGAGGGGATGGCGGCGCGGCTGCCGCTGCTCACCAGGAGGAGGAGGGCGAGCGCGGTCGCGATGCTCCAGGCGAGGCGCGTGCGGCCGGCGGAGCGCAAGGCGAGCGTGCAGAGCCACGGGAGACCGAGCAGGGCCAGGCCGGCGGTGTAACTGGCATGGCCGAGCGGGAAAGCGTTGCGGGCATCGGCGATGAGGGCGAGGGAACGCCCGACGGTGGTGGGGAGCCAAAGAACGAGACTGGTGAGGAGGGTGGCGGTGAAGGCGAGGCCGACCCAGAGGTCGAGGCGGGCGGGTCGAAGGCGACCGGAGCGGAGGGCGTCGAACACGACGAAGAAGAGGGCGACGGCGGCGAGCAGGGGGGCGGACCAGAGGAGGCCGGGACCGCGCCACGGACTCACGAGGGCCGAGGCGATGACGGTGGACGCGACGGCGAGTGCGGTGAAAGCCCACGCGGGTGCGGGCAGGACCAGGGGGCGCGCGCGATCGAAGGCGCGGAGGAGGAGCAGGAGGACGGGCGCGAGGAGGGCGCCGGCGTAGGCGAGCGACCAGGGCCAGGCGAACATCCGCGTCGCGCCGGGGCTCGCGAGGGTGATGACGGCGAGACACGCGAGGCCGATGACAGCGATCGCCGGAAGCAGGCCCGACGAGGGCGCGGGAGCGGAGGCGGCGTCGGCGGGGCGCATCATGGGAGCCGGATGAGAGCGGTGGGGCGGAGGGCGGGCAAGCTTCGCGGCGCGCTTGACGGTGGCGCGCGCGGGCGGGCAGGCTCGGCCGCATGTCGTCGTCCGAAGCACCCGGGGAGAAAAAAAAGCTGCCGCTCAAGCAATTGGCGGCGGTGGCGGCGGTGGGCGGGGCGATCGGTTTGGTGGTGGTGTATTTGGTCGGCTGGCGCGTGGCGCTCGACGCGTCGCTGCAGTTCAAAACGGCGGTGGTGGGGTGGATGGCGGCGGCGGGGCCGGCGGTGTTTTTCGGGGCGATGGCGGTGTTGCCGGCCTTCGGGGTGCCGAACAGCCCGTTTGCGCTGACGGCGGGGCCGGTGTTCGGCGAGCGACTGGGTATGCCGGTCGTGGCGCTGTTGGGGATGACGGCGATCACGATCAATCTGACGCTCACGTATTGGGTGGCGCGGCGGTGGCTGCGCCCGCTGTGCAAGCGGATGCTGGAGCGTTTCGGCTACACGCTGCCGGCGGTGGCGACGGGCGATGTTACGGACCTGATTGTGTTGATCCGGGTGACGCCCGTGCTCCCGTTTTTCGCGCAAAATTATCTGCTCGGTCTCGCGGACGTGCCGTTCGTGCGCTACCTGCTCGTCTCGGTGGCGATCCAAGGTTCGCTGAATGCCGGATTTATTTTGTTCGGCGACGCGCTCAACAAGGGCCACGGAAAAATGGCGCTCACCGCGGTGCTGCTGATCGCGACGCTGGCGGTGGGCACGCACCTGTTGCGCAAACACTATGGCAGCAAGAAGGCCGCGGCGGGGGCGGGCGGAAAATGAGGACGCGGGAGGAGGCG
>JBIKOK010000254.1:0-9743 GCA_044358025.1 Opitutaceae bacterium
GTTTTTCCAAATCGCGCGCCGAGAGCATTCCCGGCGTGCCGCCGCCCCAAAAAACGGTCGTCACCGGCCGCGTCCACTCAACCAACGCCGCCTCCCGCGCGGTGCTCGCCAGATATTCGCCCACCCCATCCGCGGTCGGTTGCGTCTGGTAAAACGCGCAAAAATCGCAGGTGGACGCGCAAAAGGGCACATGCACGTAAAGCCCCAGCGGGGCGTGCGCTGCGGACGCTTTGGCTTGCGCTGGGGCGAGGCCGCTCATTACTACCTCGTTTTCATTCGCCAGGATTTTTTCACTCTAGCACCCAATGCATACCAACCGAATTTCTCCCGCGAGAAAAATCCTCGCCTGGCTCGGCGCCGCGCTCGGCCTCGCCCTCCTGTCCGGCTGCGAGACCGTCACGCTGACGAACCTCACGCCCGGCTCGATGCCGGAGAATCCGTCGCAAATCTACACGTTTACACTGCGCGTCACCCCGCGCACCAACACCGTGCCCGTGAGCAGCATCGCCCCGCACGTGATCGTCGACGGCAAGAGCTTCGATCTGAAACGGAGCCCGATCGGCGAGGGCATTTACGAGTTTGAATACCAGGTGCCCTCCGGTCGCGAGGAACTCGCCTATTACTTCCTCGTCAACTACGCCGTCGAGGGCAACAACCTCCAGACCTCCGCCGAGACCTACACCGACGTGTCGCGCATCAAGATCGTCCGCCGCTATGTGCTGTCCCTCGAGGTCAACCGCGGTCCCGTCGGCGCCCGCGTCAGCGTCCTCGGCCGCGGTTTCACCCCCCAGGATGTCATCAATTTCAACGGCTCGCCCGCCCGCACCGTCTGCGAATCCCCCAACGCCCTCAGCTTCTTCGTCCCGGCGCTCGAAAACGGCCGCAATTACCAGGTCACCCTCAACAGCGCCGCTGGCAATTCCCCGGTCGGCACCTTCCGCATTGATGCGAGCAGCGTCTCGGTCTCGCCCAGTGCCCTCGCGTTGCGCACCGGCGCGCGGACGACCCTCACCTTCACCATCCCGAACGCCGCGCCTCCCGGCGGCACCCTCCTCGACATCGCAACCGACGTCCCCGAGAGCGTCATCATGCCCGAAGTCGTCATCGCGCAGGGCCAGACGAGCGCCACCATCACCGTCGAGGGCGGCAAGCCGGGCACCGGCAGTCTCTTCCTCAAGGGCTTTGGCTCCGGCGAGGTCAACGTGCCCGTCAGCGTGACCGCCAAGTAACCGTCCTTTTTTTTACCGCTTTTCGAGGGCAGGTCGCACGACCTGCCCTATTTTTTGGCACCGAAGTGGAGGGTCACGACCACGGGGCGATGATCGCTCGCTTCCCGCACGCCCTCACCGTCAAACACCCGCGCCGTTCCGCCCTGCACCGCCCCGCGCAGTCCCGGTGACACCAAAATGTGGTCCACCCGCGTATACGT
Source organism: Opitutaceae bacterium (assembly GCA_044358025.1). GTDB lineage: Bacteria > Verrucomicrobiota > Verrucomicrobiia > Opitutales > Opitutaceae > GAS368. The sequence continues at coordinate 1,430 of JBIKOK010000254.1, forward strand.
ATCGTCGCGGCGAAATGCGTGCGTCCAAGATTCCCCCCGCGAATCCACGGCCGGCAGCAACTCCGCCACCACCGTTTTGCCCCGCGTGCGGAGCCGCTCGAGCGGTTTGCTGACCTTCCCATCGTTGCAGTCACCCAGCACCACGTAGCGAGACTCGGCCGGCCGGGGAAATCGTTGCAGCACGCGATCACGGATCGCCGCGGCCTCGGCCGTGCGCCGCAGCGCCGACATCACGTCGTCGGGCCGGTCGGTAAACCGACTTTTCAAGTGCACCGCAAAAATCGTCACGTCCCCTTCGGCCGTCGCGACCGTCCCCTCCAGCAGCCCGCGCTTCACTTTTTCCTTCGCCCCAAAGTAGGTGAACGCGAGGTCCGCGTGCGTCGTCACGGCCTTGAGCGGACGCCGCGACAGCAACGCCACATGCCGGTCGGCGTCGGCCGCCGCTGCCAGGGCGGCGTGCGGATAGTCGATTCCCTCGGTTTTTAGATCGCGCCGCAGTTCGTCGAGGTAAACCTGCGGCCCCATCTCCTGCAGCACGAGCACGTCGGCATTCAACGCGCGGATCACCGCGCGCAACGCCCGTTTTTCCGCCTCCGGCTTCGGATAGTCTTTGCGATACCCCGTCTCCGTCAGTCGGTTGGCCGGACCGTAGTTTTCGATGTTGTAGGTCGCGATGGTCAGCACCTCGGTCCGACCGGACGAAATCATTCCCGCCAGCCAGCCCAGCAAACCGAGCAACCGCAGCCACCGGGTCAGGGTTTTCATCGGCGATCCTCCTGCCGTGCCGGGTTAACTCCGCGCCAGCGCCGCCTCCCGCTCGACCAGAGTCGGATGCGAGTAGTGAAATGCGCTGAACCACGGGTGTGGCGTCAGGTTCGTGAGGTTTTTCTGCGCGAGCTTGCGCAACGCCCCGACCATCGCGGCCGGACCGCCCACCGCCTCGCGCGCGAACGCATCGGCCTCATATTCGTGCTTGCGCGACAGCACGTTCATCAGCGGTGAAAACCAGAATGTCACGAGCCCGCTCAACAGCCCGAAGAGTAGAAACGACGGGGCGAGCTCGTCCGCCGGAAACCCGAAAGACAGGTTGAACCACGGGCTGCGCGCGAGCCACGCAATCACTCCGAAACCGCCGAACATCATCGCCGCGGACAGCGCAATCATCTTCGGGATGTGTCCGCGGCGGTAGTGGCCGATTTCATGGGCCAACACCGCTTCCAGTTCCTCCGGCGTCAGCTGGGCGATGAGGGTGTCGAACAAAACGATGCGGCGGAAACGCCCGAAGCCCGTGAAGTAGGCGTTGGAGTGGCCGGAACGCTTTGATCCATCGATCACCTCGATGGTCTTGGCGTGAAACCCCGTGCGATCCCCCAGGGCCAACAAGCGCGTGCGCAGCTCGCCCTCGGGCAGCGGCGTGAGCTTGTTGAACAGCGGCAGGATCAACTTCGGGTAGAGCACGAGCATCAACAGCTGAAACCCGAACATGAGCGCGAATCCCCACAGCCACCACGATTCGCCCGTCCATTTCACGAGTGAGAGCAGCGCCCACAGCAACGGGAACCCGATGACCAACGTCAGCACCGTGCCTTTGACCTTGTCCATCACCCACAGCCCGACCGAGCTCTTGTTGAAACCGAATTTCTCCTCAAGCCGGAACTGCTCCCACCATTCGAACGGCAGCGAGGGCACCGAAAGGAGCATCATGGCCAACAGCACAAACATCACGTGACTCCAGACCGCGTTTGGCGCCCCCCAGTCGGCCACGTGGGCAAAAAGCAGCGGCAGCACCCCGCCAAACAGGACCAGCGCCGTCACCAGCGTGTCGAAAATCCCCGCGACGGCCCCAAACCGCGATTTCTCGAGAGTGTAGGCCACGGATTTCCGGTACGTCGCCAAATCCATGATGGCCGCGGCGGCCGCCGGAGGAGCAGCCGCATGTCGGCGCACCTCGGCGCGATTGAGGGCGGAGAGCACGAGCTCGCCGGCGAGCCGCAGCAGCATGAGCGCGGCCGTAATCGAGAGAACTGACAGCATGCGGACCAATGCATGCGAAACGGCCGCCGCCGCCAGCCCAAAGATTGTTTGAAATGCCCGCTCTCCGCCGCATCGTCCCCCGCGTGGAAGCCAAAGAACCCAAACTCTCCTTCGAGACCGCCCTCGGTAAACTCGAGTCCATCGTCGAATCGATGGAGTCGGGCGACGTGCCGCTGGCCGAGCTGCTCGCGAAATTCGAGGAGGGCAACAACCTGCTCAAAATGTGCGAAGCCCGGCTCAAAGACGCCGAACTCAAAATTGAGCAGCTCAAGAAACTGAAGGACGGCAAGGTCGCCTTCGAAAAATTCGAGACCACGCGAGAAGACTAAGATGCCCGCCTCCACTCCCACACCCACGCCCTCCCGCCGCCTGCTCGACGCCATCCACGGCCCCGCCGACGTCAAAGCCCTCGCGCCCGCCCAGCTCCCGCAGCTGGCCCAGGAAATCCGCGACGAACTGATCGCCGTCACCGCCAAGACCGGCGGCCACATCGGGCCCAACCTCGGCGTCGTCGAGCTGACGATCGCGCTCCACCGCACCTTCAACACGCCCGTCGACCAGTTCGTGTTCGACGTCGCCCACCAGGGTTACGTCCACAAGCTCCTCACCGGCCGTAACGGCGATTTTTTCAGAAAACTGCGCCAGAGCGGCGGAGCGAGCGGCTTTCTCTATCGCAGCGAGAGCCCGCACGATGCCTTCGGCGCCGGCCATGCGGGCACCGCCCTGTCCGCCGCCCTCGGCATGGCCACCGCCCGCGACCTCCGCGGCTCCCAAGAGCACGTCGTCGCGGTCTGCGGTGACGCCGCTTTCACCTGCGGCATCACCCTCGAAGCGCTCAACAATGTCGTCTCCTCAACCAAGCGCCTCGTCGTCATCCTCAACGACAACGAGTGGTCCATCGCGAAAAACGTCGGCGCGATTTCCCGCTACCTGAACCGCATCAGCACGAACCCGACCTACAACAAGCTCCACCACGACGTGGAGGCCTTCTTCACGAGTTTCCCCGCCGGCGTGGAAATGAACCGCGTGTACATGAAATGGAAGCGCGAGACGAAGGACTTCTTCGTCGAATCCTCGCTCTTCGAAAAATTCGGCCTGCGCTACCTCGGCCCCGTCGACGGCCACAACCTCGAAGCGCTCCAAAAGAATCTGGAGTTCGCGAAGCACTGCGACGTGCCCGTCATCATCCACGTGCTGACGAAGAAGGGCAAAGGCCTCGAGGCCGCGGTCGAATACCCGGAAAAATTCCACGGCGCTTCTCCGTTTGACCCGGTGACCGGCGAAAGCCGGAAAGCCACCCCCGGCGCCCCGCCGAACTTCCAGGACGTCTTCGGTTTGGCGCTGGTAAAGTTCGCCCAGACCAATCCGAACGTCGTGGGCATCACCGGCGCCATGCCCAGCGGCACCGGCCTCTCACACCTGGCCGCCGCCGTGCCCCGGCAGTTTTTTGATGTCGGCATCGCCGAGGAGCATGCCGTCCTGTTCGCCGCCGGCTTGGCCACGAAAGGATTTCGCCCCGTGTGCGCCATCTACTCGACCTTTCTCCAGCGCGCCTACGACCAGGTCATCCACGACGTAGCGCTCCAGAACCTGCCCGTGACCTTCTGCATGGACCGCGCCGGCCTCTCGCCCAACGACGGACCGACCCACCACGGCCTCTTCGACCTCTCCTATCTCCGCTGCGTCCCCAATGCGACCATCATGCAGCCCATGGACGAAGACGAACTCGTGGACATGCTCCACACCAGCCTCCAGCTGCCGGGCCCGGGGTTCATCCGCTACCCGCGTGGCGCCGGCACGGGCGTGGCCATCAAGCCGCAGCCCGTCGCCCTCCCCGTCGGTCAGGCCGAGCTCATCCGCGAGGGTTCCGACCTCATCATCTGGGCGCTGGGCAGCATGGTCCAAGATGCGCTCCGGCTGGCCGAACGCCTTGCCACCGAGGAAAACCTGTCCGTGGGCGTCGTTAACGCCCGTTTCGTGAAACCGCTCGATCGCGCGCTCCTGCTCAGCCAGGCCGCGTGCACTCCGTTGCTCGTGACCATGGAAGACCACGTGGTTGCCGGCGGCTTCGGCAGCGCCGTGGTCGAGGCGCTGCAAGAGGCCGGGTGCGCGGCAGCGGTCGAACGCATCGGTTGGCCCGACAAGTTCGTCGAACACGGCAGCAGCGTCGAAATCCTCCGCGCCTCCTATGGTCTCGCGCCCGACGACATCCACCGCCGCGTCCTCAACCGTTGGCGCAACCTTCGCGCCGAACCGATCGTCGCGGACGTCTGAGCGTGGGCCCGCCCGGCCCCGCTAAGGAAGAACATAAACCTCCACCAACGCTTCTCCGGTCGTGCCACCCACACCGGAAACTTGGATCGTATACGCGCCGCTGGTCAGCGTCAGCAGGGCCGCGCAGTCCGCGCTCCCGTCCGCCAACGCAAACGCGCCCACGACGGCCGCCGCGCCCGCGATATCCCCCTTATCCGCGCCTCCGGACCAGCCGGTGTTCGACCCGATCGCTTTCTGCGTGGCCGCCGAAAACACCGTCATTGTTGGCCGCGCCAGCGCCCCGGATACGCCGAACGCGGTCAAGCCCGGACCGATCGCGCGCACCAACACCCGGACCGGGTCGCTGCCGCCGATCACTAGGCCGGGAATGAGAATTTTGTCGCCGGTGCCGACTTGGGCCCGAGTCGAGAGATTGACGAGCCGCGCCCCCGGTGCGCCCACGTCCGCGTCATAGGCTTCGATGAGCGCGACGCCCGTGTCGCTTCCCGGGCCGCCCAGCGACGCCGTATAGAGCCCGCCCGGAAGAGCGCCCAGTACCACCGCATCCTTGCTCTCCGCCGGCAACGCAAACGCCCCGACCGCCGCCGCCGTGGTCGCAATCTGCGCGGCGTTTCCCTCACTGCCCCAATTGTCATTGGCCAGAAGCACTTCGTCGAAACCCAGCGGTTTGACCACGAGTGTCGGATCGCGCAGCGGGTTCTGCACCCCAAACTGTGCCAACGTCGGACCGACCGCGCGAATCAGATAGTTTTTCGCCCCCGTGCCCTTGGTCACCAGTCCGGCGATCAGCGGCGCGCCATTGCCCGCCTGAGCCCGCGTCGCGAGATTCAGGAGCCGTCCGCCGTCCGGCGCCGGTGCCACCCGGCCCGAGCGCACGGCGTCGCGCCGAAACATCGGCCAAGAGGAATACCCCGAGGCCGGCGCCCCCGAACCAAAAAACGCATACAGCTTCCCGTCGATGGAGCCGACATACACCGATCCGTCGGGTGCGATCACGGGCGACGATTCGATGATATCGTCGGTCAGGTAGGCCCACTTCACCAGCCCCTCGCGACCCGCATCAGTGTAAAGTGCGCGGACCCGCCCGTCGTCCGCCCCAAAGATAACCGTTCCGTCGCTCCGGATCGCGGCACTTGAATAGATGGCGCCACCCACGCTGACGCTCCACTTCTTGGAGCCGTCCGGGTTTACCGCATAGAAATTCTTGTCAAAGCTGCCGAAATAAATCGTCCGGTCGGGCCCGATCGCGGCTGCGGCCTGAATTTGTCCGCCGGTGGGAAACTTCCATTTGATGGCCCCATCCTCGGGGGCCAGGGCGTAAAGAAAACCGTCGAACGAACCGATATATACCGTGCCATCCAAATCGATGGCCGGCGACGAATACACGTCAAAGCCCGTGGCCGTGCGCCACTTCAGTCTGCCGGCCGGCGTCACCGCGTAAACCGAGCTGTCTTTCGACCCAAAATAGATCGTCCCGTCGGCCGCCACGGCCGGCGAGGACTCGATGGAGTTGCGCGTCGCGTATTTCCAGAGTTCGACGCCGTCCTTGCTCACCGCATGGAGCGCGCTGTCGTCGGAGCCGATATAGATGGTCCCATCCGCGCCGATGGCCGGGGAACTGACCACGATTGCACCGACAGCGAGTTTCCATTTTTGCGTGCCATCGGGATTGACCGCGTAAAGATTCCCGTTCCAGCAGCCGAAATAAATGGTGCCATCAGAACCGATGGCCGGGGCCGAATCCACCCACTGGCGGGTCGGAAACGTCCACTTGATCGAGCCATCCCGATTGACCGCCTGCAACATGCCGTCCTGCGGAGTGCTGTTGACCTCCACGCCCACATAGATGGTGCCGTCGGCCCCCACCGCGGGCGAGGAGTAGACCGAACCGAGCGCGCTGGCCATCTTCGAGCCCCAGCGCAACGTGCCATCGGGCTGGGCGAACAACGGGGCCGCCGCCGCGCCGCAGATCAGCAGCGCGGCCCAGCCCAGCGACAGCGAGCCGCGACATGCCTTCATACCCATCCATCTACCCGGCGACCGCGCCTTGGCAAAAATAATCTCGCGGACCATGGATACGCCCATCAATCGGCCGGACCGAGCACCAAGCGAAAACACGTGCCCTCCGCATTGCTGCGCACCAACTCGATCTTTCCGCCGGCCTGCTGGGCGATCTGCTGGCTCAGCGCCAACCCAAGACCGCTCCCGCCCGGTTTGGTGCTCGCACACGGTTGAAACAACCGCGCCCGCACCGCCTCCCCCAACCCTGCGCCGCGATCCTCCACCAAAAACTCCGCCCCGCCTTCCGCGGTCGCCCCACCCCAGACCCGCACCACTCCCGCCGGCGGCGAAGCCTCGACGGCGTTCTGGAGCAAATTGCGCAGCACGAGACCCGCGAGATTCGCCCGTCGTCCCGGCAGGGATTTTTCCGCGGAGAGATCCGCTGTCAGCCGCACGCCGGCCTGGTTCGCCGACGCCCGCACCCGCTCCAACGCCAGTTCGCCTACTTCGGCGCACGTGAGTTCGAAGTGCGCTCCGTGCTGCTCATCGCGCAACACGCCGACCACATCGTTGATCATCGTTCGCAGACGTTTGGTGAGTTCGGTGGCGGCCACCAGTTCCCGCCCGTCGTCGTCCCGGGCGCCAAGCTCCGCTTGACCCGCCATAAACACCTCGAGGCCTGCCAGAGGATTCTTGATCTCATGGATGAGATGCGCCGTCACCGCTCCAAGCGCGGACGTCTTCGCGGCCAACATGAGCTCACGATTTGCCCGCTGCAAATCCTCCGTGCGCCGCTCCAAGACCAGGTTTGCCACCGCGAGTCGGCGAAACGCCCAGCCGAGCCCGACGACGATCACCGCCGCGCCGGCCAGCCATGCGAGCGCGGCTTGGAGCAGCAAACGGGCGTCCAGCGCGGCAAACTCCGCCGCGGTTTCCGTCCCTTCGATCCAGAACTGGGCCACCCCGGCCAGTTTCGTCCCGTCGGCGCGCCGCAGCGGGACCCAAGCCTCGAGCAAGCGCACGTTCGCCTCGCCCGCCGTCCCGGCCGCCGGAGCGCCCGACAAAGCGCTCAGTTTCGTGCGCGGCGTCAGGCGCGCGAAGGGACGCTCCGTCCATTCGTGGGCGGTCGGCGGCTCGTCCGAGAGTTCCAGCGGGACCGCCCCGCTGAAGCGCCGGTCGGCATCGAACACCCGGATCGCCAGCACGCCGCGAAATTTCGACGCCTTCAGCACCGCATCAAGCAGTTCCCCCGGCACCTCGGTCACGCCCAGTTCCACCAAGGCGTCCGCCCCGAGAGCGAGTTGCATGGAGGCCACCGCCGACAACGTCGCGGCTTTACCCGACAGGATCTGTTGCCTAAGCCCGTCCCTGAGCTGGAGGGAGACAAAGGCGATCACCGCGGCAAACACCGTCAGCGTGAGCCCGACCACGGCGAGATGCGCGAAGCGCCCGGTCGTTGGCGGTGTGGCAGAAACGGTCATGGGAAAAGGCGGGCCTCATTTTTCCCAGTTCCAACGGATGCCAAGCAAGCCTTCGTTGAGGGAATAAGAGGCGAGCGGATCGTTGCAGCGGTTGCGCTCCCACGTGTATTCGGCGTAGACGGTCCACCTTGCTCCGAGTTTCCGCTCCAGCAGGACCCGCGCGAAAAAGGCGTCGCGCACGCGCGGCGGCGGGGCGACTCCGACACCCACGGTCTGTTTTTGGAACTCCAGGCGGCGCGCTGTTGCCTCAAACTCCACGAGCCAATCGCCCGCCTCCCAATCGACTTCCTGTCCGACCTTCCGCTCGCGGTAGTCGAGAAAGCCCGCGCCGTTGTCGGCGAACTGCGTCACGCCGGCGCGAGTGACCGTCTTCCACTGCGCGGCGGCATCCAGCGTCGCCTTCACGCGCAATTCACCGTCCCGCTCCGTGGTGGCCAACACCGTTCCGCCGAGCGGCCGCCCTCCGGCCGAATACTGTTCGCGACGATCAAACGCCCGGTGCGCTTCCGAGCCGGCCACGCTGG
>JBIKOK010000233.1:0-10513 GCA_044358025.1 Opitutaceae bacterium
GAAGAATTTCTTGAAGAGCTCGGGGTGCTCGCGGAGGCCTTCGGTGGAGTTGACGAAGATGACGCCCTGTTTGGCGACGATTTCCTTGATGTTGGAGTAGGCGGCCTCGGAGTCGAACTGGGCCTCAACGCCGGCGAGGAACTTGCGCTCCTGCTCGGGAATGCCGAGGCGTTCGAAGGTTTTCTTGATGTCGTCGGGTACCTCTTCCCAGGTGCGTTTGGGTTTCTGGCCCTGCGAGAGGTAGTAGCGGATTTTTTGAAAATCGATCGCCTCAAGGTCCTTCGTGGCCCAGTGGGTGGGCAGCGGCATGGCGAAGAATTTCTTCAGCGCGGCGAGCCGGAACTCGAGGATCCACGGCGCCTCTTTTTTGACGGAGCTGATGTAGCGGACGGTATCTTCGCTGAGGCCCGTGCCGGCGTCGAAGGCGTACTCCATCTTGTAACTGAAGTTGCCCGCGGTCTGGTCGATGCCGACGGCGGGATTCTCCACCGCGGTGGTCTCGGACGGGAGGTCGACGGCGGGAGCGGTGAGGGTGTCGGTGTCGGTCGGTGGCTTCATGGTCTGGGCGATGGGTGGCGGGCCGAAGTTCAGGCGGTGGCGGCGGCGAGTTCTTTTTTGATCCAGTCGTAGCCCTTGGCCTCGAGTTCGAGGGCGAGGGATTTGTCGCCGGACTTCACGATGCGGCCGTCATACATGACATGCACGTGGTCGGGGACGATGTAGTCGAGGAGGCGCTGGTAATGGGTGATGAGGAGGACGCCGAGGTTCGGGCCGCGCATGGTGTTGACGCCGTCGGCGACGATGCGGAGGGCGTCGATGTCGAGGCCGGAGTCGGTTTCGTCCATGAGGGCGAACTTGGGTTCGAGCATGGCCATCTGGAGGATTTCGCAGCGTTTCTTTTCGCCGCCGGAGAAGCCGTCGTTGACGGAGCGGGAGGTGAACTTCCGGTCGATCTTGAGGAGGTCCATCTTCGAATAGAGGCGCTTGTAATAGGCGGAGGCGTCGAGTTCCTCGCCCTCGGCCATGCGGGCCTGTTGGGCGGCGCGAAGGAAGTTGGCGATGGAGACGCCGGGGATTTCGCTCGGGTATTGGAAGGCGAGGAAGATGCCGGCGCGGGCGCGTTCGTCGGCCTCCTGGCTGAGGATGGACACGCCGTCGAGGAGGACGTCGCCGCCGGTGATGGTGTAGTCCGGGTGGCCGGCGATCGCCTTAGAGAGCGTGGACTTGCCGGTGCCGTTGGGCCCCATGATGGCGTGCACTTCGCCGCTGTTAATCGTGAGGGTCAGGCCCTTGACGATTGGTTTTTCGCCGATGGAAACGTGGAGGTCGTGGATGACGAGGGAGGACATGGTGGCTGAAATGAAAGTAGCGAGTAGCGGGTAGTGAGTAGCGAGCAGGTGGAGGACGGAAGGAAGAGGTCGGTGGGTGGAGAAACGGGTTCCGGAGGTCGGTCGAGTGATCGGTATGCTCGTTACTCACTACTCGCTACTGCCTTCGTGGCTTTGCCGCGGAAGATGATTTCGACGGACTTGGCGTCGTAGCCGCGCGGGAGGACGGAGCTGACCTTCTCGAGGACTTCCGGCGGGAGGTCGATGTCGTGGGTCTTGCCGGTCTGCTCGTCGTGAAAATGGGCGTGGGGCTGGAGATTCGGGCAATAGCGGGTCGGGCCGCGCTCGAAATTGACCGCTCGGACGAGGTCGCACTGGACGAGGGTCTCCAGGCAGTTGTAGACCGTGGCGAGCGAGATGGTGGGGAGGTCGGGCTTCACGCGGGCGAAGACTTCGTCGGCGGTGGGGTGGTCGCGTTTCTTGAGGAGAACGCTGTAGACGACCTCACGCTGGGGGGTAGCGCGCAGCCCGCTGTCAGCGAGTTTCTGCGCGAGGGCGTCGGAGGTAACAGTGGCGGTGGACATGCGGTTTTGAGGAGGGGGCAACAAATTGGAATGGTTCTAAGGTGCAAGTGATAATTAGAACTATTCCAAACAAAAGGGGCGGGGTCGGGCCAGCAGCCGATGGGGAGGGGACATCCGGGGCTGCGTGCCAGCCCGCGAGTCGGCCTTGGGGTGGAGGCGGAGGCGCGGCCCGGGCGCGGGAGGGTCAGGGGGCGGCGGCGGCCGGGTCGTCCAGCCACCGGATACGCGGTCCGCGGTTCACGCGTGCCAGCACCAGTGCCAGGGCTCGTAGCCGATGCCGTGGCGGTTGCCGCGCGGGTAGGTCATCGTGAAGCCAAATTCGCCGGCGCGGCGGCGGAGCCAGCGGAACGCGGGGGTGCGGGCGAAGCTGGCTTCGACCGAGACGTCGGTGGGATCCCCGATGTCGATCGCGCGGCCGGTGTGATGCTCGCTGAAGCCGGGCGCGGCGACGTAGCGGAGCAGGTCGTCGAGCGGGCGGCCCTTGGCGAGGTTGCGCCGGATGATCTGGGTTTGCCGGCGCACGCTGCGAAAACCGGAGAGCGGAACCAGCGTGACGCCGTCGGCGGCGGCGGCCGCGCGCATGCGGCGCCAGGCGGCGGCGGCGCGGGGGGCGAGGCGAACGGGTTTGTGGTCGGTCGGATCACGGCCGACGAGGACGAGGCGCGGGATGCTCGCTTCGCGGAAGGCGTGCAGGCCGCGCGAGCGGGCATAGTCGGCGGGAATGCCGAGGGCGCGGTGGAGGCGGGCGAGACGCGAAGTGGCCATAGGGGCGGGGGCGGTCGCGCGAGGACCGACGGCGGTTGGGAAAGCGCCGCTCCGGTCGGACTCAACCGTGGTGTTCGGCGAGCCAGCGCTCGGCTTCGATGGCGGCCTGACAGCCCATGCCGGCGGCGGTGATCGCCTGGCGGTAGATGTGATCGGAGCAGTCGCCCGCGACATAGACGCCGGGAACGTTGGTCTGCACCTGTGAGCCGGGTTGCGGCTTGAAATAGCCGCCCTCGTCGACCTCGAGCGGGGGCGCAAACGGACCGGTGTTGGGGATGTGGCCGATCGCAACGAAAATGCCTTTGACGGGCAGCACGGATTCGACGCCGGTTTTCACGTTTTTGATCTTGAGGCCGTTGACCGCGCCCTCGGGCACGCCCAGGACCTCGACCGGCACGCTGTCCCAGACCATTTGGATTTTTTCGTGGGCGACGGCGCGGTCGGCCATGATCTTCGAGGCGCGCAGGGTGTCGCGGCGGTGCACCAGATACACCTTGCTCGCGAAGCGGGTGAGGAAGAGCGCTTCTTCCGCGGCGCTGTCACCGCCGCCGAGGACGGCGACTTCCATCTTGCGGTAGAACGCGCCGTCGCAGGTGGCGCAGGTCGTCACGCCCTTGCCGCCGTAGAGTTCTTTTTCGCCGGGGATGCCGGTGAGCCGCGGCGAGGCGCCGGTGGCGATGATGACGGTCTTCGCGAGGATGATGCGGTCGCCGCAGAAGAGTTGGCGCGGCGTCGAGGTGAAATCGACTTTGTCCACCAGGGCCGACTCGAACCGTGTGCCGAAGCGGGTGGCCTGCTCGCGCATGTTTTGGGTAAGCTGAAAGCCGTCGACGCCGTGGGGGAAGCCCGGAAAGTTTTCGACTTCGCTGGTGGTCGTGAGCTGGCCGCCCGGCAGCGGGCCTTCGAGGACGAGGGGGTTGAGGCTGGAGCGCGCGGTGTAGATGGCGGCGGTGAGGCCTGCGCAGCCGGTGCCGATGATGACGACGTTTTCGACGGGGGAGGACATGGAGGTTTCGGGAAGACAGAGCCGTGGAAAGTGCCGAGTGCAACCCCGGAGATGTCACCGAACGGAAAGAACCCGTTTGCGCGGGGCGGAGCCGCGCGTTTTGCTCGGGCGGATGATCCAACTTTCCGCCGCTGCCGTCTCCGCCGAGGCCACCGCCGTGCACGAGCGGCTGTTCACGATCGACACCCACATCGACACGCCGACGGCGAGTTTGATGCGCGACGGGTGGGACTTCGGGGTGCGGCACGATTACGCAAAGGACCGTTCGCAGTGCGATCTGCCGCGGATGCGCGAGGGCGGGATCGACGCGCTCGTGTTCGCGGTCTACGTGGGGCAACTTGCGCGTACGCCCGAGGGCCTGCGGCTCGCGCACGAGCGGGCGGTGCGGTGTTTCGAGCGCACGCACGCGGTGCTCGGTGCGAACGCCGCCGCCTGCGGTCTGGCGCTGACCGCCGCCGACGGTCTGCGGCTGAAGGCGGAGGGGAAGCGCGCGGTTTATCTGAGCGTCGAGAACGCCTACTCGCTCGGGCGTGACGCGGGGAATGTGGAGGTGTTGGCGAAACTGGGCGTCCGGATGCTCGGGCTCACGCACATGTTGAACAACGACGTGGCGGACTCGTCGACCGATCCGCGCGGGGCGGAATGGGGCGGGCTGAGTTCGTTGGGGCGGGAGATGGTGGCCGAGGCGAACCGGCTCGGGCTCATGCTCGACGCCTCACATGCGAGCGACGACACGTTGCGCGATCTGCTCGAGCTGTCGCGGGCGCCCGTGGTGCTGTCGCACAGCGGACCGCGGGCGGTGGCGGACCATCCGCGCAACGTGGGCGACGAGTTGCTGCGCGCGCTGGCGGCGAAGGGCGGCGTGCTCCAGATCAACGCGCTGCCGATCTCGCTCGTCAACGCCCCCGGGAACGCGCGCACGGCGGCGATCGCGGAGGTGTTGATCCGGTTCAAGGATCACGTGCTGTCGGCGGAGACGCTGGCGGCGGAAGACCGCGCGTATGATGTCGTGTGTGCGGCGCACCCGAACCCGCCGGTGACGTTCGAGGATTTCGTCGGCCACATCGAGCATGCGGTGGCGGTGATGGGCCTCGACCACGTGGGCATCGGGTGCGATTTCGACGGCGGCGGCGGGGGCTTTGCGGGGCTGCGCGACGTGACGGACTATCCGAACATCACGCGGGCGCTGCTGGCGCGCGGCTGGAGCGAGGCGGAGCTGGCGAAGCTGTGGGGCGGAAACACGCTGCGGGTGATGCGGGCGGTGGAGGCGAAGCGCGCTTGAGCAAGGGGCGGACGAAACCCTGAGGCAGTCCGCTCCGCTTCCGAAATGCCACGCATTCCGTTACGGAGAGAGCGAAGGGAGGGCCGTGGGTGGTAGCGGAACGCGTGAGCGTTTCGTGCCTCGAAGTGCTTGATCTGCGTTCGGTCCCCAGGTGAATTTCCATCGTGCCTTACGACCCGAAGATTCACCGAGGGCGACTTTCGCGTCTGGCTCCCGAGTTCTATCGCGGGCGGGCATTTGTGCATTGGACAATGACATTGGAGCGGCGGGCGACAGGCTGGCTCGATCCGCTGCATCACGCGATGATGCGCGAATGGATGTGCCATGCGCTTGGGCGGCACGCGCTGGTTTTTCCTGCCTATTGCCTCATGCCCGATCATGGGCATTTCCTCTGGCTTGGCTGGAGCGAATCGAGCGACCAGAAACGCGCGATCGCGCTGTTCCGCGAGGCGTGGAGCCTCGAGCTGCTCCGTGGCGGGCGCGAGTTGCAACGTCAGGCCTACGACGAAGTGCTGCGCGAGGCGCAGCGTGACAGAGGAGCGTTCGGCACGGTGGCCAACTATATTTTTGAAAATCCGGTTCGTGCCGGACTGGTGGAGGATTGGCGGAGTTATTCTTTTCTTGGTGCTCTCGTGCCGGGCTATCCAAAGATGGACCCGCGAGACGAGAATTTCTGGGCGCGATTCTGGCGGATTTACGGGCGACTGGCGGATGGACCGACGGATGATGCGAGCGAGTGACGGAACAGTGCCGACGAAGCGCTCACGCGCTCCGCTACGGGAGTCAGAATTGCCGGAACCGTGGCGGAACGCGTCAGCGTTTCGTCTGCGGAATGTTCGCGGCGAAACGCTCACGCGTTCCGCTACGATCCCGCAACTACCACCCGTAGCTGCGCTTGATTTTCAGCGGCTGGTAGAGGTCGGGCGAGAGTTCGGTGAGGAAACGGCTGGGCGTTTGGAGCATCGCGGGGCCGCCCTTCGTGTTTACCTTCGGGAAACAGAGGTAGAGCTCGTCGCGGGCGCGCGTCACGGCGACATAGAAAAGGCGGCGCTCTTCCTCCACGTCGCCGGCTTCGATGGCGCGGCGGATGGGAAACATGCCGTCGGCGAGGCCGATCAGGAAAACGGCGGCGTATTCGAGGCCCTTGGCCTGGTGCACCGTCGTGAGCCGCAGCGCGTCGGCGTCGGGATCGGCCGAGCGGTCGCTCGTCTCGCTGTTGAGCAACATCACCTCGACGAGGAGTTGGTGCATGTCGTCGTAGCGGCTCGCGAAACCGATCATCGATTTCAGGTCGTCGAGGCGGGAGACGTAGTTGGCGTAGGCGCCTTTGAGGTAGTCGCCATACCAGCCGTCGATGGCGACCTCGACCGCGTTGTGCGGCTTCATGTGTTTCATGATGTCGCCGACCTGTTGGAGCGAGGCGACGAATTGGGGCCATTCCTCCTTGGCGTCCTTCGGGACTTTCGTGGCGACGTCGTCGGTGGCGAGGGCGGCGAGAAAATCTTTCTGCATCAGGCGCGCGTGGTCGGAGGCGGCGGAGTGGAGCTTCGCGGCGTTCTTGTCGCCGACTTTCGGGAGGAGGACCGCGAGGCGGTTCCAGGCGGCGGTGTCGGACGGGTTGTAGACGAAGCGCAGGAGCGCCACGAGGTCGCGGATGTGGGCCTGTTCGAAAAAGCGGACGCCGCTCGTGATCTGGTAGGGAATCTGGAGCCGCGAGAGTTCGAGCTGGATGTCGAGCGCGTGGAAATGCGCGCGGTAGAGAATCGCGATGTCGGCGAGCGCGCAGCCCTCGTCGATGAGGCCGCGGATGCGCTGGACGATGAACTGGGCCTGCTCGCGGCCGTCGATGGACTGGACCAGGTAGGGTTTTTCGGAATTGGCGCGGTGCGGGCGGAGTTCCTTTTCGAAGGCGCGGCCCTTCGGCTGGGCCTGGAGGACGCCGGTGGCGAGGGCGAGAATCTGCGGGGTCGAGCGGTAGTTCGTCTCGATGCGGTGGATGACGGTGCCGGGGTGGCGGTCGGGAAAGGTGAGGATGTTTTCGACGTTCGCGCCGCGCCACGTGTAGATGCACTGCGCGTCGTCGCCGACGGCCATCACGCGGTGGTGCGAGCCGATGAGGTCGACGATCTGGGACTGGAGGACGTTGGTATCCTGATACTCGTCGACAAGGACGTGGCGGAAGCGCTGGGAGAAATATTCGCGCGTCTCCGGCGATTTCTGGAGGAGTTCGAGCCAGTTTTCGAGGAGGTCGTCGTAGTCGAGGACGTTGGCGGCGCGCTTGGCCTCGGCGTATTTTTTGGCGAAGAGCGGGGCGCGGTCGATGATCCCCTCGTGTTGCGGGAAGAACCGCGAGATGGTCTCGGAGAGCGGGAGCTGGGTGTTGCGCGCCATCGAGAGGATGGAGTGCAGCGGGCCGGCCTTGGGGTGGGTCTTGTCCTTGAAGAACAGTTTGTCGCACGAGTCGACGGCGTCGCGGAGGATGCCTTCGGATTCCTCGGCGTCCATGATGGTGAAGGTGCGGGGGAGGCCGATGGCCTCGCCGTGCATGCGGAGCGAGCGGTGGCCGATGCCGTGAAAGGTGCCGCCCCAGAAACGGCCCGGCTCGAAGCCGGTGAGTTCGTGGACGCGGTGGAGCATTTCCTTGGCGGCCTTGTTGGTGAAGGTGAGGAGGAGGATTTCGCCCGGGCGCACGCCTTGGGACAAAAGGTAGGCGACGCGGTAGGTGAGGGTGCGGGTCTTGCCGGAGCCGGCGCCGGCGAGGACGAGGAGCGGGCCGGCGGGGGCGGTGACGGCGGCGTATTGTTCGTCGTTGAGGGACGCGCGGAAGTCGATGGGCGGGACGCCGTCGAAGGCGGAGGGCGGCGGAGCGTCGAGAGGGGAATCCATGAAACGCCCGAGGCTCGCGCATCGTCGCGCGGGCGCAAAGGGAAAATCAGAGCAACACGAGGTCGTTGCGGTGGACGACCTCGAGGCGTTTGCGCGCCGGGTAGAGGGCGGCGACGGCGTCGCCCTTTTTTTCGGCGATGGCGGAAATCTCTTCGGCGGCGAAGGTGGACTTGCCGCGGGCGAAGACGGTGCCGTCGGGGCCGGCGATGTTGACGATGTCGCCGGCGGCGAATTCGCCCGCCGCGCCGGTCACGCCGACGGCGAGGAGGCTGCGGCCCTGGTCGCGGAGGACGGGGACGGCGCGCTCATTGACCGTGAGCGTGCCGGCGGGGCGTTGGAAATAGGCGAGCCAGCGTTTCTTCGATTCCATGGGCAGGCCGCTGGGGACGAAAAACGTCCCGGGGCCGCGGCCGCCGAAGAGGCGCGCGAGAATCTGGGGCTCGCTGCCGCTGGCGATGAAGACGCCGCAGCCGGCCTTGGTGGCGAGTTTCGCCGCGGTGATTTTCGAAATCATCCCGCCGGTGGCGGTCTCGTCGGTCGTGCCGCCGGCCATCGCCTCGATCTCGGGCGTGATGCGCTCGACGACGGGGAGGATTTCCTTTGTGCCCTTCAGGTCGATCAGGCCGGGCGCGGTGGAGAGGATGACGAGGTGCTGGGCCTCGACGAGGGAGGCGACCATCGCGGAAAGGGTGTCGTTGTCGCCGAACTTGATCTCGGCGGCGCTGACCGTGTCGTTTTCGTTGATGATCGGCACGGTGCCGTAGGCGATGAGCTGGCGGAGGGTTTCCTTGACGCCGAGGTAGCGCGTGCGGACGCGGAGATCGTCGTGGGTGAGGAGAACCTGGGCGACGGTGAGGCGATGGGGTGCGAAACCGGCCTGCCACGTTTGCATGAGGCGGGACTGACCGATGGCGGCGCAGGCCTGCTTCTTGGCGATTTCCTTCGGTTTTTTCAGGAGACCGAGGGAGCCCATGCCCAAGCCGACCGCGCCGGAGGACACGACGATCACTTCGGTGCCGCGGGCGCGGAGCGCGGCGACTTCGGCGCAGATGGCGTCGATGCGCGCGGTGTCGAGTTGGCCGATCCCGGTGGTCAGGACGCCGGTGCCGAGTTTGACGACGACGCGCTTGGGCGCGGGCGAGGAAGATTCTTTTTTCAACGCGGAAAGCGTGCTGGAGAGCGCGGGTTGGGGCCGGTCGGAAACCGGCCCTCCGGGCTTAGACCGTGAGCAAATCCTTTTCCTTGTGCGCGAGGTGGTCGCCGATGCTCTTGATGGCGGCGTCGGTGATGACCTGCACATCCTTGTCGAGGCGCTTGGAGTCATCCTCGGGAAGTTTGGCTTTCTTCGCGGTCTCGAGGGCGTCGCGGCGGACGTTGCGCACGTGGACGCGGCCTTCCTCGGCAAGACGGTGGGCGGTCTTGACGAATTCCTGCCGTCGCTCGCGGCTCATTTCGGGAAGCGGAATGCGGATGACCTTGCCGTCGGGAATCGGGTTGAAGCCGAGATTGGCTTCCTGGATGCCCTTGAGAATCGACTTGGTGAGCGTGGTGTCCCACGGCTGGATCTGGATGAGGCGGGCGTCGGGGGTGGAGATGGCGGCGCACTGTTTCAGCGGCGTCATCGAGCCGTAGGCTTCGACCATCACGCCCTCGACCATCGCGGGCGTGGCTTTGCCCGTGTGGATCGAGCTGAATTCATGGAGCGTGTAGTCCACGGCTTTTTTCATCTTGGCCTGAGCATCGGTAAGGATCGGGTGGGACATAGTGGAAAGAAAGGAAGGTTGGAGCGTGAACCGGCCCGGCCGCAGCCTTCAATCTCCAACTTGGGCCCATTCTTCGGTGCCCGGCGCCGGGTCCCGTCCTCCAGACAGCGCAGAGCGAGGGCGGTCCAGCCGGTTTGGTGGCTGGCACCGACGCCGCGGCCGTTGTCACCGTGAAAATATTCGTAGAACAGCACGAGATCGCGGAAGTGCGGATCGTCGGCGTAGCGCGAGTCGGTGCCGAGCACCGCCCGGCAGTTTTTCCCGTCGGCGGGGAACGTCGTGCGGCGGCGCCGGGCAATCTTGGAGGCGGCCTCGCGGAGATTGACCCTCCGGTCCGAGCCTGTGGGGGCTTCGACGAGCAGGGCGTCGCCAGAGGAGGAGTGGTCGCGCTCCAGTGCCTCGACGAGGAGGTCGTTGAAGGGGAACGAGACGGGCCCGCGCCAGTTGGGATTTCCGCCGAAGAGGGAGGTGTTGCTCTCCGCGGGCAGGTCGTCGAGCCGGAGTTCACGACCGGAGATCGACGGTGATTTTGCCTCCGGCCGGGACGGTGAGGACGTCGTGCAGCGCGGGCTTCGTGCCGGTCTGCGCCGGATTCACCGCGGCGGTCTCGCCGTGCACCACGGAGCGGTGAAACGCGTCCTTGACGAAGGGCGACGCGTTCGGCGAACCGGAGAGACGCCGGTGGTTGGGGTCGTTTTCCGGGAAGAGCGCAGTGGGCCCCGTGCCGTCGGAGGCCGGCGCGAGGTGCAGCGAGAAATCGCCCAACGACTCGGGTTGCGCGGGAACGGTTCCGGCGCCGTGGAGGGAACGCGGCGGTTTGACCGAGACGTGTTCGCGTTCGCAGCCCCAGGTCCAGAGATTGCGGAACCACCGTGGCGCGAGCAGGTGCAGCGTGGCGG
>JBIKOK010000105.1:0-21799 GCA_044358025.1 Opitutaceae bacterium
CGCGGTTCGCCACGGTCAGCCGGATCAGCGTGTGGGCCGGCGTGGACTTGGCGTAGCTCGCGATGACATCGAAGTAGCGGCCGTCGTCGAAGGCGCCGGGGTCGAGCACCTCGAATTCCGGACCGTTGAGGACCCGCCGGCGGTTTTCCTCGATCAGCGGGGCTTAGGGGAACTCGGCCTGAGAATATTTATAGAGGGCACGCAGCCAGGAATGGGTGGGGGGCGAGTCGAGGTAGTCGTAAAGTTCTTGGACACCCTCGCCGTGATTGACCTCGGGGCCGGTCAGGCCGAAGCGCCGGTCCTGCAGGATCGGATCGCGACCGTTCCAGAGGGCGAGACCGAAGCAGAGGCGGCATTCGCGATCCGTGTAGTCGAGGAGTCCGTCTTCGCCCCAGCGGTAGGCCCGGCTGCGCGCGTGGTCGTGGGGGGAATAGCCCCCGCTGTCGCGGTTCGCCGAATAGTCCTCGCGGACGGTGGCCCATGGGCGTTCGGCGAGGGAGGGCCCCCAGCGTTTCCAGTTTTTGGTGCGGGCGCGATCTTCGGCCAGAGGCCGGCCTTCGGTGGTCGCGGTGACGGTGGCGTTGGCCCCGCCGAAGGGGGGGAATCGTGACGGAATCGTCCGGGGGGGGAGACGGGGTGGGGCAACGGAAATCCAAGCGGGGGGAGGGGGACCCGCGAGGGCGGCGAAGCGGGCACACCACCGGAATCACCGCGGCGAGGGACACTCACCCAATGAGGGAAACCTGCGCGGAAACAAAGGGCGAGCCCCGCTGCCGCCGCGCGTGCGATCAGTTCTTTACCAGCGTCCCGATTTTTTCGCCGACGATGGCCTTGCGAATGGCGTGCTCGTCGTTGAGGTCGAACACGAGGATCGGGACGTTGTTGTCCAGACAGAGGGAGAAGGCGGTCGAGTCCATGACGTTGAGCCGTTGCTTGAGCGCGTCGATAAACGTGAGGGTCTCGTATTTGACGGCGTCGGGGTATTTCTTCGGATCTTTGTCGTAGATGCCGTCGACCTTGGTGGCCTTGAGGATGATGTCGGCGTGCATTTCGCTCGCGCGGAGGGCGGCGGTGGTGTCGGTGGAAAAATAGGGATTCCCGGTGCCGGCGACGTAAATGACGACGCGGCCTTTTTCGAGGTGGCGGATCGCGCGGCGGAGGATGAACGGCTCGGCGATCTGGTTCATCGGAATGGCGGACTGGACGCGGGTGTTGACGCCGAGTTTTTCGAGGCGGTCCATGAGCGCGAGGCCGTTGATCACGGTGGCGAGCATCCCCATGTAATCGCCCGTGGTGCGGTCGACGCCGCGCTGTTCCCCGGTGAGACCGCGGAAAATATTCCCGCCGCCGATGACGACGCAGACCTGTACGCCGAGGTCATGGATCTCTTTGACCTGCCGGCAGACCTTTTCGAGGGTGGCGCCGTCGATGGCGTCGCCGTTTTTTCCGCCGCGGAGCACTTCGCCGGAGAGTTTTAGGACGACGCGCTTATATTTGGCACTGGGATGGACGTTCTCGGAGGCAGGCATAGGGGACAGGAAACGATCACGGAAAATCCGCGTCAATGCCCGAGATGCGTCCGGCCGGAAACCGGAACCGGGCGGGGGAGGGGAGGAATCCGGTGGGCGGGCCGGAAACCGCCGGGAGTGACGCTGGGCTCAGGCCCGCGCCGAGGTTTTGGGCGGTTGACCCGGTGCCACCCAGCGCCCGGGAAACAACATCATGCGCGGCAAGTCGGGCGCGCCGGTTTCGTTCGCGTTGAGTTGCGCGGCCACCAGGTCGACCGCGTGCCCGGCGACCCGGTCATGGCACTGGTCGATTCCGCCGATCCCGCGCGGGGACTGCTTGCTCCAGTAAAGGGTCACCCGCGGCAGGCGCAGGTCCCGCGCCGCTTTGCTCACGCCGGGCAAATCCAGGAGGTCGGTATGACTGAGGATCAACGCATCCGGCCGCGCGGCGCGCAGCCACGGCCCCAGGTCGGCGGTGTCGCCGCGGACAACCACTCGCACGAGACCGCGCGCGGACGCCGCGCGCGGATGGTGGGCCAAAAACCCCGCCACGTAGGCGTGCTTGTTGCGTTCGTGCACCGTCGCCTCGATCAGCGCGGCCGGCCGCCGGCAGCCGAGTTTCGCCAGTTCCAACAGCGCCAGGCGCATGGCAAGAAAATGGTGGTGCCCGGCGTGGTGCAGTTCGGGCATCCACGTGACATTGCCGATCACCGCCGGCGCAAACTGTCGCCAGTCCCACCCCAGTGTCACCGCGGCCTCGGCGGTCGTGACCGGCGAGAGGACGACGCCGACGATGCCGCGCGCCCGGAGGATTTGCTCGAGCCGTTGGTCGGTCATGGCCGGGTCGCTCGTCCAAAATTCCTCCAGGGTAAACCCCATTTGCCCCGCGCGCTCGCGCGCACCGGCGAAGACCATTTTTAAAAACGGATTCTGCCGGGCCTCCGCGCGGCTCGTGTGCACCCACACAAACGCCAGCCGCTCCTGATGGGCGCGCGACTGTGCGCCGCGGATGTGCGCCATGAGACTGGCGACGCGCGGATTCGGCCGATAACCCAGCTCGCCGGCTGCGGCCGCCACGAGCTCGCGCGTCTCGGCCGGAATCTTGGGATGCTGGCGCAGTGCATACGAAACGGTGGCCAGCGAAAGTCCGGCGCGCGCCGCGACGTCCTTGAGCGTGACAACCTGACCTTGGGGTGGCGGCATGGTGAACGATTTCACTCTCCCCAGTTTGAGCGCAACCGGAAACCCCGACTCACTGCGGCCGGGATCCTTTTCGACGGCGTCTGAGCAAACCCCGCGCCCCATTCCACCGATTCACGCCTATGATCGGCCCGGCCCACGATGCGTCGGCCAGCTGGCGACCGACGCCAACGGCGCCCCGCTCGGCCGGTGGTAGCCTTCGCCGCGCTCGGCGGTTCGCCGTTCCCGACCGGCGCCCGTGGCGATCACCCCCCGCCTGTCGTCCCTCGTAGCGTAGCCCGGGTTGGCGATCACCGCCGCAGCGGTCCTGGCACCGCCGCGAGCTCGTGGGGTAATGCCCGGCGCAAAATCCACCGGGGCCGACGGGTCTCTGAGCAACCTCCGGCGCGAGCGCCCCGCGCTGCTCTTCGACGCCTCCGGCCACTCCCGCGCGCTGTTCGGCGCGACCGATGGCCACCGCAAGGCCGGCCGCACGTCGTTCAATGTGCACCTTCCGCTTCGCGTCGCTCCCGCCCTATGATCCATCGCTTCACCACCCCCGCCTCGCCCACTCTTCGCGGCGTCGCCCAGCGCTCCCCCCTTGCGCGCCCTCTTCGCCCGCGCCCTCCTCCGAACCGTTCCTCTGCCATGGACCGCGGGGCTCATGGCATTCCTCCGATTCCGGCCATCCCGGCATCTTCCTCGACGACGACGGCGCCACGCGCCTGTTCCACCAAGGCAATAACGCCAAAGGAAAAACCTGGTTTATCGCCCGCCAACGCAGCATCTGGAAAAAGGGCACGCCCGTCTTCGCGGCGAATTGATCCCACGCGTTCAGCCCGGGCGATCCATCTGCATGCTCCGCTCAGGCCTTTATCCGAACCGAGCCGGTTAACGGTTTCACCGCGCCGAGGGTTGAATCTCTTCTCCTGCCATCCGCCAATCGGTTCGTCGTGCTTTTACCCCCGCCGCGCTTTTCCCCCAAGCTCGCTCTCCTGACCGCTCTCGGCGCCGGCCTCTTCGCCGCGCCCTTTGCGCACAGCGCCCCGCCCGCGCCTGGCGACGAGTTGTTCTTCGCCGATGAGTTCGACGGCCACCGCGTCAACGACCGCGACTGGAATTTCCGCACCGGGCCGTGCACCGGCACGGGTACAGACGGCCTCAACCTCGCTCGCAATGTCCGCGTCGCCGACGGCTACCCCATCGTCGCAGCGAACCACGAGACCAGCGACGGCTGCCCCGCCCACACCGGCGGCGGTCTCATCAGCAAACATCGCTTCGGCTACGGCGACCACGAGTGCCGCTCGCAGCCCTTCCTGGCCAGGCGCGGCGTGCACCCTGCCTTCTGGCCGCGCGGCCTGGGCGGCCCCGCGAACAACTCCATCTTCGAGATCGATTCCCCCGAGCTCGATTCCGCGCAGAAAATGGCCTGCAACAATCTCTCCGTCGACCTTTCGCCGAAGGGCTACCTGGAGCTCGCCGGGCCGCATCGCGCGCAAGTCCCGCTCCAACTCCCGCCCGACCGCGGGTGGATCGACGCCGACGGATACACGCCCGACGCCGTGATTTTCCACGACCACGGGGAAAGCGTCGCCCATGCCGATTTTCCCGATCTTGTCGCGCAGCAAAACGTCTGGCTCACCGCCCTCACCGGCTTCGGCAAAGTCGACAGCGACCAGCCGCCCGGCGAAACCCGCTTCGACCATTTCCGCTTCTACGCCCGCGACTTTCCCGGAGCGACGCTCCTCGCCAACGGCGGTTTCGAATACAATCAGGGTAAGATCGACCTCCCAAAACCCGTCGCGTGGCGCGAGTCTGGCGACGTCGCCGCCCGCCTCCTGTCCGGGGCGACACGGCCTTCGGCGATTTCAAACCGCGCCACGCCCGCGACCGCGCCGACTTCGTCACGACCACGCAGACCCTCCCGTCTATCCGCAATGGCGACGACGAACTCTGCGCCCGCGTGCGCCGCTCAGGCCACCCAACCACCGCCTGCCTCCGCGTCTCCGTGTTCGGCGGCCCCGCTCTCCCCCTCGTCATTCCCGCCTCCGCCACAGGGACCGACGTGCGCCGCCCGCACATTCCTGTTTCCGAGCAGACCGTCACCGTTTCGATCATTTCCGAAGTCGACGCCGGCGATTGGCTCGAGGTCGACGAGGTGCCATTCATGAAGCCCCCGCTGCCCGGAAAACAGCCGCGGCCGTCACGCTCCTTCGCCTACCGCGGCGGCGACCCGCTTTGGCAACTCGCCCAAAGTGCTCCCCGCTTATTCTCCGGCGACGAAAAGTTCTGCCTTTTCGGCCGTGATTGCGGTGTCGGCGAAGCCAGGACTGTCTCGTGGGTGATGCAGCCTGCGAAACGGTCAGACCTCTTTCCGATCACCCGCCTGCCCAAGACCGGCCGCGCCGGCCGGGGCGCAGGCCTCTCCGCCGCGGGCGATATTTCCTTCCGCTTGGGCAGCCACGCCGAGCACCGCGACGTCGTCGCCCGTGCCGGCTATCGCGCGGGCGCGGCCATCCGCGTCACCTGCGTTTATGATCGCAGATCCGCGCCGATCTACCTCGAAGGCAAACTCTCCCAACGCGCCGACGGCCTCACCTTCTCGCCCACTGACAGGACCGCCCCCGGACGCCTGGGTGCCAACAGTGGACTCTACGACGCCGTCGGCGATGGCACACTCACCCCCGACGTTCCGCCGCCGAAGGCCCAACGCTGCCAAAGCGACGCCGGCACGCTCGGCGACATCCGCACCTACAACCGCGCGCTCACCGCCGCCGAGGTCGCCCGCCTCGCGGCTGCCCTGCTATGATTCACCTCGTTGCCCGCCTCACGCTGCTCGCCACCTGCCTGCTCGCCGGTTTCGCGCCCGCCGCCGCCGCCGCTGCTGACGCGTGGCGCATTATGCCCGTCGGCGACTCGATCACCGAGGGCGGGGCAACATTTTCCAACTACCGTCCACTCCTCGCCGAAAAACTCCGCGCCGCCGGCATCGCCTTTGGATTCGTCGGCACCCGCGGTACCGCCCAGCTTCGCCACGAAGGCTACGGTGGAAAAAACGTCGAGTTCCTCGCCGCCACGGTGCCCGCCCACTTCGGAAAGAATCCCGCCGACATCGTCCTGCTCCACGCCGGTCACAATCACTTCGCCGAAGAGCAACCCATCCCCGGCATGCTCGCTGCCACCGAGCGCCTCATCACCTCGTTGCGCGCCGCGAATCCCAAAGTGGTCGTCCTCCTCGCGCAGGTCATTCCCGCGGGAAAGCTCCCAAAATATTCGTACATCCCCGAGCTCAACACCGCGCTCGCCCATCTCGCCTCCCGGCTTCACACGCCCGCACAACCCGTCCGCCTCGTCGATCAAGCCACCGGCTTCGACTGGCGCACCGACACTATCCCCGACCTCGTCCACCCGAATGCCGCCGGCGCCGCCAAGATGGCCCAGCGTTGGTTCGAGGCGCTGCACTCGCTCCTTTCCCCACCACCATGAACGCGCTCCGCTTTGCACTCCTGTCTGCCCTTGCCGCCACCGGGCTTTTCGCCGCCGAACCGGCGCCCCGGCCGGTCGCCCTCCGCTCCGCCCTCGCCAGTTCCACCTACGGAGAGTTCACTGCCGCGAAGGCCATCGATGGCGTCAGCAGCGATACGTCGCGCTGGACGAGCGGCCGCATTCCCGCCGGCCCGTGGTGGCTTGAAGTGGAACTTGCCGAAACCACCTCGCTCCTCGGCGTGCATGTGCACACCGGCCTCAACGCCGCCACCGCCGTGCGCGGCCTCACCGTCCAGTTACAGCGCGCCGGCCAGAGGATCGACATCCCGTCCGCCACGATCGTCAACAACCAGGCCACCGCGCTCGCGCTCGCCTTCGACGACGCCGTCGCCGTGCGCACCGATCGCCTCCGGCTGTGGATTACCGCCACGCCCGATGGCTACGCCCGCATCACGGAAGTCGTCGTCTGGCCCGCCAGTGTGCGCACGCTCCCGCCGCTTGCGGCGCCCGCCGCCGCCCACGGCGCCGGTACCGCGGCCGCCGAAAAAATCCCGCTGATTTATCTCAACCAAAGCGGTTTCAACCTCGGCCAGCCGAAGCGCTTCACCGCTCCCACGCTTGCCGATGGCACGCCGTTCAAAGTCCGCCCCGCGTCCGGTGGCGCCCCCGTGTTCTCCGCGAAAATCTCCGGCCAAATCGGTGATTTCTCCGCCTTCGATCCCGCGAACGACCCGCGCGAGTTCGTCGTTGTGGCCGGCCCGCACACGTCCGTGCCGTTTCGCATCGGCCAGTGGTGGCTCGAGCGCGTGACCTACCAGAACGCGATCAACTTCATGGTCGATAGCCGTCACTACGTCGGCAACCACCGCCCGGTTTGCCGCGGCTCTTTCGGCTGGCGCGACGACCACCACTTCGGTTGGGAGCTGCACACGTTGGTCCCGCAGTGGCTCTCCAATCCGTCCGCCTACGTGCGGATGCCGCGCCAAATCACCTCCGAGGCGCCCATCGATCCCACGCTCTGGGGTGCGCTCACGCCTTACCGCGACGACATTCCCGACCTCGTCAAACTCATCCATTGGGGCGCCGACATCATCGTCACGCAGCGCCTCGGCCACGAACACCTCAAGGCCCAACTCGCCTACTTCCTCTACGCGTGGCCGTGGCTGCGCGACTATCTGCCGGCGCAAAACTATACCGTCGTGCGCGACTACGCCTTCGCCACGTGGACCACGCCCACCGCCGACCGCACTTACCCTTACGATGAAAGTCCCGAGCACGATCTCCTCGCGCTCAAGACCAAGCTCGGCACCACGAAGGGCGCGCTCCCGCCCGGTTTCTCCGTGGAGCCGAATCTCCTCCTTCACGAAGTCGCCCGCCGCGAGGGCCGCGCCGATGCCGAGCGCTACTTTACCGCCGCCCTTCGCCAAGCCGAGTGGCTGGTCGCAAATCTCGACTGGAACGACCCGCTCACCACCAAGGGTCAGCGCATGAGCGAGTGGCTCACGCTCACGGGCCTCACGCACTTTCTCCGCGCCTACCCCGACCGCGCCCCCGCCGGTCTCGCAGGAAAAATCGACGCGTGGGCGCAGGTCGCGATCCGGCGCTCGGCCAACCTCTGGGATTTCCGCAAACTCACCGACGGTGACGGTTGGACGCCCATGGGCGACAAGCCGACCATGTGGAATGAGCCCGGTAATGTCGTCGGCTTCCCCGCCGCGCTCCTCGCGGCGCGCCCCTTCGTGCGCGACGCCGCCACGCGCAACCGACTCAACGAACTCGTCACCTCCCACTTCGACGCGATGTTCGGCCGCAACCCCGCGGGCCGTCACTTCTCCTACGACGCTCCGCGCGAAATCGAGGGCGTCGAACAGGGCTGGTATGGCTTCCACAAGGGCGGCATCGGCCAGCTCGAAAAGGCCCGCTTTGTGATCGATGGCAGCCCGAAGAATCAGCATTTCCCTTACAATCCGCAGGTCGGCAACATCGGCTGGACCGAGGGCTGGGTCACGTTCAACACCGCCTTCAATGTTTCGCTGGCCTATCTCGCCCACGCCGAGACCTCGCTCACCCTCCGCCGCGACGGCGACGAGATCATCGTGCAACTCACCGCGCCGCTGAACTTCGACTACGAGAAAGCCGAGACCGCCGAGGTGGTGGTCACCCCCGCCACCGGCGCGACCGAGAAACTCCTCGTCACCGAAGACTCGCCCAACGCCCGCACGTTCAGTGGTCGCCTCCGCGCGCCGCGCAGCACCGCTACCACCGTCGAGGTGTCCTACGGCTTCGGTTACCTCGCGCACCGCGCCAAACTCTCACCATGACGATCCTGCATTTCTTTCGCTGTCTTCTCGTTGGTGTCTTTCTCCCGCTCGCCCTCGCGCGCGGCGCCGAGCTGACGGAGTTTCACGTGCGCGGCGGTCTCCCGAACGTCGCCGCCAAAATCGCGCGCGGCGAAGAGGTGCGCGTCGCGTTTCTCGGCGGCAGCATCACCGCCGCCGCGGGCTGGCGGCCGATGACGTTGACGACGTTTCAGCGCGCCTATCCGAAAACCAATTTCGTCGAGATCAACGCCGCCGTCTCCGGCACCGGCTCCGATTACGGCGCCCCGCGGCTGCAGCGCGACGTGCTGCGCCACCGGCCCGATCTGCTCTTCGTGGAATTCGCGGTCAACGACGGCACCGGTTCGCCCCGCGTCGAAGCGCGCCTGGAGGGCATCGTCCGCCAGACGTGGGCGGCGAATCCGCAGACCGATATCTGTTTCGTCTACACCGTCTCGGACGGAATGGTGAAAGACCTGCTCGCCGGCAGTTACCAGAGCACGGCGCGTTCGATGGAAAATGTCGCCGCGCATTACGCCATTCCGAGTTTCAATTTCGGCGTCGAAGTCGCGCGTCGTATCGCCGCCGGCACACTTGTGATGTCCGCTCCCGCACATGTGCCGGCCGACGCCGAAGGCCGCGATGCGCAGGGCCGGCTGATCTTCACCCGCGACAAGACGCATCCGACCGACGCCGGCCATCGTGTTTACACCGCCCGTCTGGCGCTTGCCCTGCCGCAATTTCTCGGCGCGGGCGCCGCCGGCCCGCACGCGCTGGCGGCACCGCTCTCGCCGGAAAACTGGCAACGCGCGCGCATCGTGAGCGTCGCCGAGACCGATCACGACGGCCAGTGGCAACCGGTTCCGCCGCACGATGTGCACCTGACCACCCAAAGCGGACAGAACATGGTGCCGCCGACGTGGGTGGCGATGGAGCCCGGCGCGAAGATTACCTTTCGCTTCACCGGCTCCGCGCTGGGCATCGTCGGCTTGAAGGGCCCCGAGAACGGCCAGTTTCGCGTGACGATCGACGATTTGCCGCCCGAGACGGGCACACTCTTCGACAGTTTTTCAACCCCCGGCCGCTTCGTTCTCGCCCGGTGGTTTTTCTCGAAACCGCTCGCCGATACCGAGCACCGCGTGACCCTCGAACTGCTCGCCACGAAGATCGACAAGGCCGCGATCATGGCCAAAGCCGGCAAGCCCATCACCGACCCGCAGCCCTACGCCGCCCACGGGCTCTACCTCAGCGGCTTTCTTATCGTCGGCGAACCCGTCGGCACCAAACCGCCGCCGCCCGAGCGCACGGGTGCTTTGACCACTCTGGATCTGCCCGTCGTGCCGACCCCGCCGGCGGGCTACACGCTCGCCTGGGCCGATGAATTCGACGCTCCGCGCCTCGACGAGACCCGCTGGCTCTATCGCACCGACACGCGTTATTGGAGCACGCAGCTCCCCGCCAACGTCGCTGTGCGCGACGGTTTTCTCTGGCTGGAGTGCAAGAAAGAGAAAACGGCCAAGAGCGAGTACACCGCGGGCGGCGTGATCTCGCGGCGCGTTTTCCGCCATGGCTACTATGAAGCCCGTTTCAAAGTTCCTCCGACGAAGGGCTGGCACACTTCGTTCTGGATGATGCATCACGCCGGCGCCGATCCGAAAGCCCACATCGGCTCGCGGCAGGAAATCGACGTGTGTGAAAACGACTCCGTGACGCCGCTGCGCTACGGAGCGAATTTGCACATCTGGAAGCCCGCGCACAAAGGCCATGGCCACCGCACCGTGCGCACGCCGGACGAGTCTGCGGATTTCCATGTCTGGGGCTGCGAGTTCACGCCGGACAAAATCAACTACTATTTTGAAGGCCGCATCGTGAACACCGTCGACGCCCGCCTCGTGCCCGATCACGGCGACATGAGCATCTGGCTCACCGTGATCGCGTCGCCGCTCGGTCAGACCGACGCCGTCGACGAAAGCCGCCTCCCCGTGTTCGCCGTCTTCGACTACGTCCGCTTCTACGAAAAGAAGTAGCCCCGTCTTCCGATGCCCCCGCTGCCCCGTCGCGATTTTCTCCGTCTCACCGCCGCCGCTCTCGCCGTCGCCGACATCCGGCTGCACGCCGCCCCGGCGTCCGCCGGTCTCGGCGACGACGTCGAATTTAGCCGCTGGCTCCAGCCTGTCCCGGCCGGGGCGGTGTTCGAGAGCCCCGACTGGTGCATCTGGTGCGGTTCAGCCGTGCGCGGCGACGACGGAAAATACCACCTTTTCTACTCCCGCTGGCCGTCGAAGCTCGGCCACTACGCGTGGGTCACGCACTCGGAAGTCGCCCGCGCCGTCGCGGACTCGCCCAACGGCCCCTACCGCCACGTCGAGGTCGTCTTGCCCGCCCGCGGCAAACAATTCTGGGACGGCTCCTGCACCCACAACCCCACGATCCTCCGCGTCGGGAAAAAATTCTGCCTCTACTATATGGGTAACTTCGGCGACGGGGTCGTGCCGCCGAAGACCCTCAATTGGACGCACCGCAACCATCAGCGCATCGGCGTCGCGATCGCCGACTCGCCCGCCGGCCCGTGGACGCGGTTCGACAACCCCGTCGTCGACATCAGCGCGGACAATGATGCGCCCGACGCGCTCATGACGTCGAATCCCGCCGTCTGCGTGCGTCCCGATGGCGGTCTGCTCATGGTCTACAAGGCCGTCGCGACCAAAGGCAAAGCGCCCTTCGGCGGCCCGGTCGTCCACCTCGTCGCCACCGCCGACAAGCCCGAAGGCCCGTGGAAGAAAAACCTCACGCCGATCTTCACCAAGCCCGGCGAGCACTTCGCCGCCGAAGACCCGTTCATCTGGCACGACGGGGAGCGCTACCGCGGCATCGTGAAGGACAACAACGGTATCTTCACCGGCAAGGGCTACTCGCTCGCCCACTGGGAATCGCGCGACGGCTTCGTCTGGCGCCCCGCGAAACACGTTTTCGTTTCCACCCCCGAGATTGCCTGGACCGATGGCTCGAAGAAAAAGCTCAACGCCCTCGAGCGACCGCAACTCATCTTCGACGACCGCGGTACGCCCGTCACGCTCCTCTGCGCCGGCGCTTACACGGGCGACCGCACCCGCAGCTTCAACGTCGCGATTCCGCTGCGCCGTCCCGCGTGACGCCGGGTTTCCAGGCAAGGCTCCTTTTCCGTCCGATTTCGGGCAACCGCACGGGATAGACAAACCGGTTGTCCGATTTCGAAACGGATCCCAGCCAGCGGGCCCGACTCGGCTTTCCCGGGTGAACGATTTCACCAACGCAACGTTTGCCGGCGAAACGTGGAGGCGCATCTCTCTTGAAGCCCCTTCCCCCGGCCACATTCACCCGGTGTGACCGCCAACCTCAACCCT
This sequence comes from Opitutaceae bacterium, assembly GCA_044358025.1. Classification (GTDB taxonomy): domain Bacteria; phylum Verrucomicrobiota; class Verrucomicrobiia; order Opitutales; family Opitutaceae; genus GAS368. Next base: position 11,875 of record JBIKOK010000105.1, read on the forward strand.
GCGTCCGTCATCCGTTCCATGCACCCCGTTCCCCGTCACCTGCTCATCGCTGCGCTGCTCGCGCCGCTCGTACTCTCCGCTCAAACTGCTCCGCGCCCGCCCGCTCCGCCGCCAGACGAGACCATTGTTCTGTCCGCCTTCGAGGTGCGCAGTGCCAAGGACTCCGGTTACCGCGTGCAAAACTCCGTCGCGACCACCGGCGCCGCCCAAGCCCTCATGGATACGCCGCTCCCCATCACCGTGATCACCGGCGAGTTTCTGCGCGACACCGGCAAGAGCGGTTTCCTCGGCGCTTTGTCTTATGTCAGCTCAGTCACCCTCGATGAGAACACCCCCAACGGCAATTTCTCCCCCGGCGCCGGACGCGGCAACGGCCAGGGCAATCTCACCCGTTTCCGCGGCCAACCTTACAACGGCACGTTCCGCAACGGACTCCGCCAGTTCTACGGTTTCGACACCGAGAACGTCGACCGCATCGAAGTCGCCAAGGGGCCCATGGCCGTGTTTATCGGCGGCGCCACCATCGGCGGCGAGGTCAACAACGTCACCAAGAAACCGCTCTTCGCCCGCCAACAAGAGGCCACGGTGCGCATCGGCTCGCATGATACCTACAAGGCCTCGGTCGATCTCACCGGTCCCCTCAACCGCGACAAAACCCTCGCCTACCGCGTGATTCTCTCCCACCGCGACGGCAACCAGTGGCAGCAGCACTCGCATTCAACGACGACGTTCATCAATCCGCAGTTGCTCTGGCAACCCACGGCCAAGTTCCGCACCGGGATCGAGGTTGTCCACCGCACCAGCACCGGCAACGCCGTTTCCCAGCCCCAGCCTTCGTCACAAAATTACCAGAACGCCTTCGATAACCCGGACCAGTCCCTGCTTAACCTCGGCCGGCTTCGCACCGGCGCCCTCGCGGGCGTGCCGTTCACCAAGGCCGAATACCAGAGCCGCATCGGCTACGGCGGCTTCGGCCAGTGGCGCACCGATATTCTCAACACCACCGGCAAATGGACCGCCCTCGGCGTCGGCGAGACCTTGCAGGAAGGCAACGCTCCCGGCGGCCGCTCCTACAATTACTTCGGGCCCAACGCCAAATTCTCCGAGCCCGCCACCATCGTCGAGAGCGACTCCACGTTCGCCGCGACCGAGTGGTTCAACGCCTCGCTGCTGGGCCGTTACACCAAAGCCCGCCTCAACTACGATCTCTACAGCTTCGGCACCCGTCTCCAACCCGCCGGCTATTACCAGAACAACAATTTCTCCGCCAACCGCACCAAGGTCGAGAACCGCGACGTAAAGCTCCAGGGCGTCTTCAAGAAAGATCTCTGGCGTTCGCGCAACACCCTGCTCGTCGGCGCCCAATATGGCGACCAGGAGCAGACGGTCGAAAACGCCGTGCTCAATTACGCCGCCTACCCGCTCTCGGTTCCCGCCTCCGCGCGCGTCGTCCCCGACACGGTCAACACCGGCCGCATCCCCGCCACGCTCACCGGGGCCAATGCCTGGATTTACTGGGATCCCCGCGTGCACGCGTTCCCCGACAACCGCCTGATCACCACCTGGCCCTCCGCTGTCCAGCCCGCCGGTATTCGGACCGCGGACTACAGCAAGAGCCTCACGCGTGCCGAGTTTGCCGCCTTCAGTACGAGTTGGTTCGACAATCGCATCACGCTCACCGCCGGCAAACGCTACAGCTGGGGTTACGCCGTCACTGGCGGCGTTGACCGCGACGGCACCCTTCTCCCCGGCGCCACCGCCACCGCGAACGTCAAGACGTCCAACCATACCGTTGGTGCCGTCGTTCGCATCGTCCGCGGCCTCAATCTCTACGCCAGCCAGAATGAGGGCGAGAGCGCGCGCGCCGGCGCCAGTCTCGTCGGCCGCGTTTCGTTCGCTCCCGCGACGGTGCCCGTCGACATCGTCACCCCCGCCGAACAAGCGGCCAACCCGGTGCCCAACGACATCGGCAAGGGCAAGGAAGTCGGCCTGAAATTCGAACTCTTCAATCGCAAGCTCACCGGCTCCTTCGGCTGGTTCAACCTCACGCGCGGCAACATCCTCATCACCGACATCAACCGAAATTCCTCCGATCCCCGCAATCGCGGCACCGAGTCCGACCTCAATCCCGCCACCTCCAATCCCGCCGTGCGCGCCTCCGTCAACTGGTCCACCACCATCGACGGCAACACCACCGAGGGCTACGAGACCGACTGGGTGTGGACTCCGATTCCGTCCTACTCGCTCGTGCTCGGCGCCAGCCACCTCTACAAAAACAAACCCACGATCAATAAACTGCCCACCAACGACGTCTCCCTCGACATCAACTACTGGCTCTTGAAAGACCGCCCGTTGCCCAACTCTCCCGACAACATCGTGCGCCTCTTCCAGCGCTATGCCTTCCTCGAGGGCACGCTCAAGGGCGCCTCCGTCGGTTTCGGCACCCGTTACCAATCCTCGCAACAACCCGCCGCCGACAACACCGCCTGGGGCACGCTCTTCCCGAGCTACACGGTGTTCGATCTCACCCTCGGCTATGCGACGAAGGTCCGCGGTCGCGTCGTCGATTTCCAACTCCAGGTCGATAACCTCCGCAACCAGACCTACTACACCGGCAACCGCGTCTACGGCGCCCCGCGCGAGTTCACGCTCTCCGCGACGACCAAGTTCTAATCAGCCCCGCTCAATTTTTCCGGCGGGCTGGCCTTCGTGCTGGCCCGCCGTTTTGCTGTCCGCGCCCGTCCGATTTTCTCCCTCTCCCGATGAAACTCCGCCCCTTTGTTTTCTGCCTCGCCGCGTGGATCGCCCTCGCCGCCGCCGCCCCGCTCCGCGCCGCTGACGCCGCCGTTGCGACCGCCACCGCCGGCGCGCCGCCCGTTGAGGCGCCCCTGTCGCTCGACGGCCTCTGGGCCTTCACCATCGACGCGGCCCTCGCCGCCGCCCCCGGCGTCGGCGGCTGGGATCGCCTGCCCGTCCCCGGCAACTGGGATACCGTCAACGCCTACGCCCAACACATCGGCGCCGCGTGGTATCGCCGCGAGTTCGCCGTGCCTTCCGCGTGGACCGGCCGCCGCGTGCGCCTCAATTTCGGCGCCGTCTACGAATCCGCCGAGGTCTGGGTGAACGGCGTTTCTCTCGGCCGCCATGACGGCGGTTACCTGCCGTTCGATTTCGACATCACCGATCGCGTGCGCCGCGACGCGCCCAATGTCGTCACCGTCCGCGCCGACAACACTTTTCGCCGCGGTGCCTGGTGGGCGTGGGGCGGCATCAGCCGCAGCGTCACCCTGACCTCGCATCACGCCGTGCGCCTCGTGCGGCAACACGTTCGCGCCGAGCCCGACCTCGCCGCCCGCACCGCCGAGATTTTCATCGAGTATAAACTGGAAAGCGCCGCCGCCGCTCCCGCCTCGGTCCGCCTCGCCACCGAGGTGCCGGGCGTCGGCCGCGTCGAGACCGTGGTCAGCGTCCCCGCCGCCGGCACCACGCTCGCCCGCGCCCGGCTCGCCGTGCCCGCCGCCGCCCTCCGGCTCTGGCATTTCGACCATCCCGAACTTTATGCCCTCTCGACCACGATCGCCCTGAACCCCACCGAATCGACCCCCGCCACCCACCGCACCCGCTTCGGTATCCGTCGCGTTGAGATCAAGCCCGACGGCCTCTACCTCAACGGCGAGCAGGTTCGTCTGGTCGGCTTCAACCGCGTCCACGACCACCGCGCCTACGGCAACACCGAGCCCGAGCACTTGGTCCGCCTCGATGTCGATCTCATGAAACGCTACGGCGGTAATTTCATGCGAATCATGCACGCGCCCAGCTCGCCCAACCTCCTCGATTACCTCGACGAAAAGGGCGTCATGATCTTCGCCGAGATTCCCGTTTGGGGCCAGGGCGACCCCAATGTCGTCGTCGATAATCCGCGCACCAAACTCTGGCTCCGCGAGATGATCGAGCGCGACTACAACCACCCCTCGATCATCGGTTGGAGCCCCGGCAACGAGCTCCTGCAACACCGCCCCTATGTGAAATCCATGATCGACTACGCCCGCCGCGAACTTGATCCGCACCGGCTGCATGCCCACGTCAGCTTCACCGGCGGACGGAGCGACTACGGCCCCGCCAACGATCCCATCACCGATTCCGATCTCATTTTCGAAAACACCTACGGCGGCGATCCCGGCCTGGTGGTGGCCACCCTCACCGCCAAATGGCCCGGTCGCCCGATCTTCCTCTCGGAATTCGGCACGCGCCAGTTCGGCGAGTCACGCACCTCCCGCATCCCCGCGCTCGACGAACGGTGGTCCACGCTCGCCGGTTTTCCCCACCTCATCGGCGTCGCGCTTTGGACGTTCAACGATTACCGCAGCAACTACGTCGGCTCCGAGCCGGGCCAACTTCGTTCCTGGGGCATCGTCGACCAATGGCGGCAAACCAAGGATGCCGCTCGCGACGTCGCCCGGCTCCACAGCCCCGTCCGGTCTCTCCGCGCCTTTGGCACCACGGCGACGCTCTCGCCCCGCCGCGCCGACGAGTTTCCCTCCTTCACGCTTCGCGGCTACCACCTGCTCTGGGAGTGGCGCGCCCGCCCTGGCACGACGCTGGGCGGCGGTGTTCGCCCGTTGCCCGACATCGCCCCGGGCACCGCCGATCTCAAATTCGAACTCACCGGCCTGCCCTCCGTTCCTTTTGACCACCTCGTGGTCACCCTCGTCAGTCCCACCGGCTACGTCGCGCATGAGTTCGCGACCCAGAGCAACAGCAACCTTGCCCCCATTCTCGCTCCCACCGCCACCTCCGCACCCGCGATCATCCGCGCTTATCCGATCACCGGCGGCTTCTGGATCGCCTACTCGCAACAGCCCGACGACACCGCCTTCGCGCTCGAATACGGCACCGCCCCCGGCCACTACACCGAAAAACTCACCGTCACCATGAAGGGCGCCACCGCCGTGCGCGGCCTCGTTGATGGCACGACCTATTACGGTCGGCTGCGCCGCGAGCCCACCGGTCGCGCGCCCAGTGCGTGGTCGGCCGAGTTCACCGTCACCCCTGACGGAGGCCGGTTGCCGGCCGCGCCCGTCATGCTCGGCGTCGTGCGCAGTGCGGCCCTCGTCGCCGTGCGTTTCGCGCCCGTCGAGAAAGCCACCGCCTACCGCCTGAGTTGGGGCCCCACCGCGGCCGATTCGCTGCTCGTCAACACCGCCGCGCCCGGCCCCGTGATTTTCAAGCTGCCCGCCGCCGCGACCAGCTTCACCGCCACCGCGCGCAACGCTCACGGCGAGTCTACCCCGTCGGCTCCCGCCTCGCTCCCGCCGAGCCCGTAGCACGCAAATTTCATGAAGATGAATCCCGCAGATTCAGGATTCCGCAGATTCACCTCTGTGGGACCCTGAATCTGCGGGAGAATTCTTGGTTGGTCGCGCGAACATCGTGCGGCTTTCCTCAGAGAGAGTGTTAGCTATCCGGACTAGCGAAGGATGCTCTTCCTGGCGTTCGGCGCTTTCGCAGCATCGGCCCGCTCTGCCACCGGTTCCACCCACCGTCCGGGAAACAGCAGCATCCGCGGCGAAGTTGGCACGCCGAGTTCGTGGCTGTTGAGTTGGCTCACGACCAAGTCGACGGCGTTAGCCGCGACCATGTCGTAGGATTGGTCGACCCCGCCGATCTCCGGTGCAGACGGCAGCCAGTGCAGGTTGATGACGGGCAACTCCGCCACCGCCGCGTGTTCCTGCGCCCGCAGTTTTTCGACGACGGCGTGGGCGCTCACCACCACGGCATCGGGTCGACTCGCCTTCAAGCGACGGGCGGCGACCCGGGGATCATCCGGCAACCCGATCCACAACAAGTTCGCCGCGTCCTGGCGACTCGGGTGAAACACTGCAAACGCCGCTTCCCATGCCCTCCGCGCCCGCTCGTTCACGTCCGCCTCCAAAATCGCCAGCGGCCGCCGGCACCCGGTGGCGGCGAGTTTCTCGAGCGTCATACGCATCGCGAGATAGTGATGGTGTCCGGCGTGATGGAGTTCGGGACTCCAGCGGGCGCTGCCGATCACGGCGGGCGCGAAACAGCTCCATTCCAACTCCAGCGTCACCTCGGCTTCATGGATCACCGGCGACAAGAGCATGCCCACGATTCCGCGCGATTTCATGACCTGCGACAAACGCCGGTCCGTCATGCCGCGCTCGGCCGTCCAAAACTGTTCCAATCCATAGCCCAGGGCCTCGGCCCGCGCCTTCGCTCCGAGGAACACGCGCTGGAGAAACGGATCCTTGGCCGACTCGGCTCGCGACGTGTGCACCCATACAAAAGCGATGCGCTCTCCGGCCGCGACCGGACGGGAGTTGCGGATATGCGACATCAGGGCCGCGAACCGCGGGTTCGGCCGGTAACCCAACTGCGCGGCGATCTTTTGCACCGTGGTCCTCGTCTCCGGCCGGATGCGGGGATCGTCCCTCAGCGCATAGGAAACCGTGGCGAGACTGCAGTCGGCGGCGCGGGCGATTTGTTGCAGGGTGATCACGGCAGGGGGAACGAGGACACCCTTCAGGTCATTCGCCGGTTGCGACGAAGGCAATCTCACGAATTGAAGGGTTTCAAAGGAACGACGGTGGCCTCCCCGTCGCGGCGGCCTAAACGCTTTGCCAAGCTCATTCCTCAGGCTCGATCCTGCCTCTCTTACCCGTCGTCGGCACCCCTACCTCTCCGCACCCCATCCGATGAGAAATCACCTTCGCTTCGCCGTGCTCGCCGCCGTGGCGGTGTTGGCCGCCGCGCCCGCCGCCCAACCGGCCGATTCGCGGATCCTGCCGAGGGACGACCGTCCGGCGCACTTTGGGGAAGAGGCACTGCCCGTGGGCAACGGCCGCACCGGGGCGATGGTCCAGGGCGGAGCGCGGCTTGAACACGTCCAGCAGAATGAGGATCCCCGCTGGTCGGGCGCGCCCACGCCCAGGCTGGCGGACCCGACGTTTCGCGAGCTCGCGCACGAACCATTGTGCCGGCAACTCGAGCGCACCCCGTTCCCCAACCTCCTGGGCGCCCACCCGCGTCTCGGCGGCACCACGCCGTGTTTCCAAATCGACGGCAACTTCGCCACCGCCGCCGCGATCGCGGAAATTCGGCTCCAGAGCCACGGAGAGGAAATCGCTCTGCTGCCGGCTCTGCCTCCGGCGTGGGCGCAAGGCTCGGGCGCCGACCTGCGCGCGCGGGGCGGCTTCCTGGTCGGCCGCAACTGGCACGGCGCCGCCCTCGCGGCCGCGCCCGTGCCGCCCCGGCAGAGCGGCTCCCGCGCCGTGCGCGCCCGCACGCCCCTCCCAATCGGCTCCGAGCCGAGCCGCGCCGTCGGGCCCGAGCCCATGCTCACTTTTTCCACGACCGCCGTTCAGATTTACTGCATCACTGCGGTTCGCTGAGAAACGCGCCGCACTCGCCCTCTCGCATTCAAGCCAAGCCCCACCAATCAATTCCCTATGAAGCCCCTCTATCGGTTGTTCACGTTCTTCTGTCTTCTCGGCGCACTCAGCGCCGGCGCGGCCGAGCCGCCCGTGGTCGGCCCCGCCGCGCGGCTCACCGTCACGCCCGCGGGCGAGATCGAAGTCGCGATGGCCGACGGCGCCGTCGCCCGGTTCGCCCCGGTCGTGGCCGTGCTGGCCGCACGGGCGAATCCCAATATTGAGATGCGCTGGGGGCAGTTCCCCGACGCCGCATTGAGACTGAACGATACGGGCTCCCTCTACAACGTGCTCACCTGGGGACCGAAAGACACCGGCAAAAAAGCCGCGGTCCAACACGTCGAAGACGGCTTCGACCCGAAGGTCGATCGGGGCTACGGGGGCGGGCGCACCGCCAATCTCTTCGCCGCCGGCAAACTGAAGACCTTGCGTGCCAGCGTCGGCCGCTCCGACGGTAGCAAGATCACGTGGGATTTCCCCGCCGATGACACGGTCACCGTGCGGCTCGAACTCGATCTGCCACCGGACGGCACGGCGCCGCGCCTGCGGCTGAAGACGACCGTAAAAGCGGACGGGTGGTATTCATTCGGCTACGTGGGCGCCCCCGAAATTTCCGCGACCGCGGCCGATGAACTGTGGCAGCCGTTGATCTACAACGAACGCCGCTTCCCGCATGAGTCGTTCCTCGAGGCCGCCTATCGCTGCCCGCTGCCCACCACGTTGGTCACCCACGGCGGCGTGACGACCGGCGTGCTCGCCGACCCCGCCGAATATCCGTTTCAACCGCTGCCGAATTTTGCCAACTCACGCTTCGGCGTCGGCCTGCGCAACGCCCGCGGCCTCGCGCAGCCGATGCTGTTCGCCCCGCTGCTCGGCGGCGCCGGTTCGCAGATGAAGGCCGGTGAGACCCGCGAGTTCGTGATGCGGCTCGTTGTCGCCAAAGCGAATCTCTCGACAACCTACGAGCGCGTGGCCCGGTCGCTCTACGGCTTCGCCGATGTGCGCCACAACGCCCTCGGTTCGCTCAACGCCACGTTCGAGCGCATGCTCGAATTCGGCCTGAGCGACTACGCTAAATTCAATGCCGACCTGCGCGGTTTCGCTTACGACACCGATGTGCCCGGCGCGGTGAAGAACGTCTCCGCCCTGCATCCGCTCGGTCTCGCCCTCGTCACCGACCGCCCGGAAATCTATACGCGGCTCGCGCGCCCGTTGATGGAATATTTCGTGTCCCGCGAGCGTTTCCTTTTCACGACCGATCCGAAGGTAAAGGGGCAGTCGGCCTCCTCGCATCTGCGCGGGCTGGGCGCGCCACTCACCGAATACGCGAATCTCTACGCGATGTCGGGCAAACGCACCCCCTTCTTCCGCACCTCCGCCGAGAGCCTGTTCGGCCGGGACCGCGTCTTAAATCTTCAAGGCAATATTCGCGGCGACAACTGGTCCAACGCCCTCGGCCTCTACCGCGCCACAGGGGAAAAGCGCTGGCTCGACCACGCCATCAAGGATGCCGACGCCTATCTTAAAACCCGGGTCGGGGTGCGGGCGGCGGACTACTCGGATCCCGACTCCCGCGGGTTGTTTTTTTGGACGGCGTTCACGCCGCAGTGGATCGAGTTGTTTGAACTCTACGAGGAAACCAAGCTGCCCCGTTTCCTCGCCGCGGCTCACGCGGGCGCCCGCGACTACGCGCAGTTTGTCTGGCTCGCGCCGCGCATTCCCGACGGTGACGTCCGCGTAAACGAGGATGGCTTGGCGCCCGCCTACCGCTCCGGACCGCGCTTCCCGCGGATCAAGGCCGAGCCCGAAACCGTCCCCGCGTGGCGCACCTCCGAGATTGGCCTCACCAGCGAGTCGGCCCCAACCAGCAAAGGTGCCCGCGGCATTCTCCTCGCGTGCTACGCACCGTGGATGCTGCGCATCGCTTCGCTCACGAACGACGCGTTTCTCCACGACATCGCCCGCTCCGCCATCATCGGCCGCTACACCAGTTTTCCCGGCTACCACATCAACACGGCGCGCACCACCGCCTACGAGAAGCCCGACTTCGCGCGGCGCGGGAAAGACGAACTCAACTCGGCGACTTCGATTCACTACAATCACATCTGGCCGCACATCGCGCTGCTGCTCGATTACCTCGTGGCGGACGCCTTTGCGAAGTCGCGCGGCGCCATCGATTTTCCCTCGCGCTATGCCGAGGGTTACGGCTACCTGCAGCAACGCGTCTTTGGCGATCGCCCCGGCAAGGTTTACGACGAGAGCGGCCTGTATCTGTGGATGCCGCGCGGCGTGCTCACCGTCGATCACCCCGAACTCAATTTCGTGATGGCCCGTGGCGACGCCAAACTCGCCATCGCCCTCACCAACCAGTCGAAGTCCGCGCTCAAATCCCACGTTACCCTCTCTCGTGAGCGCGTGGCGATCGCCCCAGGGACCAACGCGAAAGTGACTGTATGGGAGAACAACCGGCGGGT
>JBIKOK010000255.1:0-9709 GCA_044358025.1 Opitutaceae bacterium
AGAACGGGGACTCGGTAAGCCGTGTGCGGGAAAACCGCCTGCACGGTTTGACGAGGGGGAGGGCAGCGTGCCGGGTGACCGTCTCGCTGCTCTCTCTACTCTACCACAATCCGTCCTCCGTCCTCCGCCGTCCGATTCTTGCGCCTTTTGCGCTTTTTTGCGGCCAACCTTCCTTCGTCAAAACCTAACCACCAATCACGGATAACCAATACCCCATCCCTCCTCCTCGTTCCTCCGCCCGTCTCCTGCCTCCTCGGTGTCCGCGCTCCGTGGCCTTGTGGCAAAATCCGATTCCGATGTTTGCGCCTCTTGCGCTTCTTTGCGGCCAATCCGCCGTCCTCTGCCCTCCGCCCAGCCGTCCTCCGTTCCCTTCGTTTCCTACTGTAAAAATCCTTCCGTGCGCTCCGCGCGCGGCTTCCCCGCCCGTCTGCCTGCCCTCGCTCCTGCGCCCCGCCGTCCCCGCCGTCCGCGCCCCGCCGCTCTTGACCCCCGCGCCGCCCCCGCGAGACTCCGCGCCTTCGCCTATTTCCCCGCCCCGACCGTGCGCATTCTAGTCATCGAAGACGAACCCCAGCTCGCCGGCCACGTCACGCGCGCCCTCGCCCGCCGCGGCCACACCGTCGCCACACAACCCGACGGCGCGCTCGGCCTCCGCGCCGCCCTCGCACACCCGCACGATCTCATCGTGCTCGACCTCAACCTGCCCACACTCGACGGCCTCTCGGTTCTCGCCCGCCTGCGCCAGGCCGGGTCGCCTGCCCGCATCCTCATCCTCACCGCCCGGGGCGAGGTCGAACACCGCGTCAAAGGCCTCCAGTCCGGCGCCGACGATTACCTCGCGAAACCCTTCGCGATGGACGAGCTCATCGCCCGCGTCGAGGCCCTCGGCCGCCGCACCGCCACGCCGGGCGTCGCCGATCTCCTCCAGGTCGCCGATCTCCAGATGGACGTCCGCCATCGCCGCGTCACCCGCGCCGGGAAAATCATCGCGCTCTCGCCCCGCGAATTCGACGTCCTCCAGGTCCTCCTGCAGGAGCCCGGCCGCGCCTTCTCCCGCACCGAACTCTGCGGACGCGTCTGGCAGCGCGACCACGAATACGACACCCGCACCGTCGAGATTTTCATCGCCCGCCTCCGCAAGAAAGTGGACACCGGCTTCTCCGTCCCACTCATCCACACCCTCCGCGCCGTCGGCTACACCATCCGCGCCCCGGAATGATTTTTTCCACCCCATGAGTCCCCGCCGTGCCGTCCTGCTCGCCGCCGTGCTGGCGCTCCTCCCCGCGTCCGCCCGCGCCCAAGCCACGCTCGAGGGCCGGGTCACCCTCCCGAAAGCCACCCCGGCCCCGGTCGTCAACCAGCGTTACGAAATCGTCTCCAAGGGCGGCGTCGTCGCGACCAATCCGCCGCTCGCCGTCGTGTTTCTCGCCGGCACCTTCCCGAAACCCGCCACGCCGCCGGTCGCTCGGCTCGTCCAAAAGAACCTCGCGTTCGTCCCCGCGCTGCTGCCCGTGCAAACCGGCACCCGGGTCGAGTTCCCCAACCTCGACGACCAGTATCACAATGTTTTTTCCTACTCGCCCCCGAAACGCTTCGACCTCGGCCGCTACCGGCCCGACGAGCGCCCCGTGCCTGCGCAAACCTTCGACGTCCCCGGCCTCGTCACCCTCCGCTGCGATATCCACGAACACATGCGCGGCGTCGTCCTCGTGCTCGATACCCCCCACTTCGTGATGACCGACCCCGCCGGCCATTTCCGCCTCACCGGTCTCCCGCCCGGGCGCTACACCCTCATGGCCTGGGTCGACAGCAAAACCACCCGCGAACACGCCGTCGAACTCACGGACGGCGCGACGCTCCGCGTGGATTTTCCGTGACCACCCCGCGCGCCTCCGCCGCCGCGCCGCCCGCGCCGGCGCCGCCCCGCCCCACGGGCTTTCGCACGAAGCTCCTCGTGACGATGATGCTCGTCGTCTCCGCCGTCACCGTGCTCGGCCTCTCGTTCGCCGAACGCAACCTCACCGCCGGCGTCGAACGCGGCCTCGAACGCGAATTTCAGGCGGAACTCGCGGCGCTCCACCACGCCCAGGCCGTCCGCTCCGCCGCGCTCGCCGAACGCTGCCGCGCCCTCGTCCGCAAACCCCGCATCCACGCCGCCCTCGAGGACAACGCCCTCGATCTCCTCTATCCCAGCGCCCAGGACGAGCTGCGCGACATCCTGCAGCGGCCCGGCGAGGCCGCCTCCGACTCCGCCGGGCCCGCCCTGCACGCGCACTTCTACCGCTTCCTCGACCGCACCGGGGCGATTGTCGTGCCCCCCGCCAATGCCGGGGATGTCGGCCCGCTCGGCGCCGCCGACGAGGCGCGCCTCCGGTTGCCCCGCGCACCGGACCAGCCCCAGCTCGGTTATCTGGCCCGCACCGGGAGCACGGTCTTCGCCGAAATCATCACGACGCCGATCGTTTCCAACGAGACGGGCGAAGTCATCGCCGCCCTCGTGCTCGGCTTCAAACCGCTCGCCGGCGAGAACACCCCCGCCTCCGCCGGACTGAGGTGCGGCGTCTGGCTCGCCGGCGCCGAGCGCTCTTCTCCCCTCGGTGCTTCCCGCTCCACCGTCCTCGCCGCCGATGTCCTGGCCGCCGTCGCCGCGCCCCTGCACGTCGCGCTCGCCGGGGTTCCGCACCTCGTGTTCTCAAAACGCCTCAACCCCGACTCGCTCTATCCCGCCGCCTACGAGGTATGCGCCTACCCGCTCACCGACCTCCTCGCGCGCCAGCGCGCCCTCCGCTGGCGGGTCCTGGGCGCCGGCGCCTTCGTGCTCCTCGTCGGCCTCGCCGCCAGCCAGTTCGCGTCCGCCCGCCTCTCCGCTCCGGTCGAACAACTCGCCGTCGACTCCGAGGAAAACCGCGCCCAGCGCGTCCGCGCCGAAGCCGCCCTCGAACACACGGCCGAAGAACTCCAGCGCTCCGCCCGCTTTTCGGCCGACGCCTCCCACCAGCTCAAGACCCCCGTCACCGTGCTCCGCGCCGGCCTCGAGGAACTCCTCGCCCGCGAAAACCTCAGCCCCGACGAATGCCAGCAGCTCGCCGCCCTCGTCCACCAAACCTACCGCCTCTCCAGCGTCATCGAGGACCTGCTCCTCCTCTCCCGCCTGGACGCCGGCCGCCTCACCCTCGACTTCGCCCCCGTCGATCTCGTGCCGCTCATCGAGGCCTCCCTCGACGATCTCAGCGCCATCCCCGATGCCCTCGGGCTCTCGGTGGAAACCGATTTCCCCGCCGCCCTCGCCGTCGCCGGCGAAAAACGGTTCACCTCGCTGATCCTCCAGAATCTCCTCGAAAACGCCCGCAAGTATAACCGCCCCGGCGGCCGCGTGCGCGTCACCGCCCGCGCCGGGGCCGCCACCGCGGTGCTCACCGTCGCCAACACCGGCCGCCCGATCGCCCCCGCCGCCCACGCCCACATCTTCGAGCGCTTTCACCGCGGCGGCGTCGGCGAAAACGTCCCCGGCTACGGCCTCGGCCTCAACCTCGCCCGCGAACTGGCCCGCCTCCACGGCGGCGACCTCCGCCTCGCCCGCTCCGACGAAGCATGGACCGAATTCGAAGTGACCTTCCGCCTCGCCGTCCCGGCCCCCGCCGCCGTATGAGCCTTTTCCGTACCCTCCGCCCCGCGCTCCCCGTCGTCACCGCGCTCGCCTTCGCGGCTCCGGCCGCCGCGGTCCCGTCCGAGGACGTCTTCGACCGCCTCGCCGAAGCGCTCACGACGTCCGCGCTCAACGGCGCGTTTCGCGCCCGCGTCAGCGGCACCCTCGACCTCGAGGCTTATCGTCTCCCCCTCCCGGCGCCCGCCTTGCTCGAGACGACCCGCCCCGACCTCTTCAACCCCCGCCTCACGCTCTTCCTCGACGCCCAGCTCGGCGCCCGCGCCTACGCCTTCGCCCAGGCCCGCGCCGATCGCGGCTTCGATCCCGGCGACGCCGGCAGCCGCCGCCGGCTCGACGAATACGCGCTCCGTCTCACGCCGTGGTCCGACGGCCGCCTCAGTCTCCAGTTGGGTAAGTTCGCCACCATCGTCGGCAACTGGGTCAACCGCCACGGCTCGTGGGACAGCCCGTTCATCAACGCCCCGCTGCCCTACGAGAACCTCACCGGTATCTGGGACACCGAGGCCGTCCGCTCCGTCAACCAACTGCTCCTGTGGTCCCGCGTCCGCCCCGGGCTTTCGGCCGCCACTCTCGCCAACGACAAAAACCTGCGCGTTCCGATCCTCTGGGGCCCCGCCTACGCCACCGGTCTCGCCGCGTCCGGCGCCCTCGGCCGGTTCCGCTATTCGACCGAGATCAAGAACGCCCCGCTCTCCTCCCGGCCCCGGTCGTGGACCCGGGCACAGCAATGGTGGACCTATCCCGCCGTCGCCGCCCGCCTCGGCTACACCCCGAGTCCCTTGTGGGCGTTCGGCGTCTCCGCGTCCACCGGCACCTATCTCCGCCCTTCGGCCGCCCCGACCCTCGCGGCCGGTTTCGGTCGCGGCGACTACCGCCAGCGCGACCTCGCCGCCGACGTCGCCTTTGCGTGGCGCCACTGGCAGGTCTGGGCCGAGCTCTACCGGACGCGCTTCGCCCTCCCCCGCATCGGCGATGCCGATACGCTGGCCGGTTACGTCGAGGCGAAATACAAATTCACGCCCCAGCTCTTCGGCGCCGTCCGCTGGAACCGGCAGGTCTTCGGCACGATTCCCGACGGCCCGCGCGGTCCCGTCCATTGGGGCCGCGCCGTCTCGCGCCTCGACCTGGCGCCCGGCTACCGCTTCACGCCGCACATCCAGCTCAAGCTGCAATACACCTGGCAAGCCGAGCCCGCCGCCGCCCCCGCCCGCACCGAAACCTTCGCCACCCAGCTCACCGTGCGCTTCTGAACCCGGCCGGGTAACGGCCCGGTTACGTTTTCCGCCTTTCGTCCCGCGCCTTTGCTTCCTTAGCCTGCCCCGTCCCCATGAAACTTTCCGCCGCCTTTCTGCGCCGTCTCCACTGGATCAATCTCCCCGGGGCCCTCCTGCTCACCCTGCTCCAGCGCACGCCCGTCCTGCGCGTCGCCGCCCCCGCCGGTGAGCTCGTCCACCCTTCGCCCGTCGGCCAGGTCCTCCGCTCGGCCTTCGCCGCCGTCGCTGCCCTGGGCGCCCTGCACACCCTCGCCGGCGCGACCGCGCTTTCCGTGTCCTCCGGCGCCGCCTCGGGGGTCACCGGCGCCGCCGGCAGCCAGCTCGGCCCGATCGCCCTCGGCACGATCGGCACCCTCGGGCAGCCGCTGTCCTGGCAAATCTCCGGCGTCATGCCCGCCGGGCTCGCGTTCCAGAGTTCGTCCGGGGCGCGCCTCACGTCGGGCGGCACCCTCAACACCCCGAGCGGCGTGATGCTGCTCGCCGGCACCCCCACCGCCGCCGGCACCTACCCGCTCACCCTCATCGCGTATCAGGGAAACAATCGCACCCTGATCGCCTCCCCCTCCTTCACCTACAACATCGTCATCACCGAGGGCACCCTCGCGCTCCCGACGTTCACCACCCAGCCCGCCAACCAAACCGTCAACGCCGGGAGCACCGCCACGTTTTCCGTCGTCGCCACCGGCTCGCCCACCTTCCAGTGGCGCAAGGACGGCGCGCCGCTCAGCGGCGCCACCGCCGCCACGCTTACCCTCTCGGCCGTGACCTCCGCCCAGGCCGGGACTTATGCCGTCGTCGCCACCAACGCCGCGGGCACCGCCACTTCCACCAACGCCACCCTCACGCTCAACCCCACGCCGGCCGCCGTCGTCATCACCACCCAGCCCGTCAGCCAGTTCTCCGTCGTCGGCCAGAGTGTCTCCTTCATCGTCGTCGCCACCGGCAATCCGTCGCCCACCCACCAGTGGCTGAAAAACAGCACGCCCCTCGCCGGCGCGGTCAACGCGACCCTCACGCTGGCCAACCTCACCCTCGCCGATGCCGGCAACTACACCGTCCACGTCACCAATACCTTCGGCACGGTCACCAGCGCCGCCGCCACTCTCAACGTCGACGCCGCGGCGGTCGCCCCCGCCCTCACGACCCGGTTGCCCGGCGCCCTGAGCCTCCTCGTCGGCCAGTCCCTCGTGCTCAACGTCGGCGCCACCGGCTCCGCCTTGTCCTACCAGTGGCGCCGCGTGACCGCCTCCGGCACTGTCAGCCTCCCGGGCGCCACCGCTTCAAGCCTCACCCTCCGGCCCCTCACCGCCGCCGACGCCGGGGTCTACTTCTGCGTCGTCACGAATCCCGCCGGGTCCGTCGACTCCAACGGTTGCATCGTCAGCGTCGCCGCCGCCTCCGCCAACCCCGGCCGCCTGATTAACCTCTCCGTGCTCACCGGCCTCACCCCGGCCGGCGACAGTTTCTCGCTCGGCTACGTCGTCGCCGGCGCGACCGTCGCCAACCCCAAACCCCTCGTCATCCGCGCCGCCGGCCCGTCGCTCGGCGCGCTCGGTGTCCCCGACCCGCTCGCCGATCCTTTCCTCGAACTCTTCGCCGGCTCCACGAAGATCGGCGAAAACGACAACTGGGGCGGCTTCGCCCCGATCGCCACCGCCATGGCCGCCGTCGGCGCCTTTCCCTACACTTCGCCCGGCTCCCGCGACGCGGCCGTCCTCGCCGCCGTCACCGGCCGCGATAATTCCGTGAAAATCTCCGCCGGCGCCTCCGCCCCCAACGGCACCGGGGCCGTCATCGGCGAAGTCTACGACGCCACCCCGACCGCCGCGTTCAACGCCGCGTCCACCCCGCGCCTGATCAACGTCTCGGTCCGCAAGCAGGTCGGCACCGTCCTCACCATGGGCTTCGTCATCGGTGGCGCCACCGCCAAGACGATGCTCATCCGCGCCATCGGCCCGACGCTCGCCGGCTTCGGCGTGCCCGGCGTGGTGTCCGACCCGAAGATCGAACTCTTCGACCAGGGCGGAAAAAGCCTCGCGGCCAACGACAACTGGGGCGGGGCGGCCGCTCTTGCCACCGCCTTCGCCGACACCGGCGCCTTCGCCCTCAACGCGGGCTCCGCCGACGCCGCGCTCCTCGCCACCCTCGCCCCCGGCAACTACACCGCCCAGGTCACCGTCGCCACCGGCGTCACCGGCGTCGCCCTCGTCGAAGCCTACGACGTGCCGTAGCCAGACCGACGCGCGCCCGTCGGGCCGCCGCCGATTCCCCGGCACAATCGGCTTGGCGCGCCCGTCCCCCCTCGGCCACCTTTGCCCCATGATCCGCGCCCGCCGCTCCGTCCTTGCCCGTCTCACCGTCCTCGTCGCGCTCGCCGCCGCGCCCGCGCTGCACGCCCAATCGACCACGCCCGCGACCACCCAGGCCCTCCCCGCGCAGACGTTCGCCGCCGGCTCCGCCGCTGCGACGCTCGACCTGAAAAATCATTTCACCCTGCCCAACGTCACCGGCCAGATCGCCCAGATCGACACCGTGCGCGGCAAATTCAACATCGAGCTCCTCGCCACCGACGCGCCGAAGACCGTCACGAATTTTCTGAACTACGTGAACAAGGGCGCCTACACCAACACCCTCTTCCACCGCTCGGTGCCCGGTTTTGTGATTCAGGCCGGCGGCTACGGGGTCGTCGGCAGCAGCATCAGTCTCATCCCGCAAGACGCCCAGGTGGTGAACGAATTCAAAATCCCCAACACCCGCGGCACCCTCGCCATGGCCAAACTGGGCTCCGGACCCAACACCGCCACCAATCAGTGGTTCGTCAACCTCGCCGACAACCGCGCCAACCTCGACAACCAGAACGGCGGCTTCACCGTCTTCGCCCGCGTCCTCGGCACCGGCATGAGCGTCCCCGATAACATCGCCGCGCTCCCCGTCTTTGATGCCAGCACCGCCCTGAACGACAGCGCCTTCACCGCCCTCCCGCTCACGACCAACACGCTGAACGCCCAGACGCTCATTCTCGTCAACAGCGTCAAGGTCATCCCCGTTTACCCGGCCGCCGCGGGCGATACCGCGGTGCTGTCCTTCAGTGTCGTCAACCCCGAGCCCACGATCGTCACCGCCGCCGTCGCCGGCTCCACGCTCACCCTCACGCCGGGCACCGGGGGCAGTGTCACGCTCACCGTCCGCGCCACCGACGTGAACGGCAACATCGCCGAGAGCACCCTGCGCGTCACCAACAACGCCGCGCAGCCCGCGCCCACCTTCACCACCCAGCCCGTCGCCCAGACCGTCGCCGCCGGCAGCACCGTCGTCTTCAACGCCGCCGCGCTCGGTGCGCCCACGTTCCAATGGCGCCGCAACGGCACCGTGATTCCCGGCGCCACCTCCGCCACCCTCGTCCTCCCCGCCGCCACGGCCGCCAACGCCGGCACCTACACGGTCGCCGCCTCCAACGGCTCCGGCTCCGCCACGAGCGAGGCGGTCCAGCTCGCGCTCAACGGCGCCACCGCCACCGAAGTCGGCCGCCTCGTCAATCTCTCGATCCTCACCACCGCCGGCACCGGCGCCAAAATCCTCACCGTCGGCGCCTCCGTCGGTCCGCTCAGTTTCACCGGCAAGCTGCCCCTCGTCATGCGCGGCGTCGGCCCCAGCCTCAAAGATTTCTTCGGCATCACCGGCGCGCTCGGCGATCCGACCCTGACCGTCTTCGCCGCCGGCAACGCCGCCGCCCTCGCGGAAAACGACAACTGGGGCAGCGCCGACGCCGCCGCGCTCGCCGCCGTGTTCCGCTCGGTCGGGGCGTTTGATCTCACCCCCGGCAGCCTCGACAGCGCCTTCGCCTCCCTCACGCCCGGCCTCGGCGTCGGCGGCTACACCGTCCAGGTCGCGGGCAAAGGCACGGCGAGCGGCACCGTGATCGCCGAAATCTACGACGCCGCCGGCAGCGCGCGCACGGCGGCGACGCCGCGCCTCGTGAACCTGTCCACCCGTGCGCTGCTCGATGCCGGCGCCGAACTCCGCGTCGGTTTCGTCCTCCGCGGTCTCTCCGCCCGCACGGTCCTCGTGCGCGCCGTCGGTCCCTCGCTCGGCGCCCTCGGCGTCACCGGCACCATGACCGATCCGACCCTCGAACTGTTCGACAACGACAACGGCGGGAAAAAAATCGGCGAGAACGACAACTGGGGCGGCGACGCGCAGATCGTCGCCGTGGCCAATGCCGTCGGCGCCTTCGCGCTATCCGGCGCCGATACGAAGGACGCCGTGCTCCTCGTGACGTTGCCGGCCGGTGCCTACAGCGCGCGCCTGAGCGGCGCGGGGGGTGTCGGCGGCACCGCGATCGTCGAGGTCTACGAGGTGCCCTGAGGACGGCGGACGTCCGTCCGCCTTTTCCGCTTCCGGCGCGTCCGGTTCCCCCGGGGTGGGCCGTGCGCTCCGCGCGCGGCTCAACGCGTCACGCCCCGACTGCCGATCCGCCCGGGGTGGGCCGTGCGCTCCGCGCGCGGCTCAACGCGTCACGCCCCGATTGCCGATCCGCCCGGGGTGGGCCGTGCGCTCCGCGCGCGGCTTCCGCGTCACGCGCCGACGGCCGATCCGCCGCCCGCGGAGCGGCCGGCCCACCTTGCCAACCCTCCGTTCGTCTCCTGCTTCCTCTGTGTCCGCGCTCCGTGGCCTCTGTGACACAATCCGTGCTCCGTCGTCAGCCCTCCGTCCTCCGTCCTCCGCCGTCCGTTTCTTGCGCCTCTTGCGCTTCTTCGCGGCCAACCCG
>JBIKOK010000256.1:0-9679 GCA_044358025.1 Opitutaceae bacterium
CGGGCGCGCGGCGCGTATCCCTACGTGCAGTTGCACCGGGCCCGCGTCACCCGCGAGCTGGCGCTCGGCGCCGAGGACGCCCAATACGCCCCGCACGCCGAAATCGAGCTGGCGCGCATGCAGAAAATGGACGCCTACATCGCGCTGCGCGGTTCGGACAATATTTTCGAGGCGTCCGACGTGCCGTCGGGCAAAGTGCAATTGGTGTCGCGCCTGATGAAGCCGGTGCTGGACCACCGGGTGGGCAAGACGAAGTGGGTCGTGCTGCGCTGGCCGAGTGCGGCGATGGCGCAGCAGGCGGCGATGAGCACGGAGGCCTTTGAGGATTTCTATTTCAAGGTCTGCACGCTCGACTACGGCCGGATGATTCCCGGGATGGACGCGCTCGCGGCGCTGATGAAAAAGACGGACCGCGTGCACCTCAAGGGGCCCGGCACCGACCTCCAGTTTTCGATCAAGGGCATTGGTGCGCAGCCCTGCGGCGGGCTCCGGAATATTCCGGACGGCGAGGTGTTTTCCTGTCCGGTGAAGGACAGTGTCGAGGGCGTGATCCAATACAACGCGCCGACCGTGTATCTCGGCGCTTCGTTCGACCACATCCGGCTCGTGTTCAAGAAGGGCAAAATCGTCGAGGCGACATCGAGCAACACGAAGCGTCTGAACGAGATTTTGGACAGCGACGCGGGCGCGCGCTACATCGGCGAATTCGCGCTGGGGTTCAACCCGCACATCCTCGAGCCGATGCGCGACATCCTCTTCGACGAGAAGATCGCGGGTTCGTTTCACTTTACGCCGGGCCAGGCCTACGAAGGCGTGGGCAACGGCAACAAATCGCAGGTGCATTGGGACATGGTGTGTATCCAGCGCCCAGAATACGGCGGCGGCGAGGTGTGGTTCGACGGCAAGCTTGTCCGCAAGGACGGGCTCTTCGTGCCGAAGGCGCTGCACAAGCTGAACCCGGAGTATCTGCTTGGCCGAGGGTAGGAGCGCGCTTGCGCGCGATGTGCGAGGGACGAGTATGCGCGATCGCCCCGCAAGCGGACTCCTACCTTGAGACAACGTGAAATATCGCCCCGCAAGCGGACTCCTACCTTGAGACAACGTGAAATATCGCCCGCAAGCGGGCTCCTACCTTGAGACAACGTGAAATATCGCCCGCAAGCGGACTCCTACCTTGAGACAACGTGAAATATCGCCCGCAAGCGGGCTCCTACCTGAAGACATTATGCACGCCTTCATCCAGGCGTTGCCCAAGACGGAGACGCATCTCCATGTCGAGGGCGCGCTGCCGTATGAGCTGTTGACGGCGTGGCAGCCGGAGCGCTGGCCGGCGAATCCGCCGTTCCGCGCCCGGAGCTACCGCTATGCGAGCTTTCCGGAGTTTGAGCAGATCCTCCTCGATCACGCGCTGCCGTGGTTTACGTCGGCGGAGAAATACCACGCGGCGGCCAAGGCGATTTTCGCCCAGCATGTCGCCCAGAACGTGCGTTACGTGGAGACGAGTTTTCACCTGCCGGTGACGAAGTTTATCGGGGTGCCCGGGCCGGAGATCGTGGCGGCGATCCGGGCGGCGGCGCCGATCGGGCTGGAGGTGCGGGTGTTTGCCGGGATGCTCCGCAGCGACCTCAACGGCGACCTGCGGCCGACGATCGACCAGCTGCACAATTGGGAGGGGCTCGCGGGCATCGATCTGCACGGCCATGAGTCGATGGCGACGGCGCCGGAGACGGCGGAGGTGTGGGCGCGGGTGCGGGCGGCGGGCAAGGTCACGAAGTGCCACGCGGGCGAGTTCGACGGAGCGGCGCGGGTGCGCGAGGCGATCGAGTTTCTCGGGGTCACGCGCGTGCAGCACGGCGTGCGCGCGATCGAGGATCCGGCGGTCGTGCGGCTGGCCGTGGAGCGCGGGGTGACGTTTGACGTGTGTCCGATCAGCAACGTCGGGCTGCGGGTGGTGCCGGCGATGCGCGAGCATCCGATCCGCCGGCTGATGAAGGCGGGGGTGCGGTGCACGGTGAGCACGGACGACCCGCTGAGTTTCGGCAATTCGCTGGTCGAGGAGTACACGGCGCTGGCGTTGGAGCTGAATTTTACGCGGGCGGAACTGGCCCAGGTGGCGCGCAACGGCTGGGCGGTGGCGGACGTGCCGGCAGCGATCCGCAACGCGGCGCTCGCCGAGATCGACCGGCTCTGCCTTAGTGGGTCCCGGCCATGACCCATACCTACACCGTCCCCGAGGGAATCCGCCATTTGCGCGCCGACAAGGCGCTGGCCATCGCGTTTCCCGACCACAGCCGTACGGCGCTGCAGCGCGCCTTTGATTCGGGCCTCGTGACGTTGCGCGGGGCCGCGATCAAGCGCGACCAAAGCGTGACGGGGGGCGACACGCTGGACTTTGCGATGCCTGACCTCGTCGCGGCGACGTTGCGGGCCGTGGACATCCCGCTCGACGTGATTTACGAGGACAAGCACCTGCTCGCGGTGAACAAGGCTTCGGGGATGGTGGTGCATCCGGGGGCCGCGACGGGCGAAGACACGCTGGTGCACGCGCTGCTGGCGCATTGTGCCGGGAGTTTGAGCGGAGTCGGCGGCGTGGAGCGGCCGGGGATTGTCCACCGGCTCGACCGGGAGACGACGGGGCTGATCATTGTGGCGAAGAACGACAAGGCGCACCGCGGGCTCGCGGAACAGTTTGCCGAGCGTTCGTTGCACAAAGAGTATCTGGCGTTGGTGGCCGGTTCGCCGTCGCTGTTGAGCGGCAGCATCCGAAAAGCGATCGGGCGCAACAAGCAGCACCGGCACAAGATGGCGGTGATCGACAAGGAGCGGCAGGACGACCACGAGCTGCAGGGCAAGGAGGCGCACACGGATTGGGAGGTGGTCGAGGCGTTTGGCGACCTCGCGGCGCTGATGCGCTGCGTGATCCATACGGGGCGCACCCACCAGATCCGGGTGCACATGAAGTCCCTCGGTCACGTGCTGTTGGGCGACGAAATCTACGGATGGAAAGCGGACCCGCGGCTGAAGCTGCCGCCGGCGCGCGTGATGTTGCACGCCGAACACATGGTGGTGAAGCATCCCATCACGGGCAAGACGCTCGATCTGCGCGCGCCCTTGCCGGCGGATTTTGCGGCGCAGCTCGCGCAGCTGCGGAAGCTCGCCAAGGCGGCCGCGAAAGCGAAGGCGCTGATCGTCACGCCGGTGAAGCCGCGGAAGAAGGCGGGGCCGCCGCCGGCGCACGTGCACGAATCGCGGCTCTAGCGCACCTCGTAGACCTCGACCAACGCGATGCCGCCGGCGCCGACCGGTGAGCGGACGACGACGGTGTAGGCGCCCGGGGCGACGGTCACGAGCAGCGCGGAGTCGGGGCTGCCCGGCGCGAGCGCGAAGGCGCCGGTTTGGCGCGCGGCTTCGCGGATTTCGAGCGCATTCGCCGAGGCCGACCAGCGGGTGTTGGTCAAAAGCGTTTCGTCGCCGCGCATCAGGGCGAGGTGGGTGGAGGGGAGGGCCTCAGGCACGCCGAGGGATTGCAGGGCCGGGCCGATCGCGCGAACCAGGAGCGTGAGCGCCGCCCGGCCGCGCACGACGAAGCCGGCGATCAGCGCGTGGTCGCCGGCGGGGATCCGGGCCCGAGCCGACAAGTTCGTCAGCACACCGCCGCCGGCGGGCGCGGCATCGTAAAGTTCGATCAGGACGTTGCCGCGGGGATGGGCGGCGGTGCCCGAAGCGACGACGACGTGGGGGCCGGGCGCGATGGAGCGGAGGAGGGCGGCGTCGCGGCTGCCCTCCGGCAGGGAAAAGGCGCCGAGGGCGTTGGCGGCCGACGCGATCTGGAGCGGGTTCCAATCATCGTTTTTCGCCAGCGACAGGCCGGTCCCGTCGAGCAGTTCGATGTGGGGATCGGGCAGAAATCCGGTGACGCCGAGCGGGGCCAGGCCCGGGCCAATGCCGCGCGCGAGGACGGTGCCGGGGCCGGAGCGCACCACGAAACCGCCGATCAGGACGTCGGCCCCGATACCGGAATCGGCCCGCGTGGAAAGATTGGCGAGTTCGCCCGGGGCGTCGGGCACCACGGAGAGGGCCGCAGGGCGACTCGTCATGCTGCCCTGGCTGTTGGTGGCCGTTACCCTGTAGAGGCCCGCAGCCGCGAGGGTGACCGCCGGAACCGTGTGGCTGGCTTGGGTTGCTCCGGCGATGGGGTTGCCGTTGAGGGACCAGCGATAGGAGAGGCCTCCGCCGGTGGCGGACGTGTGCAGCGTCGCCCGGCTGCCGACGGCCGCCGGCAGGTCCCACGGTTGGTGGGCGATGAGCGGCGCGGCGGTCGCGGCGGAGGGGTCACTGGGATCGACCAGCAGCAGCGCGGAAATCACGGTGCGTTCGCGGCCGTCGCTGGGGCGCACCGTGGTCCGGCCGTCGATGACCAGCGAGGTGGAACCGCCGCCGTCGAGGTTGACGGCGCCGACGCAGCCGAGGGTGCGCAGCAGCGTGGCGAATTGGACCAGCGAGAAACCGGCCGGCCCGGGAGCGTTGTCCCCCTCGGCGGCGACGAGGAGGACGATTCCGGCCGCGGTGTAGCCGATGGCCGAGCGCGCACGAGGCGTGGTGTTGTTGAGGTCAATCAACTCCTCCTGGTCGGTCACGCGGACCTGGGCGTCCTTGACCAACATCGGCGACCCGCCGATGGCGTGTTCCATGATCCACGGCGTGCCGCCGGCGGGGAAGGCGAGCGTGGGGACCGGTTGCGGGGCGTTGCCGAGGCGGTTGGGGCTGGGGTCGGGATAGGCGACCACGGGCGTGTTGGCATTGCCGATACTGTAGACCCAATCGGTCGTGAGCCGGCCTCCCGCGGTGATGCCGAAAGCGGCGCGCGTCGGAAAGTAGTTGGTCGCGGCGCCTTGCAACGTGCGGGAAACGGATTTGACGTTCGCCGACAGGACGGCGCCGGCCTGTTGCACGAGACTGAAGGATTGGTTGCCGCCGAAGAAACCGCCGTTCAACGCGGCGTAGACCGTGCCGCTCTCTTGCGCCGCAAATTGCGTCGGCGTGCGAGGCGTGGCGGACAGCACGGGCTTGAACGCGACGGTGGGTGCGGTGGTATCCCAGGCGAGGCAGTAGACTTTGGCGGGCGTGGCGGGCGAGGACGATTCGTAGGCGTACACTTGCAGGCCTTGGGCGGGGAATCCGGCCATCAACTCCGTGGCGAGACGCCAGCCGGCCGGCAGCGGAATGAGGGGCGTGGTCGCGGAGGGCTGAGCCGCCAGCGAGCCGCGCAGGAGCGCGAGAACCGCGAGCGACAGGGTGAGGCGAAGGGGGCGGCTCATCGGGCGTCGAGTGCCTCGGCGGCGAGTCCGTAGCGAAGGTTGTGAAGGGAGTTCCGGTAGGCGGAGAAGCCGCCGATTTCCGCAAGCGCGATCACGGTCGCGAGGGCGGTGGGGAAGACGTCGGCGCGGGCTGCCGGCAGGCCGGGGATTTGCTGGCGGGGTGCGAGCGGCAGGGCGCCGAGCCAAGCGAGCAGCGCGCGGAGGTCGGCGAGCGTGACGAGCGAATCAGTCTGTTCGAGGGTGGCGCCAGCCCGGGCGGCGAGGATGGCGCGCGCGGTCGTGACGGTGCCGCCCAGGCCGACGGCGACGGCGGCGGGCGGGAGCGAAAAGGCGAAATCCGAGGCGGCGAGGGTGGCACGGATGTGACTGGCGATGGCCGAGGCGGCGGGCTCGGCGAAGGGGGCGGACGGGTCGGCGACGAATTTTTCGGTGAGGCGGACACAGCCGAGCTGGAGGCTGACGGCGCGGGTGATCCGGCGGTCGCGGAAGGAGAGGCATTCGAGGCTGCCGCCGCCGAGGTCGAAAACATAGAAGTCGCGGAGGGCGATGAGCGCCGGGTCGCACGTGAGGCCGCGGCCGATGAGGTTGGCCTCCTCGTCGCCGGTGAGGATGCGAAGGGTGTGGCCCGTGAAGGCGCGGACGCGCGCAATGAAGTCGGCGCCGTTGCGGGCGTCGCGGACGGCGCTGGTGGCGACGAGCACGATGCGGGCGGGGGCGAAAGGGCCGGCGTCGGCCAGGAGGGTTTGGATGGCGGTCTGCCCGCGGTCCATACCCTCTTCACTGAGTTGCGGGGCGGAGCGGGAAATGCCGGCACTGATCCGTGCGTCGAGGGTGCGGCTGAGCCGGGCCGAGACATGGCCGTCGGGCGTGCGGTGAGCGACGAGGAGTTTGATCGAATTCGAACCGATATCGATGACGGCGACGGAGGGACCGGACATGGCCGGACGAAACACGCGAAATCCGCGAAAGGAAAGTCGGGAGGCGCACCGCCCGCGGGATGGGCGCGACTACAAAGTGAAATCGGCGGGGGCGATGAGGACGACGAACTCGCCCTTGAGGCTGCCCTTGAGGAGGCGGTCGCGAACGTCGGCGGCGCGGCCGACGAGCCAGGTTTCGTGGAGTTTGGTGACTTCGCGGGCGAAGCAGATCACGCGGTCGGGGCCGAGGGTGGCGACGATTTCGTCGGCGAATTTGTCGATGCGGTGGCAGCTTTCGTAGAGCGCGAGGGTGAATTCGAAGTCGCGGTATTTTTGGAGGAAGGCGACGCGCGCGGAGGTTTTGGCGATGAGGAAACCGGCAAAGAGAAACCCGTTGGTGGGCAGGCCGCTCGCGCTCAGCACGGCGGCGACGGCGCAGGCGCCGGGGACGGGGACGACGGGGAGGCCGCGCCGGCGGCAGGCGCGCACGAGCCGGAAGCCGGGATCGCTGATGGCGGGGGTGCCGGCGTCGCTGACCAGCGCGACGGATTTGCCGGCGGCGATCTGGGTGGCGATGTGTTCGGCCGCGGAGGTTTCGTTGTGGTCGTGATACGAAATGAGTTCCCGGCGGAGGCCGAAGCGGGTGAGGAGGCCGCCGGTGGTGCGGGTGTCCTCGCAGGCGACGAGATCGACGGCGCCGAGGAGGGCGCGGGCGCGTTCGGTGAGATCGGCGAGGTTGCCGATGGGCGTGGCGACGACGTAGAGCGTGCCGGGTTGCGGGGTGAGCGAGGAGTTGGCGGCGGGGGCGTCGGGCATAGGGCGGGCACAAAAAAATCCGGCGCGAGGCCGGATTTGGCGAGAGGGAAAGCGGGACGTCGGCAGGATCACCGCGCCCGGCGGAGCGGGCGCGCGCGGACCGGTCGCTCAGCGGCCGGAGGGCTGGCCCATGCCGGGGATCTGCCCTTCCCAGCCGGCGGGACGGCTCCACGGAATGGACGTTTCCTTCTGCGTGCGGGTCGAGCAGCCGGTGAAAATGGCGCCGAATGCGAGCAGGAGAAGGGCGAGGAGGGGCTTCTGGAGCGAGGTCATGGTGATCGGACTAATAGGGCGGAATCGCCCTTCTGCAAGACTCCGCGCAAGGTATCGGGCTGGACCTGCGCGATGGAAAAATGGGTGCGGACGTCGCTGATGAGAACCGTGGCGACGATTTCGGTTCCCTGGCTGACGTTGAGGCGCTGGCCGAGCTGGGCGCCGCGGGCGGAGCCGAAATTGAGCACGACGAACGCGCTGGACGGGCCGATGCTGAGGACGGAGGCGCGGCCGGAGCGGTTGGTGAACGCCGCGGTCGCGGCACCGTAGCCGACTCCGGCGGTCGCCCCCTGCCGGGCCGTCGCGAGCTGTTTCTCCAGCTCGGCGATGGTGTTTTTGTAGGCGGCGACGGCTTCGGGGGACGCGTTGGAGTTGCGGGAGTCGTCGAGGTCGGCGCGGAGGGTGGCGACCTCGGCGGCGAGGGCCTTGGCGTTTTGCTCGTGGAGGGTGAGGAGTTTTTGGGCGGAGGAGAGGTCGTGATCGAGGACGACGGCGCGCAGTTCGGCGGAGGAGAGTTTTTCCGCGGTCGCGGCGAGTTCCGTGCGGGCAGTGTCAAGGCTGGCGTCGAGGGCGGCGACCCTGGCCTTGAGGGAGCCGGTTTGCTCGTTGGCGGCGGCGAGGTCGGATTGGAGCCGGGTGGTGCGGTCGTTGGCCGAGGCCAGTTCGGCGGCGAGGATTTGTTTGGAGTTGCCGATCCTGAGGTAGAGGGCGCCGGAGAACACCGCGCCGAGAAGGGCGAAGGCGCAGAGGACGAGGAGCGGGGCGTTTCTCACGATGAGTCGAGGAGGTCAGGGAAAAAAGGGGGCGGACTGAAGTCCGCCCTCCTTTAGACGCGGTAGGTGGAGGTGAACCACGGGGTCTTGGCGCGTTTTTTCACGCCGCTGGATTTGTTGGCGGCGAGGCGTTCGAGGATCTTGAAGGCGACCTCGGCCTGGTCGGGAGCACCGGCGGCGGTGGCGAGTTCCTCGGCGGTGAACGGCTGCCCGGGGGCGGCGGCGAGGGCGGCGGCGAGTTTGAGTTTGAGGGCGATGACGCCGCCGGCGGCCTTCTTGCCGGCTTCGACGCCGGGCTGGTGGTAGGCGTTGATGCCGATGAGAGAGGCGTAAAGGCCGACGACGCGTTCGTAGAGGGCGATCAACAGGCCGAGCGTGCGGGGGGAGACGTCGGGCAAGGTAATGGTGATCGAGTGGCGGTCCTTTTCGCTGAGGGCGGCGCGGGTGCCGAGGTAGAAGCCTTGGAGGAAATCGCCGGCGGTGATCCCGGGCTCGACCTCGAGGGAGGTCT
The DNA here is from genome assembly GCA_044358025.1 of Opitutaceae bacterium. Classification (GTDB taxonomy): domain Bacteria; phylum Verrucomicrobiota; class Verrucomicrobiia; order Opitutales; family Opitutaceae; genus GAS368. The sequence goes on from JBIKOK010000256.1 coordinate 8,609, forward strand.
TTGCGTCGCGGTCTTTGAGGACCTCGATGAAGGTGACAAAGAAGTTGTTCACGCCGTCGCGGAGCTGTTGCACGTAGGCGTGCTGGTCGGTGGAGCCCTTGTTGCCGTAGACCGCGATGCCCTGGTTGACGACGTGGCCCTTCAGGTCGTGCTCTTTGCCGAGGGATTCCATCACGAGCTGCTGGAGATAGCGCGAGAACAGGAGAAGGCGGTCCTTGTAGGGGAGAACAACCATGTCCTTGGAGCCGCGGCCGTCGGTGGCGAAGTGCCACATGAGGGCGAGGAGGGCGGCGGGATTTTCGGCGGTGGTGGTGCGGCGGGTCACGGCGTCCATCGCGGCGGCGCCGTCGAGCAAGGCCGAGATATCGAGGCCCTGGAGGGCGGCGGGGAGGAGACCGACGGCGCAGAGGGCGCTGGTGCGGCCGCCGACCCAGTCCCACATGGGGAAGCGGGCGAGCCAGTTTTCGGATACGGCGGTGGCGTCGAGTTTCGAGCCGACGCCGGTGACAGCGACGAAGTGTTTTGCGTGATCGAGGCCCGCGGCGCGGAAGGCGGCGATGGCCTCGAGCATGCCGTTACGGGTCTCGGCGGTGCCGCCGGATTTGGAGATGACGAGGACGAGGGTTTTCGCGAGCTGGCCGCGGAGGCCGGCGAGGACGTAGTCGATGCCGTCGGGGTCGGTGTTGTCGAAGAAGGCGACGGCGAGCTTGTCCTTGCGGGGCTGGCCGAGGGCGTGGGCGACGAATTGGGGGCCGAGGGCGGAGCCGCCGATGCCGATGACGAGAAGATTTTTGAATTTGCCCTTGGGGCCGGCGACCGTGCCAGCGTGGACCTGGGCGGAAAAATCTTTGATCGCGGCGAGCGTGGACGTGATCTCATGGGTCAGCTCGGGGGTGGGGGCGAGTTGGGGGGCGCGGAGCCAGTAGTGGCCGACCATGCGTTTTTCGTCGGGGTTGGCGATGGCTCCTTGCTCGAGGGCGGCCATGTCGGCGAAGGCCTGTTGCACGGCGGCTTCTTTGGCGGCGAGAAAATCGTCGGGAAACGGCAGGCGGGAAAGGTCAGCGAGACGCC
>JBIKOK010000059.1:0-32075 GCA_044358025.1 Opitutaceae bacterium
TCCGCCGGCCGCGTTCATCTCTTTTCGCCTCCAGTAACTCCGTCGCAATGGTTGCCATTGCGACATCCTATACGACTCATCCCCTCTCGCCTACGTGGTCCTCGGCCGGCCGTTTACGATCTACCTGCGCTTAGGTGTGGAATTCGACCCCGAGCCAGGGTATGCCTACGAGATATGCTACTCGACCAACGACGTGCTTAGCCCGGCCTCACTAAGCGTGGTGAATGGGGGCGGTAATATCTACGTGGAAAATGCGACTCGCATGATCTTCGCACTCTTCAACGAATTTACCCCGCAGGAGCTGGACCGCGGCAGCCTCTATCTCGTGCGCTACAGTCTCGCGCCGGGTGGCTGCGTCCTAAACCTGCCGGGAATCGGGGCCGTGACGGCAAGCAAGACCAACGGCACCGTCACACTAGCCAACGGGACCAAGATCACGGCCGGCCCGGTGGGCGCGACCATCAGATTCCCGAACGGTGCCGAGATAACCATCGGCACAAATGGCGTGCTCAACGGCACACCCCCCACCGGCGTGTCGCATGTTCCGGGTGTGGCGAATGTCAGTTTGCCCGGAGGGATTAGCGTGAATCCTGGCACAGGCGACGTCACCATCACCGGCCCCGCCGGCCTCGCTGGGGCATCAGTGACCGTCGGCGGGCCCGGCGGTCTGCGGGTGGCGCTCCCGCCCGGCCTCGCGAGCATCGCGGGCATCATCGGCAAGGCCGTCGACACCGTCGGCAACATCCTCGGGATTGGCACCGACCCGAACAAAACCAAAGTCGACAATGGCGACGGCACTTGGCGCGACTTGGACGATCCTGTGCTCGGCGCAGTCAGCGGAACTGGCACTCAAACGGTCCGCGTCGGCGCGACCGATGCCGACAATCGTGCGCCGAAGCCCGCGAATATTTTCACAATCACGTTTTCCTTCCGGCCGCAGATAAAGAAAAAAATCACGAACGGCGATATCTCCACGTTGGCTTGGAGCAATGCTACGGAGCAACCTCTCGATCAGCCCATCTACGCTGGCGATACAAATGGTGACATGGTGAGCTGGTCGTTGGACGACCTGCTCCCGGGAGATTACGCTTGGACGGCTACTGGCCCCTATTTTTCTAACTCGATAACCATCCCTTCTACGATTCAAGGCCCGTCGGGTGAGAATATGCGAGAGTGGCGAATTGCACGAAACTTTAGCAACTCAGGCGAACTACTCCTCAACTGGAAGCCAGGAACTTATAGGATCAAATGCCGCGTGACTCGCTCGATGGGCGAGAGCTACGATGTCGAATATCAGCAACGCGTGGGATGGCGCACGGCCCGCTACCTTGTGGTCGGCCAAGTTCGGCCGATTGCGGACTTCGCCATCAGTGCAAGCCAACAGGCCGCACTCAAAACGGATTTGCTTTCGGATCTGAACACGAACCGCCTACCGCTTCTAGCGCTAGTGAACCCGGCAGCTGCGGCTGCTGCGGCGACAATCGCGACATACGTGAATGCGTCTTCCACGTCGCTGGAGGAGATTGCCAAGGTTTGGTTCGTGCTCCGCTCCGCGCCGCCGGCGAGTTTGGTCTCATTTCCCAATATCGCCATCGGGGGTGACGAACGTTTCTGGCTCACGCAAGTGATGCTGAATGAAAATCCCGACGCCGTGAATCTTGCTGGGTTGGATTCTTTGTCTGGCCCGCCTCTCATAGCCCTCTTTGCGCAACAGTCATATCGGATGCTCGGAGAATACGAACTCAAATACCTGCTGGGGGAGGACAGGAAAATTCTGGGCAGCTCTATTGCGACGGTCGGCTCGCCTTCGAGCCTGTCAGGGCCGACTAAGTTGGCGATGGGTGCGCTCGCCCCGTTCGGGGACAGCATTTTGGGGTGGCTCGGCCTGGCTAGCTTCACCGATGGCGGGGGCAATCTCCTCGTTCCTTCGATGGACAATAGCCACAACGGTCAACAGCGCGACCTCGTCGGTGGCCGGTTGTCCCTTTACACGTCGGGCCGTATCGGAGTGGAAGCCTCGCGGGGCAACTACTCGCTGTTTGGGCGGGATGTGCCCTATATTTTCAACGAAATCATCTTCGGCCTTGGTGCGGACGGGCGTGACGCACAAAATAAAATCCGATTGAGTATCGACAAAACGTGGAACGCGGACGGACCGGCGAGCGGTTCGATCTATTTCAACGAGATCAGGATTTACAAGCGAATCAACGGGTTTGCTTCGTATGATTTCCAAGAAGCATATCGTTTGGACAATCAAGCGGGTATGCTCCGTCCGTTTATCAATTCCGTGCCGTTGGGGCAGTTCCCTACCGTGGAGTCAGTGCCAGCCGTTCTAAACACAATCCCATGAGCAAATCCCGACGCATGCTGTTTCTCGTAGCCGCGGTTGCGACGATTGTTTGCACGGCGGTTTGGATGGCGCGACGCACGGGTTCACCAGCCCGATCAACAGCGGTAGTGCCCTCGCCCCAAAACGCCTCTACGAAAGCGGCCGCGGTCAGCATTCCCATCGCTCCCTCGCTACCACCGACTTCCCATGCCGGGCTTTCGACGTGGTCGTGGGACGAGCGGAGGCAGGCCTATCTCGACAATATGCTCGCGACGCGCGATCCGAGGAAATGGAGGACGGCGATTGGTTCTCTGAACAATCAGCACTTTAAGCGTGAGGAAGTGATCGCCGTTCTTACCCGGCTCTTGGACTATCCCGATCCCGACGTGCGCATGGCAGTGGGTGATCAGCTTTTGCAGCTGGGCTCCTATGCAGGTGTTCCGGCCCTGCAGGCCATTTTGCGCCTTGCTGCCCGTGGCGAATTGTCCGCCGAACTTGCGGACAGCGCGAGCTACACCCTGCACCGGTATCGCCAAATCATCGATCCGAAGGACCTCTATGAGGCTTACCAACGATTCAAGACACCCACGATTATCGAGATCGCGACTTTGCAGCAGGTTCCGGAGATGCGCGACGTGATCTTGGAATGGCGGGAGACACAGCAGGGCTACTACGACATGGATTGGATGGCAGCCCAGTTTGGGATGAAGGATCCAGATTCGATCGCGCGCTATCGCTGGCTAACCAAGGGAAACGATGTGCGCGCGGAAATACTCGGCCATTGGGCGCTCTACCGAGCCCTCGGCCAGCAATCCGATTTGGACTACGTCATCTCGACGGCGCGCCAAGTAGCCGGAATGGAACCGACCGCTGAGGAAAAACGCCACCAGAGGGGCTCACGGCAAGTGGCGTTTAACTACCTTGCGGCCACCATCGAACCGCGCGTGACCAAGGTGCTGGAGGAAATCGCCGACCATGTTGCGGTCCATTCCGATGGAGGTTCGGCTCTCTTTAGCCGCGCATTCACCGCATTGTTCTACCTGCACAAAGACGACGCCTTCGTAAATCAACGCGTGATGGAATTTCTCCGCGGGCAATACCGAGGGCCGGGGGTTGACCGTGAATTATTATTGAGTATCGCCGCCGTCCGCCGGACGCCGGAGATTGATGCTGCGGCCCTGGCCTTTAACCCGATGGCTTGGGAATATGCATTGAACCGGGTCGAGGGCCGCCGACCGGAAAGTTGGGGAGGAAGTATTAGCTATGTGCCCATCACTTTGGTTCCTCCTCTACCACCCGTCACAAGCGGCAAGAAATAGAAGCAAGAAAGTCTGCCACCACGCCATGAGCAAATCCCGACGCATGCTGTTTCTTGAACCAAACCAAAGTCATGACATGGGGTCAGGTTTTGGGGTTTGGGGTCAATAACTCAAAATATCCCGCACGCTATTTTCGAGAAAAGTAAATCAATCCTTCATCACCGGTCGCACCCGTAATCTCCATGAAAATATCCCCGCTGAAAACAGCCAGTTTCACCCTCGGACTTTCGCTTCTTCCCGTGGTCGGCTTCGGTGCGCAACCCGCAGCCACGCCTGCGCGCGTGGCGGCTCCGCTCGGGCTCTTGCGACTGCAGGACGCGGCCAAGCCAGGTGAGGCGACGAAGCTGGTGCCTGCAAAGTTCGCCGTCGATGCGCTCCCGGCCAGCGGTCTTGCGGGCGTGAGCAAGGCGCAGAAAGACAACCTTGATACCCTCGTGCTCGAAGCAGGGAAAGAGTGGTCCCGGCCGCTACGCGGCTCCAGTCGCGAGGTGACATTCGCGTCGTTTCAAGTTTACGGATCGCAGACGACGATCATTGAAATCGGCGGCGCGCGGCTCGGGCTGACGGCGGGACCGATTCCCGGCAGCCTCCAGCTCATGTTCGACAATTCCGCGGCGGGCACACTCGCGTGGAAATCACTCAACGTCCATGTGAACACCGGCAAGTATGGCGGCAAGAATTTCGCCGCGCTGCCGACGCTCACGATCGCCCTCGATCCCGCGGCGGACTGCTGGCATGTCTACAGTGGTAGCCGCCTCCTCGCCGATCACTTGCCGCTCATCGCCGCCAAACGCGACAACCGCCAACTCACCGTTAAAGCCGGCACGGAAGGCGCGTGGGTGTGCGGGCTCGTGCTCTCCGACGAAAATCCCCTCTACGAAGACGCTAACTTCAACGGCATCGATGATGCCTTCGAACGCCAGAAGCTCGGCGCGCTGTTGCCCGCCAACGCCGCGCTGCCGACGCGCCAACAGCTCGCGCAAGACTGGAAAACCGCCCAACGCGCCAAAGCCCCGCCCGCGCTGTTCGTCAATCGCCCCATGCCGGACCGCGGCTAAAGGTGGGCCGTGAATCAGTTCCCTCCATGTCAACCTTCGCACACAGCATTCAGCTGGAGCAGAGTGCACCTCATTTTTGTCCCCTCCGTCTGCAAGAGATCCCTCAACCCATGAAATATCCGCCCTCCACACCCGGCCGGTGCCTCAGCTTCGTCGCGACGCTCGCCCTCGTGAGCTCCCTCGCCGCACAACCGGCGACCACGGTCCCCGCCGTTAACAATCCGGCAACCACGCCGTCGACCGTCTCCACGCCAACGCCTACCTCCAAGGCGGCGACACCCAAGCCGCCCGCCGCCGCTCCGCTGGAACTACCGCGCCTAAAGTCCACCGGCAGGGCCGACACTACCCGGCTCGCCCCGACCAAAGTCACTGCGGCCGACCTCTCGCCGCAGGGCCTCGCCGGCGCACGGACTGCCACCAAGCAAAATCTCAACTACCTCGTGCTCGACGCCGGCAAGACGTGGTCGCGCCCATTGCGCGGTTCACCCAATGACACGACCTTTGTTTCGTTCCTTGCCTACGCTTCCGTCGGCACTGTGGTCGACATCGGCGGCGCGCAAATCGAAGTGAAGCCGAGCACCAAAGCTGGCTACGCCCAAGTCGGCTGGGTCGGTCCGAAGGCCGGCAGCCCGACGCCGACCATCCTCGGCCTGATGAAACTCGAAAAGCACGACGGGGCCGACCTGGTCGCCCTGCCCGTCCTCACCCTCCGGCTCGATCCGAGCGCCGGGGTCTGGGATCTCTTCGCCTTCCAGCGTCTCGTGGCTGACGACGTCCCGCTCTCCGCCCCGAAAGGCCCCCGCGAATTTTCCCTCAAGCCCGGCGCGCAAGGCGCGTGGGTGCTGAACCTCGTCACCTCCGACGACAACCCCCTCTTTGTGGATGCGAACGCCAACGGCATCGACGACGCGTTTGAAAGAGCGCAGCCCAGCACAGGCAACAAACTCCTCGCCGCGAACGCCACCGCTGCGCAGCGCACGCAGCTCAACCAAGAGTGGAAGGCCGCCCAAAAAACCGCTGATGTCCCCGCTTGGAAAATCCGCCGCCCCTTGCCCGACGGCATGGTGGCCACCGCACCGCCCCCGCGGTGAGCGCTGTCGGTATGCTGTTCTTTGAACGTTTCGTGAGCCCGGCGTTATTGCGGCCGGCGTTATGAGCCGTTTGGGGCCGTCCGCGAGGAGCGCATCCTTGAGGACGCTTTTGCAGGAGCCCATTTCGTCGAGCACCGGACAAAGTCGCCCGTGCTGCGCGTGGACCTTGAAGTTGACGTCGGTAGACGCCCTTGCCCGCTCGCAGCCAATTCCGCGTAAAGGCTTTTCGCAAACAGCGCAAAGCATCGACGAAATGAGTGGTTTTTCGGCTACGTCTACGGACACCAAAACGGACACCAAATGGTTCGAATGGGTAGCTGAAGAGTAGTCGCGAATTGTGCTTGGTTACCTCTGAAAAGCGCCTACAACTGTGACGCAATTGCTACGATAAACGGCCAATTCCGGCCCGCGCCTCCAAGAATTTTTTGCCGGAATCGGGGTGGCTCCGTGCGCGACGGTTGCTCCAGCCGGGTAAATCGTCCCGGGATTCGGCGGGGATGGGCGCCCGGTGGGTTCGGGCGGGCGAAAGCACCCCGGCCGTGGGCGGCCCGGTCAATCGGCCAAGGCGCGGAGAACGACCAAGGCGGCGATGACGAGCACCACGACGACGCCGACTGCGACGGCCAGATGGTTCTTTTGCTGGTCTTCGGCCTCGGCCCTGAGCTCTTTGCGGTGATGGCGGGACATGGGGCCATAGTGGCCCGAAGGGGCAAACCTGTCTGCGCATGGGTTGTCCGACTTCGCGCAGAATCCGTCAACGGATCGGTGCGGAACGGGACCGATGGAGCAGGCCCAAATGACCGAGGGGCGACAGCGTTTGGTTTCCCCCACCGAATCGGCTACGCCCGTCGTGCCTTTGTTTTTCCGGACGCGCGCAGTCAGCCGTGGCCGCGTGAGCGGGTGCGTGGCTTCATTGCGCGCGGGGCGGCCGGATATTATTCTTCCAATTAGCCTTCGGACTATCCCCGGCAATCGCGCCCGCCCGGGCATCTTGGGCCCACTCGGCGGCGTCCTGCCCCTGAACCTCAACTCCATCAAAAGGATCTCCCATGCGTGCGAAACTATCGGCGGTTGCTACGCTTCTCCTCGTCATCGCGCTGGCCGGCTGCGCCACGAGTTCGACGAAACTGAACAGCGTCCACCTCGGGATGGCCAAAAGTGACTTGGTCCGAAAGCTGGGCCAGCCCGACACTGCCAGCGCCCAAGCGACCACCGAATACCTGACCTACTACCTCAGCAACGACAACACGGTCCGCCACGAACCGTACATGGTCCGGCTCGTGGACGGGAGGGTCGAATCGTTCGGCCGTTTTATCCGGCTGCTCGAGACCCAGAACACATCGGGACAGGGGCTCGCGCCGCTTGGTCTCGGCGCCATTATGCCCTATTCGATGAACATGGATGTGGTGACCCAGCTGCAGCACCTGAAGGCGCTGCAGGACCAAGGCGTCCTGACCGCTGAGGAGGTCGCGCGGGCCAAAGAACGGCTGTTAAAACGCGAATGAGCCGACTCGGCTCGGCGGGCGGGTGGGCCGCGGGCCATTAGGCTGCATCGACCGGCGGGTCGAGCGTTGGTCGGCGAATCCCGGGGCGAGGTTTGGCGGGCGCAAGAGGCGGCTACGCGGGGGCAGATTTCCCGGTTGCCTGTGGTGCGAGCCGTGGCTGTCGTCGCCGGGTGTCGGACGAAAAATCTACCTCTGCCGTCAATCACACTGCACCTTCGTCCGCGAAGGGGGCTCCGCCGCCCGTCCGGGACCGGCGCTTCAGCCGGAGATTGCTCACCGGGTGTCTCGTCGTGGTCGTCGCGGCGAGCGTGTTGGCCTCCTGGGTGCAGAACTCGTGGGGCCGGGTGCGGGTGACGGGGATCACCCTCCCCACACAGAACGGTCAGTGGGTGTCGGCCGACCTTTTTCGCCCGGTGTCGGCGACGGCTGAAACCCCCGCGCCGCTCGTGGTCGTGGTGCCTGGTTTCCAGCGGGCGAAGGAGACGCAGGCGAACATTTCGCTCGAGCTCGCGCGGCGGGGCATCGTCGTCATCGCCATCGATCTTTACTCGCAAGGCTCGTCGAGTTCGTCGACGAACCAGCGGTCGGCGACCAACGAGGGTTACGGGATGTTCGCGGTGGTGAACTACGTCGCAAACACCGACAATCTGAACTATGTCGACAAGGGCCGGATTGGCGTGACCGGGCACTCGGCGGGGGGCAACGCGGCCCTCCAGGGTGCGGCGTATTTTGGCGCCGAAGCGCGCAAGGCCGGTGGGCCGAGCAAGATTCAGTCGGTCTTTGTCTCGGGCTATGTCCTCACGCTGACGGAGAAGACGCTGCGCCCCGTCCGGTCCAACGTCGGGATCAGTTATGCGCTGTTCGACGAGGGGGCCTACCGGAACGAGAACAAGAATGGCGACATGCGGCGTGCGCCGGAGGCGCTGCGGCTCGTGCGTTCGGGGCTGGGCACGACCGAACAAATCGAGGAGGTGGAGATCGGACGCTACTACGGCGACGTCGCGGCGCGCACGCTGCGCGTCGTGCACAACGAGCGCGTGCTGCACCCCTTCCAGCCCTATAGCGTCGAGGCGACGGCCGGCCAGATTGCGTATTTTCAAAAAGTCTTCGGTCTGGAAAAAGGCATTCCCGCCACAGACCAGGTGTGGTTTTGGAAGGAACTGCTGTCGCTCCTCGCGCTCGTCGCCGCGTTCGTGGCCCTCGTGCCGTTCGCGCAGCTGATCTTGGCCAACGTGCCTTATTTTCAGGGGCTCGTGCACGCCCTTCCGACCGCCGCGCCGCGTCCGCAGGGCCGGGGAAAAATCCTTTTCTGGACCCTGTTTGTCACCGGTGCGCTCATCGCCTGCTTCACTTACATTCCGATGACCGAGCTGTCGCAGCGGTGGTTTGTGGAGGCGTCGGGCCGCGAGCCGACGTGGTTCTTCCCCCAGCGGATGAACAACGGGGTGATGCTGTGGGCCTGCCTGAATGGGCTCGTGGGGTTTGCGCTCTTTTACGCGGGCTATCGACTGCACGGAAAACGGGGCGGGATCACGCCCGCGTATTGGGGCACCGCGACGAATCCGCGCGAACTCGGCCGGACCTTCCTGCTCGCGGTGATCCTGTTCCTCGCGTTTTTCCTGCTGCTCTTCGCCGTCTACAGCGTGTTGCACGTCGACTACCGTTTTCTCTTTCTCGGCGTGCGGCTGTTTCAGCCGGTGCTGCTGGTGCTGGTGCCGCTGTATGCGCCGGTGTTTTTCATCTTTTTTCTGTCCAATTCGCTCCGGGTAAACGGCGCGATGCGGTTCGCGGGGCAGTCGGAGCGATCGGGCCTGTTGCTCGCCGGGCTCGGGAACTCGCTCGGACTCCTGCTCATCGTCATCGTGCAATACGCCACGTTCGCCCGGACCGGCACGGTGTATTGGACCGACGGCTGGCTCTACATCAATCTGCTCTTTGCGGTCGTCCCGATGATGTTTGTGCTGCCCTACTTTAACCGGTTCTTTTTCCGGATGACCGGCCGGATTTATCTCGGACCGATGGTCACGTGCCTGATTTTCATCATGATTTTGCTCTCGAACACCGTGTGTTATCTTCCGCTGTGAGGGTGACGTGACTCGGGCGCGTCCTCTGGCTTGCGCGGGGGCCCGATGTCGAAGATTGCGCGGGACGTTTTTTTTCTCACGTTCAGCTCACCTCATGAAGTTTTCGTTGCCCCTGCTGCTTGCCCTCGGTCTGGCCCACAGCCTGTTCGGCGCTGAAAAAGCCGCGCCCGCGCTCACCGACGACGAGCGGACGAAGCTGCATTTTTTCGAAAACGAAATCCGGCCGCTGTTGGCGAAGCGTTGCTTCGAATGCCACGGCGAGAAGAAACAAAAGGCCGGACTGCGCCTCGACCATATCAGCGCGATCCTGGCTGGCGGCGACGGCGGACCGGCGCTCGTGCCGGGCAAGCCCGGTGAGTCGATGGTGATCCAAGCGATCAGCTACAAAGACGACGATCTGCAGATGCCGCCGAAGGAAGAACTCCCGGCGGAGGAAAAAGCGCTGCTGGAGCGGTGGGTGGCGCTCGGGGCCCCGTGGCCGGCCGGCCCGGTGACGGCGGCCCCACGGGACGAACAGGGCTTCACCGCGGAGCAGCGGGCGTATTGGACGTTTCAGCCGCTGACCAGCCCCACGCCGCCGGCCTTGACGGGCAACCGCTGGGTGCGCGGCGAGATCGACCGTTTCATCGCCGCGAAACACGCGGAACTGAAGCTCACGCCTGCGCCGGAGGCTGGCCCGGAGGAACTGCTCCGCCGGCTCACGTTCGACCTGCACGGTTTGCCGCCGACGCGCGCGCAGCTGGCGGCCTTTGTCGGCGACCGCCGCCCCGAGGCCTACGAACGGCTCGTCGACGATCTGTTGGCGAGCCCGCGCTACGGCGAGCGCTGGGCGCAGCACTGGCTCGATCTGGTGCGCTACGCCGACAGTGACGGCTATCGGGGCGATTTCATCCGGCCGGCGGCGTGGCGCTACCGGGACTGGGTGATCGGGAGCTTCAATGCGGACAAACCCTACGATCGCTTCGTGCGCGAACAGCTGGCCGGCGACGAGCTCGATCCGGAAAACCCCGAGGTGCTGATGGGGACGTCTTATCTGCGCAATGGCATTTACGAGTGGAACCAGCGGGACGTGCGGGGTCAGGCCACGTTAATCGCCGACGACATTACCGCGAACGCGGGGGAAGTTTTCCTGGGACTCAGTTTCCAATGCGCGCGCTGCCACGATCATAAATTCGACCCGATTTTGCAGAAGGACTACTTTGCTCTCCGCGCCTTCTTTGAAGGCGTGCTGTGGCCGAGTCAGCTCAAGCTCGCGACGCCCGAAGAACGGGCGCAGCACGCGGAAAAGCAGGCGGTGTGGGAAGCCGCCACCGCCGCCGTGCGCGCGCAGATCGAAGCCCTCATCGGCCCCGAGCGCGACCGCCTGGTGCGCAAGGCCCATGAGCGGTTTACCGACGATCTTCAGGCCATGATGGACAAACCGGTCAAGGAGCGCGACCCGCTCGAGCACGTGCTCGCGACCATCGCGGAGCGCCAGCTCGACTATGAAGTCGACCGTTACGAGCCCCAGAAAGCGCTCAAGACGCCCGAGGCCAAGGCCCGTTTCGCCAAGCTGCAGGCGGAGCTGAAAACATTCGACCCCCTCAAGCCCGCGCCGTTACCCGAAGCCTTCGTCGCGACCGACGCCGGACGCCGCGCGCCCGCGACGATCATGAAGGGACGGCGCGGCGGCGAACGCGAGGTGGCGCCGGGTTTTCTCACGCTCGTGGCGCCGGAGGCTCCGCAGATCACGCCCCTCGAAAACTCCTCCGGCCGGCGCACCGCTCTCGCCGCCTGGATCACGCGGCCCGACAATGCGCTCGCGACCCGCACGATCGTGAATCGCGTCTGGCAGTATCATTTTGGCCGCGGGATCGCGGCGACGCCCAATGACCTCGGCAAGCTCGGCGAAAAACCCACGCACCCCGAGCTCTTGGACTGGTTGGCGCGGCGCTTCGTCGCGCAGGGCTGGAGTTTCAAGCGCCTGCATCGCGAGATGCTGCTTTCCGCGACTTACCGGCAAACGGCGCACGTGGCGGTCTCGGAAGCCGCGGCCCTCGCTGATCCGACGAATCGTTTCCTGTGGCGGTTCAGCCCGCGGCGCCTCGATGCCGAACAGGTGCGCGACGCCATGCTTGCGGCGTCGGGCGAACTCGATCTCACGCCCGGCGGCGCGCCGCAGGATGCGAACCTCACGCCGCGGCGCACGATCTACACGCTCAAGCGCCGCAACAACCCGAACGAGCTGTTGCGCGCGCTCGATGCGCCGGCAGGTTTTTCCAGCATCGCCGACCGGCAGACGACCTCCACGCCGCTGCAGGCGTTGCTGTTTTCTAACGGCGACTGGCCGCTCCAGCGCGCGCGGCGGCTCGGGGCGGAAACGCAGGGCGCGGACGCGATCTGGCAGGCGGTGCTGGGTCGTGCGCCCTCCGCCGACGAGACGCGCCGCGCCGCGGATTTTCTTGCGCAGCGGCTGGATGCGGCGCGGCCGGGCGCGGACCGGGGCGATGCCCACCTCACGGCGGACAACGGGGCGGAGGCCGGGCGCTTTCGGGAGAATTCGCCGCGGGAGCGCCTGCTGATTCGCCACGCGCCGCGCGAAGGCGACGACTTTACGATCGAGGCCGTGGTGCGGCTGGAAAGCCTCGACGCCGGCGGTGCGGTGCGCGTGATCGCGTCGCGGTGGAACGGCGAGCGGCTCTCGCTCGACTCGCACGGTTGGTCGCTGGGGGTGACCGGAAAAAAATCCGCCCTCAAACCGGGCAGCCTGATCGTTCAGCTCGTCGGCGAAGACGACAACATGAACACGGCCTATGAACCCGTCGGGTCCGGCCTGACCGTGGCGCTGGGCTCGACGCATCACGTCGCGGCGCGCATCTCCTGCACCGAGGGCACGGTCTCGTTTTTCGTGCGGGATCTGGGCCAGCCGGAGTCCGCCCCGCGCACGGCGACCGTGAAGCACGGTATTGTCGGCAAGCTGGGGGCCGGTCTCGCGACGCCGGTGGTCGGTGGGCTCTTCCGCCGTGGTCCGCACCAGTTTGACGGGCGCGTGGATGCCGTGCGGATCTCCCCGGGATTGCTGGCGGAAGGCGAGTTGGCCGACGAACCGGCCCGTTGGCCGGCCTTGGGGGCGATGATCTGGGACGCGCGCCGCCCGCTGCCGGCGGGCTACGAGTGGCAGGCCGGGGTGAGCAGTGCCGAAAGCCCCGATCCGCGGGTGCGGGCGATGACCGACCTCGCGCACGTGCTGCTGAACTCCAACGAATTTCTCCACCTGCACTGAGCGTGCGCCAATCACCCCGCGACCCGTTCGACCGTCTCTCTCTTTTCCCCGATGGCCTGCCACAATTACTCCCCCGTTGCGTCGCGTCGTGATTTTCTCCGCACGGCGGGCTGCGGCTTTGGCGCGGTCGCGCTCGCGGCGCTGACGCGTTCACCCCTGCTCGCGGCGACCGGGGGGCTTAAGCCGGCCAGCGCCGCGCTCACGAATCGGGCCGGGCGAGCCAAGAATGTCATCTTTCTGTTTATGGAGGGCGGGCCCAGCCACCTCGATACCTTCGATCCGAAACCGCTCATCAACGAACTCAACGGTCAACAGCTCCCGCCCAGCTTCAAGCCGCCGATTCTCGCCATGGGCGAGTCCAAATCTCCGATCATGGGCAGCCCGCGGAAGTGGGCGCGGCACGGGCAGAGCGGGCTCTGGGTGTCCGACTGGTTTCCGCACGTCGCCACGCACGCCGACGATCTCGCGGTGATCAAATCGTGCGTGTCGGACGGCATCAATCACGCGGGCGGGGTGTGCCAGATGAACACCGGTTCCGTCTTCGGTGGACGTCCGTCGCTCGGCTCATGGGTGGACTACGGGCTGGGCACCGAGAACCAGAATCTGCCCGGCTTTGTCGTGATCAAGGACAGCGAAAAGGAAGTGGTGAACGGCGTCCGCAACTGGGGCACGGGCTTCATGCCGGCGGTGCATCAAGGCGTGGAGTTCAGCGCGGCCGGTTCGCCGATTCGGCATCTGCAAAATCCCAAAGGGCTCGATGACGCCCGGCAACGGGCCAAGCTCGACCTGCTCGGGGAGATCAACCGCGCCCACGCGGCCACGCGCGCCGACAATACCGAATTGGAGGCGCGCATCCGCAGTTACGAACTTGCTTATCGGATGCAGGCGGATGCACCCGGGGCGGTGGACTTGGCGAAGGAAACGGCCGCGACCAAGACGCTCTACGGCCTCGATGAAAAAGAGACGGCGGTCTTTGGCCGCAACTGCCTGCTCGCGCGCCGCCTCGTCGAGCGCGGTGTGCGTTTCGTCCAACTCTACAGCGGCGCGGGCAGCGGGTGGGACAGCCATACGCAGCTCGAGAAAAATCATTCCGCGCTCTGTCGTTCGGTGGACAAACCGATCGCCGGCCTCCTCGCCGATCTGAAGGCGCGCGGGCTGCTCGACGAGACGCTGGTGATTTGGGGCGGCGAGTTCGGACGCACGCCGATGGCGGAGCAGACCGGCGGGCGCGACCATAACCCCGGCGGTTTCACGATGTGGATGGCCGGCGGCGGCGTCCGGGCCGGTCAGAGCATCGGCGAGACCGACGAACTCGGGCTTTACGCGGTGAAAGACAAGCTGCACGTGCACGACCTGCACGCGACGATCATGCACCTGCTCGGGGTGGACCACACCCAGTTGATTTATCATCACCAGGGCCGGCCGGAGCGCATCGATCAAAACGAAGGGCGCGCGTATACGAAGCTGGCGAAGAGCGTGGGGTAGAGGCGGAGAGGAGCGGGGGAGGCGCGGCGGGGAGCGGCGGTGGCCAACCGCCGTTGGGCGAAAGGAGAAGGGGCGCTTGGGAAAGCGCCCCTCCGTTGCGCAGCGATGAGGGTAGGCCTCACCCGCCGGAGCGCGCGCCGCTGGCTGTGCGCTGGGTGGGTTGGTCGATCTTCGCGACGACGGTGGCCTGGGCGAGGAAGGCGGGATCGATCTCGAGGCCCATGCCGGGAGTCGTGGGGACGCGGATACTGCCGTTGACGATTTTGAAATCGGGGGTGAACCACGTCGGCGCTTTCTGCGGGGCGCGCCACGGATACTCCATGAACGGCGTGGCGTTTTTGGTGCACGAGGCGAGCTGGAGGATGTTCACGGAGGTTGCGCCGGTCTGCGTGTTGTGGGGGACGATGGTCCGGCCGAGTTTTTCCGCGAGGCGCGCGACGCGTTTGGCGCGGATGAGGCCGCCGTTGTAGTTGAGGTCGGGCTGGACGATTTGCATCACGCCATGACGGAGGGCCCAGTCGAATTGCCAGAGGCTGTAGTTCTGCTCGCCGTAAGCGATGGGGATGCGGAGGGCCTTCGCGACGGCCTGGGTTTCGGACAGTTCCTCGTAGGGGCAGGGTTCTTCGAAGAAGGCGAAGTTCAACTCTTCGAGGAGGCGGCCGATGCGGATGCCGTGGGGGACGTCGTAGGAACCGTTGGCGTCAGCGTAGAGCGCGATTTTGTCGCCGAGGTTTTTGCGGGCGAGGCGGAGGAGTTTTTCGGTGCGGCCGGGATAGGTGTCGAGGTTGCGGCTCATGCGGCCGCCGATCTTGAACTTCACGGCTTTGGCGCCGGTCGCGGCGACGCCCCGCTCGTAGACGGCGACTTCCTCCTCGGCGGACAGGACGCGGTCGGAGCCGGAGAGGTAGATGGGAATCTCGGGGCGGACGACGCCGCCGAGGAGCGCGCCGACGGGTTTGGCGACGATTTTGCCCAGCATGTCCAGGAGGCTTTGCTCAATGTAGGCGACGCAGCACCAGAACGGGATGCTCGCGAGTTTGTAGTTGGCGCGATAGACTTCATCGATGAGCGACTCGAGCTGGCGGGCGTCCTGGCCGATGAAACGCGGGGCGACGAGGTTTTCGAAAAGAGGGAGGAAATCTTCGACCTGTTTGGTGCCGGTGAGGCCGACGGCGCCGTCGGTGGAGCGGGTGCGGACGAAGAAATTCGAGCCATTTTTCAGCATCTCGACCGAGGCGATCTTGACGGGCGAGGTGAATTGGGCCGGGAGGTTGAACATCGGCTGCTCGGCCTCGCGGACGAGCGGTGCGGCGCCGGCGGCGGGCGGGGCGGAGGCGGCGACCGGGGCGGGCGCGGAATCGGTGGCGCCGGCGTGAGCGGCGGGGGGAAGGGAGGCGGCGAGGGAGGCGCTGCCGGTGAGTTTAAGCCAATCGCGACGGGTGAGGGACATGGGGTGGCGGGGGGGATGAGCAGACTGGGCCGGGCTTGCGGGTGTAGATTGAATCCTGCCGCTTCGTCAAACGGCCGGCTGCGGCAATCGTCCGGCCGCGGACGGTTGGGGGCGAGGGCGAGAATTCAAACCGTGTGCGGAAGGACGAGGTCGAAAACCGTTTAGCGAAAGCGCCTGAGGTGGTGTTTTCGAATCGGTGCGACGCGATGAAACGGGAAACCGGCGGGATGCTCCTCGATTTCGCGAACGGCATGGCGCGTTCGCGCTGCGAGGTTCAGACCGAGGCCAGCGGATTTCGGCTCGTAAAACGCGACCGCGGCTTTGAGTTCAGCCTCGGCGTCTTCGTGGAATAGGGCCGGCTTCACCGACGGTGTTGAGCGCGAATCGCGGAGAATACGTCGGCGGCCGGGCGACCCTTGGCGGTGCCGGATTCAACTTCGCGCAGACGGCGCTGCCATTTGGCGTCCCACGCGGCGTGGGCGTCGGAGGCGGCGGGGCCGTCGATCGAGTCGATCAAGCGCCGGGCAATATTCGCTCGCTCCGACTCCGGGAGTGCGAGGGCGGCTTTGGCCCTCAAAATTACCGAATCAGCGAAGCGGGGGTGGCGAACCTGGCGATGCGCTCCTTTGCCTCCCGCCACCGCGGCGAATTTGGCGGACTCCAGGTCTGTGATGAGCTGTCGGATTTTGCGCGGCCTGAGACGGAATGAAGCCGGCGCTTACAGATGGGAAATCTCTTCGGTGCGGAGGCAGGCGACGTCGCGGCCGGGTTCGAAGGGGGCGAGGGGCGGGACCGCGGCTTGGCAGATCTCGCGCGCGTGGGGGCAGCGGGGGTGGAAGGCGCAGCCGGCGGGCGGGTTGATGGGCGAGGGCGGGTCGCCGGGGAGCACGATGCGTTGGCGCTGGCGCTCGAGGTCGGGGTTGGGCGTGGGAATCGCGCTCACGAGGGCGCGCGTATAAGGGTGGCGCGGACGCTCGATGACGTCGGCGGCGCGGCCGAGCTCGACGATCTTGCCGAGGTACATCACGGCGATGCGGTCGGAAATGTGTTTCACGACGGAGAGGTCGTGGGCGATGAAGACGAGGCTGAGGTTCATCTGGCGCACGAGC
The DNA here is from genome assembly GCA_044358025.1 of Opitutaceae bacterium. Taxonomy (GTDB): domain Bacteria; phylum Verrucomicrobiota; class Verrucomicrobiia; order Opitutales; family Opitutaceae; genus GAS368. The sequence goes on from JBIKOK010000059.1 coordinate 16,693, forward strand.
TGCGCGAGGAGGTTGAGGATCTGCGCCTGGATGGAGACGTCGAGGGCGGAGACGGGTTCGTCGGCGATGATGACCTTGGGCTCGAGGGCGAGGGCGCGGGCGATGGCGATGCGCTGGCGCTGGCCGCCGGAGAATTCATGCGGGTATTTCTGCATGAAGCGCGGGGCGAGGCCGACGGTGCGCATGAGGGCGGCGACGCGGGCGTGGCTGTCGGCGGGCGAACACACGCCGTGGACGAGGAGCGGCTCGGCGAGCGTATCGAAAACGGTCATGCGCGGGTTGAGCGAGGCGTAGGGGTCCTGGAAGACCATCTGGAGGTCGCGGCGAATGCCGACGACTTCGGCGGCGTTGCTGGTGGTGAGGTTTTTCCCCTCGAGGATGACGGCGCCGCCGGTGGTGGGCACGAGCTGCATGATCGTGCGGGCGAGGGTGGATTTGCCGCAGCCGGACTCGCCGACGAGGCCGAGGACTTCGCCGGGGGCGAGGGAGAGCGAGACGCCGTCGACGGCCTTGACGGTGCCGACATGGCGTTTGAAGAGGAAGCCCGACGAGATTGGGAAATGCGTGCGGACGTCGCGGAGTTCGAGGATGGGGGCGGGGGAAGACATTTTAGGAGGATTGGCCCACGGAACACACGGAAGGCACGGAAAGAAAAAAGGGCGGTGCTAGACGAGTTCGCCGGACTGGACGCGGAGGCAGGCTTGGGCGTGGGTGGGTGAGAGGGGGGCGAGGGCGGGCGTGGTGGCGCGGCAGGGGGCGGTGGCATGCTCGCAGCGGGCGGAAAAGGCGCAGCCGGGGAGCGGTTTCGAGAGGTCGGGGGGCATGCCGGAGATGGTGTAGAGTTCCGTGCCTTTGGGCTGGAGCGAGGGAATGGAGCGTTGGAGGGCGCGGGTGTAGGGATGGCGGGGCGAGTGAAAGAGGGTGCGGGTGTCGGCGGATTCGACGATGCGGCCGGCATACATGACCTGGACGCGGTCACAGAGGCCGGAGACGACGCCGAGGTCGTGGGTGATGAAGATCACGGCCATGCCGAGTTCGCGCTGCATCTTTTTGATGAGCTCGAGGATCTGCGCCTGGACAGTGACGTCGAGGGCGGTGGTGGGTTCGTCGGCGATGAGGAGTTCGGGTTTCGTGATGAGGGCCATCGCGATCATGACGCGCTGGCGCATGCCGCCGGAGAATTCGTGGGGGTAGAGGTCGATGCGTTTCTCGGCGTCGTTGATGCCGACGGATTCGAGAGCGGCGAGGGCGCGGTGGCGGGCGGCGGAGGGGGAGAGGTTTTCGTGGATGAGCAGCGGTTCGATGAGTTGGTCGCTGATCCGCATGTAGGGATTCAGGGAGGTCATCGGATCCTGGAAAATCATCGCGACGCGTTTGCCGCGGATGGCGCGGGATTGGGCGGGCGTGCAATGGAGGAGATCGACGCCGTCGAACAGCGCGGTGCCGCTCTCGATCCGGCCGGGGGGCGTCGGGATGAGGCCCATGATGGAGTAGCAGGTGACGGATTTGCCGGAGCCGGACTCGCCGACGATGCCGAGGGTCTCGCCGCGTTCGAGGGAGAAGCTGACGCCGTCGACCGCGCGATAGACGCCGCTGCGGGTATGAAAATAAGTGCGGAGGTCGGTGACGGAGAGGAGGGGCACGGGGTGGGAAGAACGGAAGGAGGAGAGAGGGTGAGAGTGGGAAACGGCGAAAACTGGGAGCAGGAAGTCGGCCGGATGGGGTGCAGGGTGCGGCGACTAAGAGCGTGGAGCGGCGAGGAGTTCGCGCAAGGCTGCCGCGACGGTTTCGGGGGTGAGGTCGGCGAGCTGGCCGCCGCCGGTGGGCGGGCAGCCGGGCGGTTGAAGGAGGCGGGTGGGTGAGGTGAAGACGGGGCCGGTGCGCACGGGGTTGGTCGGGCCGAAGAGGGCGAGGAGCGGGACGCCGAGGGCGTTGGCCAGGTGCATGCCGCCGGTGTCGTTGGTGACGAGGAGACGGCAGGTGCGGAGGCGGGCGGCGTAGTCGGGGAGGGAGGTGCGGCCGGCGAGGTCTTCGAGGCGGGCCGGGTCAAAGCCGGCCGCGATCGCGGCGGTGAGCGGAGCATCGTTCGCCGTGCCGAAGAGGACGAAACGGGCGGCGGGGAAGGCTTCGAGGAGGGCGCGCCAGTGGGCGACGGGCCAGCGTTTGGCGGGGGTGTTTTCGGAGCCGGGGATGAGGCCGATCAGCGGGACGGACGTGGAGCGCGGCGCGTTGAGGGCTGCAGGCTCGGAAACCGGAGCGGAGAGCGGAGTGCGGTCGGGTGCGGCGTTGAGGCCGAAGTGGCGGAGGAAGGTTTCCCAGAGTGCGAGTTGATGCTGGGTGCGCGCGTCGAAGTCGGCGGGGACCCGGTAGGCATGCGAGAGGAGGGGGCGGGGTTTGCCGGGGCGGACGAGGCCGAAGCGTTGGCGGCAGCCGCTGCACCAGGCTTCGAGGTCGCCGCGCAGCGAATTGGTGAAAAGGAGCCAGACGTCGGGGTAGCCGGCGCGCAGGCGGTGGAAAAAGACGTAGTAGCCGGGGCCGTGGGGCGGAAGGGCGAGCGTGCGGTCGGCGACGGCCCAACTTTCGAGCAGCGGGAGAAATTGTTTTTTGGCGACGAGCGTGATTTCGGCGTCGGGGCGGGAGGCCCGGAGGGCGCGGAGCAGCGGGAGCGCCATGACGACATCGCCGAGCCAGTTCGGGAGGCGAACATAGACGCGGGTGCGGCGCGGGAGGGCGGTGAGGTGCCGGGCGGCGAGATCGGCGGCGAGGAGGTCGCGTTTGGCTTCGAGGCGGAGCCGTTTTGGCGGCATGTCCTGGTTGCGCCAACGGTCGTGCGCCCAGAGCCACGAGGCGCAGAGGTTGTCGTCGGCGGTGAGGAGGTGTTCGAGCCAGCGGTTGAGGCCGAGCGTGACGGCGGCGGTGGTGCCGCCGGTGGCGATGAGGTGGGCGCCGACCTCGACGCGCCAGAAAGCGCGGCGGCGCGGGAAGATGCCGTAGACGCGGGCGGAGAATTTTTCCGCCATGAGGCCGGGGAGTTCGGTGGTGGAGCAGACGCGGCCGAAGAGGGTGGTGAGCGCGCCCTGGAGGCCGGCGTTCTGATCGAAGAGGACGCCGACGAAGCCCTGGCGGCGGAGGATTTTCAGGGCTTCGGCGAAGCCCTCTTTGCGCGAGAGGAGCTTCATGCCGAAACGCTCGCGGGAGGCGGTGACGAAGGCGTTGGCGGCAGGGTGGTCGAGCGGGCGGAAGATGATGCCGAACTCGGGGAACGGGCCGGGGACGACGAGGGGTTGCGAAGTCTGGGCTTCCCAGTAGGCGAGGTGCGGGGAGCAGATGAGGGTCGCGGCCGGGGAGCTCCGGTGGAGTTCGTAGGCGGCGAGCATCTCGGGTGAGACCGCGACGATTTGGCGGAGGCGGGCGGCGGTGAGGTAGGGGGTCGCGAGGGAGAGGAGGGCGGTCTCGATCATGCGCCGGCAGCTTTCTCGGCCGATGGTGCGGTGCCAGGCGGCGGGTTTCTCCGGAAAGGCGTGGTGGAGGTTGGCCAGGACGAGGCGGCGGCGGCGCGGGAGGCCGAAAAAGAGGCCCTCGCCGAGGGTGGCGGACAGTGCGCGCAGAAGCGGTTCGGGGGTGTGGGCGAGGAGCCAGCCGAGAAATTTGAGTGAAAAAAGCAGCACGCGGACGGGAGAGCAGGATTTGGCGTTTGATTTTCGCCAGGAAAAACCATGAAACGTAACGCTCGCGCGGTTAAAAGCAGATTCTGCCCGACCACGCGACGTTTCCATGACCGAACTCCTCATTATCAAGCCCTCGTCGCTCGGCGACATTGTGCATGCCCTCCAGGTCGCCACCTCGCTGAAGGCGCAGGTCGAGGGGCTGCGCATTTCGTGGGTGGTGCGGGAGATGTTTGCGCCGATCGTGCGGGCGTGTGAGGCGGTGGACCAGGTTTATGTCTTTGAGCGGGCGGCCGGCGCGAAGGGGTTTTTGAAGCTGACGAAGGAAATCCGGAAAACGAAGTTCGACTATGTTTTCGATATGCAGGGCCTGTTGCGCACGGGACTGATGACGTCGCGGGCGCTGGCGAAGAAAAAGGTGGGCCGCAGCGACGCGCGCGAGTGGTCGGGGATGTTTTATGACGAGCGGGTGCCGTTGCCGCCGGACGGCAAGGGAAGCCATGCCATCGATGTGTTGCTGCAGTTTTGTCCGGTGTTGGGCGCGAAGCCGGAATTGCGCGGTACCTTGAAATTTCGGGAGGTGGACAGTCTGAACCTGCGGTTTGCCGACGGGCGGGGTGGGGCGAAGCCGATCGTGATGTTCCCCGACAGCCGCCGGGCCGAAAAATCGTGGGGCGGTTTCAAGCAGCTTACGGAAATGATTCTGCGCGAAGACAAGACGCGCAAGGTGGTCTGGGCGGGCAGCACCTACGTGCATGACCGGTCGGCCTACCCGCCGGCGCAGTTCTTCAATCTGACGGGCAACACGAGTCTCGTGTCGCTGCCGGCGCTCATCAAACGCGCGGACTGGGTGATCTCGAACGACAGCGGTCCGATGCACCTGGCGGCGGCGCTCGGCGTGAAGGTGCTGGGCATCTTCGGCCCGACCGACCCGCGCTTGTTCGGGCCGTATCCGCTCACCGCGCCGAGTCATGTGGTGGTGCAGGCGCCGGTCGGCGACCTGAAGTTGCTGTCGGCGAAAGACGTTTACTCGCGTTTCCTGAAGGCCCGGGCACGGTTCAAGTGACCCGCCCGTGCGCGGTGCGCGCCGGTGACCGCCCTTTCGTTCCCCCACATTTTCCATGCTTGATCCCAAATTGATTCGTGAAACGCCGGACGCTGTGCGCGCGGCGATTGCCAAGAAACACCTCGAGGTCGACCTCGATGCCGTGCTCGCGATCGACGCGGCGTGGCGGGCCCTGCTGCACGAAGTCGAGGCGCTGCGCGCGAGGCAGAAAGCCGCGAACGCGGAGATGGCCGCGCTGCCCAAGGGTTCGCCGGAATTTATCGCGAAGGTGGGCGAGATGAAGGCCGTGTCGGCGCAGGCGAAGGAGCGGGAACTCGCGCTCAAGGAGACCGAGGAAAAGTTCAAACAGGCCATGCTGTCGGTGCCCAATCTCCCGCACGCGAGCGTGCCGGAGGGGCGCACGCCGGAAGAAAATGTCGTCTATGCGACCCACGGCGAGGTGACGGCGGTGTCGCCGAGCGCACTGCCGCACTGGGAGATTCCCGGCTTCGAAAAACTCTTCGACTTCGCGCGCGGGGCGAAGGTCACGGGCGCCGGGTTCCCCTTCTATGTCGGCGACGGCGCGCGCATCGTGCGGGCGCTGCTGCACTTCTTTTTGGATGAGGACGCGAAGGCGGGTTACACGGAGGTGAATCCGCCGATCTTCGTGAACGCGGCGAGCGCGACGGCGACGGGCCAGTTGCCCGACAAGGAAGGGCAGATGTATGAGACGACGCCGGATCACCTCTACGCGGTGCCGACAGCCGAGGTGCCGCTGACGAATTTTTTTCGCGACGAGATCGTCGAGGAGTCGGCGCTGCCGATCTACCGCTGCGCCTACACGCCGTGTTTCCGCCGCGAGGCGGGCAGCTACGGCAAGGACGTGCGCGGGTTGAACCGCCTGCACCAGTTCGACAAGGTCGAGCTGTTGAAGTGGGTGCATCCGAGCACCAGTTACGACGAGCTCGACAAGCTCCGTCTCGATGCCGAGCGCCTGCTGCAGAAGCTCGGTCTGCCGTATCGGGTGCTGCTGATGTGCGGGGGCGACCTGGGCTTTTCCCAGTCGAAGAAATACGATCTCGAAGTGTGGTCGGCCGGCCAGAAGCGCTGGTTGGAAGTCTCGAGCTGTTCGAACTTCGAGGCGTTTCAGGCGCGCCGGGCGCAGATCCGTTTTCGCTCGAAGGACACCGGCAAACCGGAACTCGTGCACACGATCAACGGGTCCGGCCTCGCGGTGCCGCGCGTGCTCGCAGCGCTGTTGGAGAATAATCTGCAGGCCGACGGGCGGGTGAAGATTCCGGCCGCGCTCGTGCCTTATTTCGGCAAAGAGTATCTGACGTTCGCCTAAGCGCCGGGGCCGGAGAAAGACCGGCCCCGCGCCCACTGCCATGAAACGACGCGCCTTGGACTGGCCGGCGCGGGCGACGGAGCTGGCGGCGGCGGTGCCGCGGGGGCGGTTGCACCCGGCGGTCGTCGCGTGGGCGGAAAAAAGTTCGCCGCGGGCGACCTGGGCGGTGGCGTTTTCGGGCGGGGCGGACTCGCTCGCGCTGTTGCTGCTGGTGTGGGCCCATTGGCCGGAGCGACGGGCGCGGCTGCGGGTGTTGCATTTCAATCATCGGTTGCGCGGCCGGGCGGCGCGGGCCGATGCAGCGTTTTGCGCCGCGGTGGCGGCGGCGCTCGGGGTCCGCTTCGAGCGGGGCGAGTGGGCGGAGGCGCACCCCGGAGCGAGCGAAGCGGAGGCCCGCGCGGCGCGGATGGCGTTTTTCGACGGCCGGGGGCGGGCGCTCTGGCTCGGGCACCAGCAGGACGATATTGCGGAGACGATGTTGATGCGGTTGGCGCGCGGGAGCGGCACGGCCGGGCTGGCCGCCCCGCGGCCGGTGAGCGCGGTGGCGCGCGGCCGCGTGCATCTGCGGCCGTTGTTGACGCTGAAGAAGACCGGCCTGATGGCGGCGCTGCGGGCCGCGGGCATTCACTGGCGCGAGGACCGGAGCAATGCGCGGGGGGATTTTTTCCGGAACCGGGTGCGGCACGACGTGCTGCCCGCGTGGATGGCGGCGGCGCAGCGCGACGCGCTGGCAGGCGCGGCGCACGCCCGGGAATTGCTGGAGGAGGACGATGCGGCGCTGGAGGCCTGGCTCGACGGACTGCGGACGCTGCGCGCGGACGGGACCCTCGCGCTGAAGAAACTGGCGGGCAAGCCGCGGGGCCTGGTGCGGCGGGCGCTGCACCGCTGGTTGCTGGCGCAGTCCCGGGCGGGGGCTTTGTCGCGGCAGGGTTTCGAGGCGCTGCTTGCGGCGGTCGAGCGGGGCGAGCCGACCCGCCAGAGTCTCGGCCGCGAAGGCTTTGCGGTCCTCCGCGGCGGACGGCTGCGCTTCGAGCGGGCTGGAAAGCCTTCGCGGAGATTCCGACGGAGCGCCAATTGACTTATGCTCCGGGAACATCCACGTTCCGCCCTCACTCCAATCACGGAAATGTCCGAACCCGAAAATAAAAAGTCCCGCCGCGCCCTCAAGAATCTCCCGCCGGATCGCTTTCAGCCGAAGATGCTCATCTTCTGGCTGGTGCTGGTCGGTGCAGTGGTGGGGTTGCTGATGTGGTCGCCCAACATGAACACGGCGCCGGAGACGCTGACCATCCAGGAAGTGGTGGAACGCGCGGAAGCGAAAAACATCAACGACACCGACCCGCGGAAAGCCGCGGTGATCCGGCCGGATCCGAGCGGCGGTCGCGACTGGCACACCGTGACGGGGCAGAGCCGCAAGGACGAGGGCAGCCCGTGGAAGGACTTCCGGGCCGCCGGGCGCGTGACCGACGCCAGCATGGAGCGGCTGCAGAAATCGAAACTCTTCAGCGAACAGCCGACCACGACCTTGTTCGCTTCGATCGCGGCGCAGGTGATCCCGTTTGTGATCATCATCGGCCTGCTGTATTTTCTGTTTGTGCGGCAACTTCGCCAGGCCGGCCGCGGCGCGTTGAGCTTCGGCAAGAGCCGGGCCAAGCTGCTCACGCGGGATCGTGACAAGATCACGTTTGCGGATGTCGCGGGGTGCGACGAGGCCAAGGAAGAAGTTTCCGAGGTGGTCGAGTTTCTCAAGGATCCGAAGAAGTTCACCAAAATGGGCGGCCGGATTCCGAAGGGCATCTTGATGGTCGGCCCTCCCGGCACCGGCAAAACGCTCCTCGCCAAGGCGGTCGCCGGCGAAGCGGACGTCCCTTTCTTCAGCATTTCCGGTTCGGACTTCGTCGAGATGTTTGTGGGCGTCGGTGCGAGCCGCGTGCGCGACATGTTTGAGCAGGGCCGCAAGAGCGCGCCGTGCCTGATTTTCATCGATGAGATCGACGCGGTGGGCCGCCAGCGCGGCGCCGGCCTCGGCGGCGGCAATGACGAGCGCGAGCAAACACTCAACTCGTTGCTCGTCGAGATGGACGGCTTCGATACGAATGAAGGCGTCATCATCATCGCGGCCACCAACCGGCCGGACGTGCTCGACAGCGCGTTGCTGCGCCCCGGCCGCTTCGACCGCCAGATCTATGTGGATCTGCCCGATCTCAACGGTCGCGAGCAAATTTTGCGGGTGCACGCCAAACGCATCAGCCTCGCGGACACGGTCGAGCTGTCCGTCATCGCCCGCGGCACGCCCGGTCTGTCGGGGGCCGAACTGGCCAATCTGCTCAATGAAGCGGCGTTGCTGGCGGCCCGCCGCGGCAAGAAGAAGGTCGAGATGATCGACGTCGAAGACGCCCGCGAAAAGGTGCAATTCGGCCGCGAGCGCCGCCGGCTCATGGACGACGACGAGAAGAAGCTCACGGCCTACCACGAAGCCGGGCACGCGTTGGTGCAGGCCCTGTTGGACGACGGCCATATGCCGGTGCACAAGGTCACGATCATTCCGCGCGGGCGCAGTCTCGGCAGCACGATGTTCATTCCCAAAAAGGATGTGCTGACGCAGGAAAAGAAGAAGCTCGAGATCCGGATCGCCACGGGCTGTGGCGGGCGCATCGCCGAGGAGGTCGTGTTGAACGACATCTCCAACGGCGCGTCCGGCGACATCCTGATGGTCACGAAAATTGCGCGCCACATGGTGTGCGACTGGGGGATGAGCCCGCTCGGCATGATCGCGTTTGGCGAGAGCAACGACACGGTGTTTCTTGGGCGCGAGATTACGCGCAGCCAGCCCTATTCGGAGGAAACGGCGCGCAAGATCGACGCCGAGGTCTTCCGGATCGTCGATCAACAGTATTTGCGGGCGAAAGAGCTGATCCTGTCGCACCGGGCGGGGTTGGACAAAATTGCCGAGGCGCTGCTGGAGCATGAGACGATCGAAGGCCGCCACGTGTTGGAGATTCTCCAATTCGGCGAGATTCGCTCGCCCATCGTGATGCCGTTGCCGCCGAAACTGGACGAGAAAGCGTCGGAGAAAAAACCCGCGGACACGGCGACGAGTCCCGGCGATATTGGCGGACACGCCGCTCCCGCGCCGCATCCGGCCTGACGCCGTCGTCTTTTTTCGTCGTCCGCGCAGTGCGCCCCCGGGCCGGTTTACGCCGGCCCTTTTTTATGCCTTGGATTTGCACCTGCGGCGCGCAATGGTGACCCCAATCCTATGAAAATTTGCTGCATTGGAGCCGGTTACGTTGGTGGGCCGACCATGGCGATGATCGCCCTCAAGGCCCCGAATATCGAAGTCCGCGTCGTGGACATGAATGCCGCGCGCATTGCCGCGTGGAATTCCGACACGCTGCCGATCTATGAGCCGGGGCTCGACGACGTGGTGCGGCAGACGCGGGGCAAAAACCTGCACTTCACGACGGAGGTGCACGCCGCGATCCGGGCGGCCGACATCATTTTTGTGGCGGTGAACACGCCGACGAAGACCTATGGGGTGGGGGCGGGGCGCGCGGCCGATCTGCGGTTCATCGAATCGGTGGCGCGGACCATCGCCGAGCAGGCGAACGGCCCGAAAATCATCGTGGAAAAATCGACGATCCCGGTCAAAACCGCCGAGACGATCAAAGACATCCTCGCGGCGAATTCGCGCGGGTTCAAATTCGAGGTGCTGTCCAATCCCGAGTTTCTCGCGGAAGGGACGGCGATTGCGGACCTGCACATGCCGGACCGGGTTTTAATCGGGGGCGAACGCACGCCGGGTGGCGATGCGGCGGTCAAGACGCTGGTCGATGTCTATGCGCACTGGGTACCGCGCGACCGGATCATCACGACCAATCTGTGGTCGAGCGAGCTGTCCAAATTGGTGGCCAACGCGTTTCTCGCGCAGCGCATTTCGTCGATCAATTCGATCTCCGCGCTCTGCGAAGCGACGGGCGCGGATGTCGACGAGGTGGCGCACGCGATCGGCAAGGATTCGCGCATCGGGCCGAAATTTCTGAAGGCGTCGGTTGGCTTTGGCGGCTCGTGTTTCCAGAAGGACATTTTGAACCTCGTCTATCTGTGCGAGAGCTTCGGCCTGTCCGAAGTGGCGGCCTATTGGGAGAGCGTGGTCAAGATGAACGACTGGCAGAAGCACCGCTTCGCCGGGAAGATCGTGCGGTCGCTCTTCAACTCGGTCGCGGACAAGAAAATTGCCGTCTTGGGCTTTGCGTTCAAGAAGGACACCAACGACACTCGCGAGTCGGCGGCGATCGCGGTGTGCCGCGATTTGCTCGCGGAACAGGCGCGGGTGGTGGTTTATGATCCGAAGGTGCCGGCGGACGAGATCCGGCGCGACGTGATCGCCGGCGCCCGGGAGACTCTGGTCGGGGTCGATTCGCGTCTGACCGTGGCGCACGATGTCTACGAGGCTGCGGCGGGTGCGCACGCCCTCGCGGTCGTCACCGAGTGGGACGAATTCAAGACGCTCGATTTTGCGAAGATCTATGCGGCGATGCACAAGCCCGCGTTTATTTTCGACGGGCGAAACATCCTCGATCTGGTGAAGTTGCGCGACCTGGGCTTTCGCGCCCACGGCATCGGCAAGTAAGCCGAAGACGGGACGGGCGGCGGGGCGTTTTCGGCGCGGCGCCTCCCGCCGGAGCTGTTCCCGCGGAGCCCAGTGAAATTACCGCTTGCACTGGACGGTGAATGGCTGCTTCTTTCCGCGCTCGGTTACGCGGCCATAGCTCAACTGGATAGAGCGCCAGACTACGAATCTGGAGGTTTGGGGTTCGACTCCCTATGGCCGCACCAACTTTTAAGCCCCTTAGCTCCCAGCGAGTTGAGGGGCTTTTTGTTGGGCGAATTTCGTGGATAAAGATGCGGCAGGTTTTTCTGGGGCCCGTTGGGATCCCCTTTTTTCGCCCGTCGTAGCCGGCCAAGGGAAGACGCGCGGGCGTTGTCTTCGGCAGCATCGTAACCGGCGAGCAGGACCTCGTGCTCGCGGTCAACGATGATGACGATCGCTCCGCCGGGGAGGTCTGGCTGTCGTCCGGCGTGCTCGTCCCTGACGCGCCGGACCTCGTGGTTGTAACCGGTGAGCCGAACCGTCTCGTTAACCCTGAAGAGGGGCGGTGGACCTCGATTCGTGGCGATTTGCGGGCGTAAACCGGTCGGGTGGGGTGCGTTCTCGTCCGGCTGGGCGTCAATGCCCTCAGACGGGCAAGGAACGGCCCGCCATGAAAAACCCGCCCCAGTTAACCCGACTTCCGCGATTCACCCGTTTTTCGGGTTTTTTTGAGGCTTTTTCCGCCGGTTCGAGCGCGCAACGTGTTGATTTGACGTGATCAGCCCTTTTTCAAGGGACGGGGAGGGCCGACCGCCCACCCCCTATTCGGCGCGGGAGCGAATCCGGGCAAACCGACGGGGCCATCCTCTAGCGGACGCGGCGGTCCGGCCCGGCGGCCCGGGCTCCCTCCGGGCGCGCTCGCCCATGGCGGCTCCGCGCCATCGCCGGGGTCTCCGGCGCGGTCTTTCGGCGCTTCCGCCGCCAAGACACCCTCGAATCGTCCTCGAATCGTCCCCGAACCGTCCCGGTAGGATCCGGCCAGCGTTCCCCGCCGCGCGCACCCCGCCCGCGCCGCGCGGCGGACCTCCGTGTGGCCGCCGCCCGGCCCTCCACAAACAGACTTTCTATTAACGACTTCCGCATTCATCCGTTTTTCGTGTTTTTTGAGGCTTTTTCCGCCGGTTTGAGCGCGCAACGGGTTGCGTTGACGTAACTGGTTCTTGTTCATGGGCCGGGGTAGGGGCGACCGCCCCCCCGATCCGGCGCGGGAGCGAATCCCCTCAAGTGGCGGCATGTTCCTCCGTCACTGCTTCTCCCCCAAGGCCCGGCCCAACCGGCTCGGCGTCGACGCCCGCGCCGCGCAGGTCGACACCCTCTGCCGCGGTCACGACCTGCTCCTGCCGCACCAAGAGGAACGGTTTGCGCACCTGCGCCCGCGCTGGAGCGGCCGTGGCGGGAAGTGCACCCGCAACTCCGCGTCAGACTTCTCCCGCCGGACGGCGAACTCTACGTACTCGCCGAGAGCCACGCCCGCGCCGGCAAAGAACGCGGCCGGCTCCGCTGCCGCCTCAGAGCTTTCGGGCAAGGCCTCGGCGCTCTCCGGCGGCCGCGCCTGTCCCGCGGCGCGTGGCTCACCCAGCTCGGCGCCGCGCCGGAAAAAGCCGGCCGCCGCGCGACGAGTCGGGGGCAGGCCGCGCGACAAGTCAGGGGCAGGCCGAGGTCGCGGCGGACGGCGCTCTCCCGTATCGGTTCGACCGTGACAAACGGCGCGCCGGGCGCGGTCGTGAAGGCCGCGATCGGCTGCGCACCCACTTGAGCGCCGACGATCCGGAGCTGATCTGGCGCTGCGATCGGCAGCGGTGTTTTGGCGAAGCAGCGTTCCGCCCGCTCACGGGCGCCCACGGCCTGCGGCCCATCGTTCATTAATGGCGCGAGCGCATCGGGGCCCACCGGTTCATCGCGTTTCTCGCCTCCGGCCTCTCGCTCACGCTGCGCCAGCCACTGCCCACTGCCGCCGGCGGGCTCAGGCCCCGTGCCGTCCTCGAAAAACGGGCGCCCGTGCAAAGGCTCGCCGTCGCCGTGCCGACCGCCGACGGCCGCGAACTCCTCCGCGTGCGCCGCACCGAACCCAGCCACGAAGGGCAACGCCTCCTCGCCCCCCTCGATCTGACTCTCCCTCCGCGGCCACCTCCGCGCAGCAGCGCCCCGTTGGCGCTGTCGTGGCGACCTTTGGGTCGGCGGGGGGAGGGGCATGGGAGCAATCGACGACCTGCCCGCCTCCAGCCCTCCACTCGCGGAAGTCGGTTAAGGGGCGCGGGCGCTTGGTCGCTCCAGCGTGACGAAGGTGAGGCGCGTGAATCCGATCGCGCAGCCGGAGTCCCCGCCGCCACCTCCCCTGCACCCCTTCCCCGATCCACTTTTCCGACCCAGCCATCAAACCATCGATCCCCTTTCTGACCTTGACGGGCGCGAGCGCCCAAAGACTAAGTAGCCTTGCCCGTTGCCTAGCTGTAGCCTACGTCGCGTACCTTCCCGTCAAATGTTTGAAAGCAGTAATCGTTTAGCGTCTGCGATTCCACCCTCCCTCGAGCCCTCCGGTTGCGAGACCGTGGACTACCGGCCGACCGTGCTCGTCTTGGATGACGACGAGGACTGCCGCGCGCTCGTGACTGCCGTGCTTTCGAATGCGGGTTTCGTGGTGTACTCCCTGCCCGATGGCAGGCGCGTTAAAGAGATGCTCGGCCAACATTCCATCGATCTTCTAGTCACGGATATTGTGATGCCGGAGCGTGATGGGTTTGAGACGATCGCGGCCCTCCGCCAAAGTCATCCTCAATTGCCGGTGATTGCGATGTCGGGCAACGCACCGATGACCATGGACCTCTACCTCAATATCGCGAAGAAACTCGGAGCCTTTCGGGTGCTGAACAAGCCGTTTAGGCCAGACCAACTCTTGGTTGCCGCCCGCGAGGCGATCCTGCGGGAATCGACCTAAGCCGTCTCAACCCAAGGGCGGTTTTGGCCCTGGTTTCCTGGATCCAAGACCACGGTCAATTGGGCGGCTAAACGGGAGGCGGCTTGATCATCGCGGCGGGCTTCGAGGGGCCTGTGGTCGCGGAGTCGCGCGAGACGCCGGTCGCGGTTGGCGGTGATGACGAAGGCGGAGACTGCGGCGGCGAGTGGCCGCACGGTGGCCCTCGCTGGGGTCGGGGCTGATGTGGGCCGTGCGTGGGCGGCGGAAGCATTTGACGACGCCTTGGGCCGCGGGTTTGCCGACCAACGCGAAGCTCGACGGGAAGCCGGGGAAGTGGCTTTGGCCTGGGCCGTCTTCGGTGGGATGGTGGCTGCCGTGAGCGGGGCGCAATGCGACGCCGCGGGCGGCGCCGATGGCCCTCGAGCCGAAGCCGTGCGTGACCGCCGGGGTGACGGGCTCGCCGGCGGCGAAGCGGTCGCGGCGTGTGCAGGCGGGGTGGCCGAGGCACTCGGCGTTTCCCTGCCCGATGGTCGTGAACGGCTCCAGCCAGTCGGCGTCGACGGTCGACCGTTTCGTGCCATCGGTGGCCCAGGGCACCTTGGGCGCGGCGGTGACGCTGCGGCAATCGTGCGTCTTGGCCGGCGCGGATGCCAGGCGGTGCGGCGAGGGCAGGGCGGGGCGCCTCAGCCGCAGGCGGCGGTTCATCGGGCCGCCGTTGCGCCGGATCGCCGGCGTCGCGGGTCTGTCACGCCTGCGCCAGACCGTGCGGCCCACGCTCGCGCCCTTTCGCCCGCCGCGGCTCTGACACGGCGGTGGGGCGGCTGAGCGCAGTGAGCGCTTCGCCACGCAGCGCGCACAGGACGACTTCGGCTTTACGTTTCGGCCCCAGCGCTGCCGGGGAATTTCCCGGACCGAGCTTCACTCGGGCCTGGCGGGTTGGGCCGTGCGCTTCGTGACATCGTGATCAGTCATCGGATTCATCGGGTTCCGGGTTTTCCGTCTGGTGTCACATGAAAATGGTTACGAGCTACGGCGTCGATCTCCCTCGGGAAATCGCCGGGTCGCCCCACCGAATGGCCCCTCTTTCCCGTCGGTCAATCCTGCGGCGGCGCGAGGACCCGACCCGCTCAAGTTCGTGAAGCGGATCGTTTCATGGGGCGGTTTCGGGCGGAGCACGGCTTGTCTTGGTCCGGGGTTTTTGGATTCAGCACCAATTCCTCCGCCCGAAACCGCGCCGTTGGCCGAAATTTCCGGACACGTTCCGGACCTTTTCGGGGAGACTACGTACGCCCAGAGCCGAAGGCGGTGACTCCGACCGCTCGGATCCGTGCGGGTGGCCCGCTCGGGGGCCGGTGCCTCCCGCGACCGGCCCCCCGTAGTCTTAACCTACCTACGTCAGGTCGGGGTTCACCACAAAAAGTCGTTAACGCCGCACGCTCGAAAAACCGATTTAACAATTTCTTGATTACGTAGGCAATCGGGGCCGCGTCCAGTCAGTCGCCAGTCGGACGCCGGTCCCGGGGCCTAACCAAAATCTACCAGCGTCCGCCTTCTCTCATTTCTTACGATGAAAACCACCAACCAGTCCCGTCCCGACATCACCCGCCGCTCGTTCCTGCAGCGCGGTGGTCTTGCCACCGCCCTCGCGGCCGGTATCGGCCCCTACCTGCGTTTGACGCCCAGCGCGTTCGCCAATGCGGGTCCGGCCACGCCGTTCAAGTTCACCCCGTTCACCCGGCCCTTGCCGATTCCCGGTC
>JBIKOK010000257.1:0-9631 GCA_044358025.1 Opitutaceae bacterium
TTCGATCGTAGCGCGCAACCTTGCGTCGGCGCTAGCATTCACTGCCGGCTCCTCCGACACGCCGTCGGGGTTGTACGCTGTCACGATGGCGAATTGTTCCGGCCATCCGACCATGGGCGCCGCACCACGAAAAAAGACCTGCGTAAACACAGTGGGTAGCGGCTCCATGATTCTTATTCAATCACAGCGAAACTCGTCCCGCGAGATTCAACGGGCGCGGTTGTGGTCTGTTGAGTTTCACCAGCACGAGCGGCGGTTGTGTGGACTTCACGATCAGGGGATAATCATTCGGTTGGTTGGCCCTGGCTCGCCAGCGGCAACTCATCGGGCGTGGGGCCGAGTTCGAGGGTTTGCTGCGGTTCGGCGCGTTGCGCGGCGAGCTTGCTCCAACTCGCCTCCAGATCCTGCCGCAACCAAGCGCGCAGGGTTTTTGCCGCGGGACTGCCGACCGGGAGTTTGCCGATCGCTTCGAGGGTTGCGAGGACCGCGATGGTCAGCGCCGCGAGGGGCACACTCAGCGTCGTGACTTTTTGCAGCAGGAAGCGCGGCTCCGTGGCGACGAGTTTGGCGACGCTGCCCTGGCCTTCGCCATACACGATCAGGTGCAGGTCGGTCGTCGCGCCGGTCAGTTCACAGCGGGGGAGGTGAGTGGCGGAGTCGTCCTCGAAGATCACCTGTTGGCCGGCGGCATCGGCGGTGCGCGGTGAATGCGCGTCGCCCGTGCGGATCAGCGAAGCGAGCACACGCCCGGGCACGGAGCGGCCGTGGCGCACGCCCGTCGCCCGGAGGCGCTTGGCAGCGGCCGCCGACAGGGTGTAGGTGATGACGCGGTCGCGGTCCTTGGCGAGGATCTGCGGCGGTTGGCCGCTGGTGCTGTGGAAGAGGGGCATGGCGGCGAGGGATTAGCCGGGCAGTGACGCAGGGGCGGAAGCGGTTCTAGGGTGGACGTCGTCCGATAGCCAGCGGTGATGACATTTCCCCATCCGGTGGTCGTCGTATCCGCGGGGCGGCTGGTCCGGTCGCAGTGCGACGCTGGCCCTGAAGTTGGGGTAGTCGATGTCCCGGGTGAGCCGGCTGACGATGCGCTCGCTCTCGGCCGGCGTGATGATGAGCCGCCAGCGGCGGTCGGCCCGGAGTATTTTGAGGATGGGCGCAGGGTTACTCGTGAGTGTCTGGAGATTTTCGCGGTCTCGGCGGGTTGCGCCCGCGGACCCGCGTTTTGCCCGGCTCCGTCCGCGAGCGCGTGAGGGAATAGGATTCGTGTTGGGTGAAGGGCCTCATGTTCGTTAGTTGGGGTTAGGTTGACCGGTGGTGGGATCAGTCACGTCTGGCTTGGGCGGAGTCTTGGGCCGGAGCTTCTTGAACGAAGGGGTTGGCATCGCCTCGTTGACCGACCAGTGCTCGGAGCTGCTCATCTTAGAAAAACTCGCGCCCTCGCTGCGGAGGACCTTGCGTGACCGGAGGTAGTTTTCGCTCTCACCGAGACGCAGCAGGGCGCTGGCGAGAAGGTTCAGGCCGTCGGCGATCCGCTCATCCCGGGCGTAGGCTCGCAGCATCCCGATGCCGGTTTCGAGCACCTGCTTCGCGCCGGTCACGTCACCGGCGTCACGCTTGGCGAGAGCCTGGTTCAGGATCTCCGCCGCCTGCTGGGCGGAGACCCAGGGCAGCACGTCCTCGTTCAGTTGGATATCGTCGCGCGACTGGGTGGGCCGAACGCGAACTATGTGACGCTCGACGTGCGAGCTGACGCCGGTCGCGGTGATTTTGTCGTAGAGGATTTCGACCTCGGTGAGCACCTCGCCGTCGAGGTCGGCGGCGGGCGTGGTGGTGCCGGCGATTAACGGGATGGGCAAAACCGCCAGAGCGAAAATGGCGACCCGCTCCTCCTCGGAGGTGAGATCGCCGACGGGGAACTCATGCCGGCCGTCGGGGAGTGTCACATCGTTGTAACCGCCCAGCGAGCGGATGCCGTCGACGAAATCGAGCGCCTTGAAGCGCAGCCGAAGATTCTGGACGGCGATGTTTTGGAGCCCGTCGAGTTCAGCGCGGAAGATGTCCGGGAGCTGGTCGGCGCCGTTGGCATCGTAGAATGAGCCGCCGGTGGCGCGGGCGAGTTCGCCGAGCAGATTTTCGTCGTAGCCGTCGCCGAAGCCCAGGGTGCTGGTGCGGATGCCGTCACGCTCCAGGCCATCGGTGACGACCTGCTTCACGTGGGTGGGCTCGGTGATGCCGATGTTCAGGATACCATCGGTGAGGAGCAGCTGCCGGCGCACGGTGCCCGCGGGGGTGCTGCGCAAGGCATCGCGCCCCAGCATCCAGCCGCCCATCAGATTGGTGCTGCCGCCGGGCCGGATACGGTCGATGCGGTCGACGACGGACTGTTTGTTCGACACCGGACCCATCGGGATGACGACCTCGGCGACCTCGTCGAAGGTGATGAGGGCAAAGTGGTCCTCGCGGCGGAGATTCTGCACGACGGTCTTGGCGGCGCGGAGGGCCGCGGCCAAGGGCTCGCCGCTCATGGAACCGCTGCGGTCGAGCACGACGGAAAAGGCGATGGGTGGGCGCGGTGACCGGAATGGCCGGAGGCGGTGAAGTGAAAAGCGAGGTGAACGGCCTGGGCGCTGCTCGCGAGTATGGCCGGATCATCGAGCTGAAGGGGCGTTCTCATGGCCCTCCAGTATCAACGATGGGGTCTACTTCATACGCCCCGGAGATTGCTCCGTATTTCATGAGTCAATACGTGAGCCTTTTGGCTCGGCTTGATCCCTTCGGCTCGGCCCCATGTTAACTTTTGGCTCGGCCCACTAGATCAACCCCTGCAAAGATCGCTTAACGGCCACTAGAAAAACAGCAGAAATAACCAGCTTGATGGTCTTGGCCCAGATCAGTGCCTCGATGGTAATCGTTCCTGCCGCGAAACCGTGCCGCACTGCTTCTCCAAGGGTAGAGTACATTGCACGATCTTAGTTTATCGGGTGGGACAATGGCGGGGTCACCCTGTGATTTTTTTATTCAATTGCGCCGCCCACGCTGGCGCCGCCGCCGTGGACAGTTGCACGGGCCCACTACGCGTACCCACTTCCGCCGCCCACTGCGTTATCGCGCTGCCTCGCGGCACCTCGACGAGTGCGTCGGCCGCAGGCGTCTCGCGCCGCGCACTGCGCCGCCACTCATACAGCTGGTGCGCCGCCACGCCGGCTTCTAGCGCAAACGCCCGCGCCCTCAAACCGGACGCCGCCCAGCGCGCCAGCAGTCGGCTCCGACTTTCCTGCAGCATCACCTGTCGCCCACGCACCAACACCAACGCTTTGTCGTCATTGATCCGCCGCACTCTACACGGCCGTCGCTTTGCTGACTACGCTGTGGCCCGCTACACGCTTACGGTCGTCGGGCCCGCCGTGATCGGAATGGCCGGAGGCGGTGAAGGGAAAAGCGCGGTGAACGGGCTGGGCGCGGTTCGCGAGGAGGGCCGGATAATCGAGC
Source organism: Opitutaceae bacterium (assembly GCA_044358025.1). Taxonomy (GTDB): domain Bacteria; phylum Verrucomicrobiota; class Verrucomicrobiia; order Opitutales; family Opitutaceae; genus GAS368. The sequence continues at coordinate 3,487 of JBIKOK010000257.1, forward strand.
GGAACGGTCGTTTTCATGGCCCGCCAGCCTAGCCGATGGGGTCGGACAAAGGCGGTCTTAGGCCACGGCCGATTTGAGGATTTCCCGTTCCGCCCCTTTTCGGCGCATGGCCAGTGGGCCTGCGCCAAACCGGCGATCGACCCCTAGAAAAGCTCGCGCGCCCGAATGCCGGCGATTCCTCCCCGCCCGCCAGGGACGGCTTCCCGCTCGCCGCTGAGAATGGGGGCAACGGGCTGAGACCAACGTCCCGTAGGTTTCAGACTTTGCCTTTGTAGGCCCGCCCGGTGGGCGGGCACCCGGCCACCGGCCGGGCCTACAGCCTAAAAACCACCGGACGTTGGTATAAGTCGTCGTTCCGCGCTCATGGGGCACCCTTGCGACCATCGTCAGGGTGACCTTCAAGACCTCACGGACCTCGCCCGGCCCCTTACGTCCTTTCCGAGGTTTTTGTTCGCCCTTGGTGGAGGGCCGCTTCTTCGTCACCCTCCGCACATCGCTCATGCAGCACCGCATCAAACTGGCCGCTCTCTACGCCGCTCCGGGATTCATCCGAGGATGGTGGAACTACTTCGAGTTGGCCGATTGGCGGCGGGAAGTGGACGATCTCACCGGGTGGATCCGTCGCCACATGCGAAAGTGCTTTTGGTTACGCTGGCATCACCCGCGAGGCCGACTGAACGCGCTCCAGGGATTGGGCGTGCGCGGCCGAGCCTTGGGGAACGCCTACTGCGCGAAAGGCGCGTGGGCGATGGCGCGGCATCCGACCCTGCAACAAGCCCTGAAGAACGCTACGCTGCACCGCTATGGGTTTATCCTACCGTGGATCCTGACATCGGCACGCAAGTGACCGGTGCCTGTTTCAACCGCCGGATGCGGAAAACCGCACGTCCGGTGGTGTGGAAGGGTCACGGGGCGCAATCCCCGTGACCCCATCCGATCGGCCGGGCGGCGATCGTCACAGATCGAACGTCGTCGTGAAGATGAACGTACGCGGGTTGATGATGCGGAAGGTGTGACCGACGCCGTTGGGATAGGCGCCCACCGCCTGCAGGTGCGCTTTCGATTCCTGGATGTTGCGCACGTTGAGCTGGAAGCGGGCGTGCACTTTGTCGTTGAAGAGTCGCGTGGTGTAGGTCGCGAAACCGTCGAAGTAGGCGTGCGCGCTGTCGTAGATCGGGCGGTCGGGATCGAGCTGGATCGCGGCGTGGATGTCGCCGTTGACCGGGACGCCGTAGTAGCCGATGGCGCCTTTGCTTTCCCACCGCACGGCGCCGCCTAGGGTCATGCGTTTGAGGTGCTTTTGCTCCGTGATGCCGGCGAGGCGGTAACTGGTGTTGAGGTTGAAGCGCCACTCGCGGGTCTGCGGACGGGCCTTGCCTTCGGTCGCCTGCACGAGGGCGAGTGGGTTGATGACGTTGCCGATCAGGAAACCGCCGGCGGTCGTGGTGGTCGTGCCGCGCACGGCGGTGCCGTTGGGCTGATCGCCGACGTAAATCGTGTCGAGCCACTTGGCGCCCGAGCGCGGATCGATGATGGTTTCCCATACCGGCAGACGCTGGCGGATCCAAGCGGGAACGTTGGGCGAGAGATTGGCGTCCTTGGAGAACTGCTGGGTGAGGTTGGCGCGCAGGGTCCAGTGGCTGTTGGGATTGTAGCTCAGCTCGAACTCCTTGCCGCTCGCGCTCACATCGGAGGTCTCCGAGATGACGTTGGTGTTGAAAGTATTCAACTGGGCCGCAGTGAGCCCCATGATCGTCGCCACGGCGCTCTCGACTTGGGCGGGCGTGAAGCCGGGGTTGCCGGCGGTGGTCCAGTTGCGGGCCTGGCGCTGGAGGCTGATGGCGTCGGCGTTGCCGGCGAAATTCGCGAAGTCCAAGCGCAGCGTGCGCTGGGCGAAGATCGCGCTCTGGCCGGCGCGGGTGTTGACTTGGTTGGTGGTGTATTTGTTGGCGCGCAGGACGAACTTGTTGCCGAGGTTGATCGAGAAGCCGTAGTCCTTGCCCTCTGAGGTGGGGTTGGGGAGTTCGTTCAACAGGATGCTGATCGCGGGGGAGTCGGGCCGGAAGCTGTCGGACTTGTTGTAGTAGGCCGTCAGGCCGCCGAGGAGTTGGGAAACGAAACCCGATGCGCCGCCGCTCGCGCGGGACCTTTCGATGAACGACCAGCCGCGAAACGGTTTCACGACAATGCCCGAGGTTTTGGTGTCGCCCGAGCGCAGCGCCCAATCGCCGCCCCAGCCGTCCATCATGGCGTAGTCGAACTCATAGCCATTGGCCTTGAGGAAGGAAGGGCGCTGGGCCTTGTTGCGGTTTTCATCCGAGCGTTTGCCAAACGTGGCGACGATCCGGTCGTCGAGCAGCGTGCTCTGGATCATGCCGCCCCTGGTCTTGATCAAGTTGAGCACGGAAAAAGTGCCGGCGGTGCCCTCGGTGATGCCGGCGCGGCCGAGCGTGACTTGATCGGTGACCCAGGCGTTGGTGGCGGGGTTGAACCAACTGAAACCGTAGTTGCCGAGCTCGTAGCCGGTGGGCGCGTAGTCGATGTTTCCGCCCTGGTTGTCGCCGGTGTAGTAGTGATAGTAGCCGCGCGTGGCGAGCGGGGCGACGCCGAAGACGGGATTGGGCGCGATGCCGCTGGAGCTCTGGTTGCCCTTGGGCCGGCCGGCGGGCGCGTAGATGGGATTGTCGGACGTCATCACATCGCGGAAGCGGTAGCGAAATTCCTTCGTCTTGCGCTCCTCGTAGTAGCCGAGGAACTGCTGGCGGCCGAGCCAGCGCGTCCACGTCTTGGAGCTGGTGAAGTCGGCGATGTAAACGCCCTGGCCGCGATAGCTGTCGCGCGTCATGGGCTGCTCCTGCGTCACGGGTTCGCCGGCGCCGATGTAGGGCCGGCCGAAATAGGGGTTGGGGCGGCCGTCGAGGAGCCGGGTGTTGGGATCGATGTAGAGGTAGTAGCTCGCGTTGCCGGCGGAGGCCTGGCCGATGATGTTGCGGTTGACGCGGTCGGCGTCCTCGCGCTGCCAGGCGACTTGAAACGCGAGCTTGTGCCGCTCGGTGTTGAGCGCGAACTGCTCGAACTCGACCGTCGTGGTCTCGACCTGATCCTTGATGGAGTTGGGCGCGGCGAGGTTGATGCGGGAGTAGTCGTAGACGTCGCGGCTCGAGACGCCGGCGAGCGTGGAGAAGAGCGGCCGGCCGGTGCGCACGGGTTCGGCGATGGACTCGAGCAGGCGCAGTGCGCCGCCCTGGTTGTTCGGGCCGTCGAGGGCCGTGGCCGACGGCAGGCGACTGATTTGCCAGAGCTTGATGCCATTGTCCAAAAACAGAATCGGCTGCGTGAAGTTCTGGCCGGCGAGACCGACGGGGAAGCCGCCGACGGGATTGTTGTTCGCGTCGTAGGTGATTTGGCGTGGTACGCCGCCGACCGTGGCGACCGACGCGACCGGATCCCACGTCGGGCTGCCCACGCTCTTCCAATACGTGATGGCGTCGCGCGGGGTCACGGAAGTTGCGCGCGTGCCGACGCCGTGGTAAGAATTAAAGGAGGCGCGGATCGAGGTGTCCTTGAACGGCTGGGCGCGGAGCATGAAGTTGAAGCGCCGCGTCTCGAAGCCAGAGGGCTTCTGTTTATATTCGTCGTGCTGGTAAACGGCGCTCACGCGCACCGCGACCTTGCCGCGCAGCAGCGGGCGGTTGAGATCGAGCGAGGTGCGCCAGCCGCCGAGATCGTCGAAGCGCAGCTCGGCATGGCTGTTGGCGCGAGAGAGATTGGCGGTCGAGGCGACGAGGTTAACCGTGCCGGAGCCCTCGCCGAGGCCGAAGATGTTGGAGTTGGGCCCGCGGCTGATTTCCACCGAATCGATGGCGGTGGGGTCGATTGGGGCGCGGCCGCTGTTGGCGAAATTGTTGAGCGAGAGGTTGGCCGAACCGACGCCCCGGATGCGGTTCGCGCCTTGCGGATTGTTCTGAATCTGGTCGGTGACCATGCCGTTTCGGTCCACCTCGAAGGACGTGTAGTTGCCCGTGCCCTCGGTATTGGCCTCGTAGGCGAAGATGTCGTTTATATCGAGCATCGCGAAATCCTGCATCTGCGCCTTCGTGACGACGGAGATCGACGAGGCGAGGTCCTCGAGCTTCGTGTTGAGGCGGGTGCCGGACATGGTGTTGGTCGCGTAGTAGCCGTTGTTGGCCTCGCGCACCTCGAAAGGGGAGAGCTGGACGGTGCCGTCGCTGGAAGCGGCGGTGCCGGGGGGGGCGGGGCCGACGGCGGCGCGGGCCTTGGCCTCGTCGGCCTGCAGCGCGACGGTCTCGGCGGGATCGAGCCGGCCGTTTCTGTTAGCGTCGTATTTGGTAATCTGCGCGGCGGTCGGCGCGGCGGCAACGGACTGGGAGTGCAGCGGAGTGGAGCCAACGGCCGTGAGCAGCGCGGCCGTGAGTAACTGGGGGATTTTTGTAGCCATGGGTGTTGGGAGAAATGGGGTTGCGGGCAAAAGCGGCGGTTCGCTCAGCGCGGCTGCCACTCGACATAGGAGCCGCAGGCGACTGGATTTTCAGGGTGATCGGGTCCCGGAGGGGTTTCCAGCGGGATCGCCGACGTGGAGCCGCCAGCCGGGCTTCAAGTTCAAGGTCTCGCGTGGCGCCGGTGGTTCGGCGGTCCAGGCCGGGCCGATGAGCAGGGTGGACAGGAGAACCAGGCGGGACAGGCGATGCATGAACAAGGGGGGACTAGGGCTGGCGGGCGAGCTCGACGGCGTAAACGTGGGTCACGTGCTTGCCGCCGACCTGCGGACTGTGGAAGTTGCCGCTGAAGATGATCCACTTCCCGTCGTTGGTAAAGGTGAGGTTGGGCTCGACGCCGGTGGTCTTGCTGTAGTTGTGCTTTGCCATGTTCACGAGGCGCTCGGATTTGAGGTAGCCGATGTCGATCAGGTCCTTTTTATCGCGGAAGGAGTTACCGCGCACCATCACGGGTTTGAACAGATAGATCCACTGACCTTGCGCCGGCGGGTCGATCGTCTCGCCGTCGGGGCCCCGAGCGGCGACGCTGCCCGGGTAGCCGCCGTCGCCCGCAAAGAACTTGCCGTCGGGCGACTCGTTGAAGTGTACCGACCACTCCTCGCGCTTGAGGTTATACCACGCGCGATGGCCGGTCTCGAGGTTGACGTTGGCCAGCCAGAACACGGTGCTGCGCGGGGTCTGCAGGTCATACCAGACCAGCTTGCCGTCGTGACTGAAGAACTCGTGGCCCTGAATCTCCATGTTCATCGTGCGCTCGTGGAGGAGGCGGGCGGGTTTGCCGTCGTCGGCCCGGACGGTCCAGGTGCGGTCGTTGAAGTGCCACGGGCCCTCATGGCAGAAGAGAATCTGCTGCGGGTCGGTGGGGGAGCATTGCAGATGATTGGTCCAGTCGTTTTCGCGGTGGATGACTTTAAATGCGCCGGTTTTGACATTGATGGTGAAGATTTGCTTCGGCGTGCCACGGGCCCAGTTCTCCTCGAGGGTGCCGCCCATGCCGTCAGCCGGCGCGGTGCGCGGGATGACCTTGCCCTCGGGATCGGGGCCGATGCCGACCAGCAGTGATTCGTCGCAGTTCAGCGCAAACTGGCCGCCGCTGGCCTGGGTCGGCAGTTTGACCACTTCGCGGATGGCTTTCGTGTCGAGGTGCACCGCCATCAGGATGCGGCGCTCGCGGTCGACATAATAGGCCTCGCGCGTGCGCCACGCCGTGGCGATCGGTCGGGCGTTGGGCAGTATGAGTTCGAGCTTCGGGGGCGAGACGCCCAGCGTGCTCAGATTGACGGTGGCGATGTCCTCGCCAGCGCGAATGACGACCTTGTCCCCCTCCGGCGTATAACCGCGCTGGTGGAAATAGAGCGATGTTCCGCCGGTGTCGGGCGACAACCGGATGATGCGGTGGCCGGTATCGGGGTCGATCCAGTCGGATGGCAATGCGGCGCGCACAACAGCGGGCAAGAGAAGCAGCGCCGGAAGAATGAGGCGAGTGGGGACTTTCATGGGAGTCATTTTCACGCCGCCACCCACCTGCTTCACCAAGGGGCGAAGCGGCACGCGGGGCCTAGGAGCGGGAGGGTGATGGGGCGAATTGGAGGGGACTGTCGCTGAGGTTGGCGGCGGCGGCACCCTTG
>JBIKOK010000419.1:0-2764 GCA_044358025.1 Opitutaceae bacterium
AACCTAAGTTAGTGCCAGATGCCAACCGAAGTTAGAGCACCATTTTTGAATTTTGATTGGGGGTCCCAATCAATCGCACAAATTAAATTTCAAAGAGCCTTCTCCGTGGAGAAGAGGAACATCAGGAGATTTTCCTTCCTTTTCGTCAAGACCTTTTCCGAAAAGTTTTTCAGTAAAAATCGACTAAAGAACGGGCTCCTAATTCACCCTTCACTTGCCTCTCTACCGAAACTTTCGGCAGCGAACTTCGCGTTGGGAGGCGGGAACATGCGAGCCACGGATTTTGATTCAAGTCTTTTCTCAATGTTTTTAGCGATTTGGCGTATTTCATTCTAAAAAAGCGATTTATGTTACCGTGATTTCTTGCTCCGGCGTCATTTGGACTGGGTCTCAAACTGCACCCCGGTTGATTTCACGGCAGGATTGCCCTCACGGCTTGATGTAGTTTGTTTCATGTTACATTACCCGCCGGATCGGTCCCTGAGCCCCCCTGCCGAGCTTCAGGCACAAGCGTTCGTCGATGACTTCCGCGGGCCGTTAATGGCGCAACGCCACAATCGTGGCGTTCGTGCAACTCTTCGGGCCGGGCGCCGGAGCGAACCGCCGGCGATACAGCCCGGGAGTGGGATCGGTCGCCCGCACCCTCCGCGCATTCGGTTCGACCTTCATCGACGTCATCCCCTGCTGCCGATGGAGATATGCTGGTCGGACTCCGGACATTCCGGGGTCCAGCCGCCCCGGGCCGCCGGGGTCGGGTCCGACGCGGCATCGGAATGCAGCGCCGCGAGGGTAAACCCCTCTCCCGCAACGAACGGCCAATAGTCGTTTTCCCTCGCGCCCGTGCGGCGGGACGAAATCTCCCGGGTAGTTCCCCCGCCAAGGGAGACGTCGATTTGCCCACCGCCTCCGTAGTCACCGCCGCCGTGTTGCCCAAACCTCCCATCCAGAGCCCCCTGCCCACGAGCAACCCGGCCGCCACCAGAATCGTAGGGGGAGAAACGGGCGCAGCGGGAAAGCACCCAACACGACCGGCTGTTTGACCGAACGGGGAACCCGACGCGGATCCCAGCGCCAACGCCGTGAGCGTTAAGGTGCGAACGGTCGATCACCGTACCATGCGTCCGCCCTCGCGCGCCCCTACGAGCACCGATCAAGCACCGCGCATCGCTGGCCCAGATCCGACGATCGTCTCAAACCGGGACTTCGCGATGCCTTCTCGCCCGAGGGAGGATAGGCTCCAAAAAAAATGTCCGGCGGAGCGCGAAAACTGTGACGGCCGATAGGGATGTCCCGAGTGGGCTCAGGGCGCGATGGAGATCGTGGTTTGAGTCACGCAACGAGCCGGTGAACGATTCCGCGTGAGCGACCTCTCCGGGTTAGCAAGTTGAGGCCACGTCAGGAAAGCGTGAGCGATTCGGCAGCAGGGCCGGATTCATGACCGCGCCGGGACTCTCCCAGGTGCTTCACGATCCAACCGTGGAGCCTAACCCACCCATCAACCACCCCATGCCCGGAATGCGACAGGCACGTCCCGCCGCTGGCACTGGCACTGGCGCTCCTTCGCGTGCAGGCCAGTCACGCGGAGAGTTCGTAATCTTCCGGGGCAGCCGGAAACACCCCACCAAGACATTCCACCACCCGCCTCTGCAACGCGACACGCTGCCCCGGCACACCCAACTCGCCAACCTGGCCTTCACCCGTCACCGCCTCGCGGAGTTCGGCGCCCGCATCGCCCGCGCCCGCCTCCACGGCGCCGTCACCCTCCGCCACGGCGATCCCGACGACGACCGCCCCTGGCCCGTCCTCCACTCTACCGAGACCGCCCCGGCCGTGATCGAGGAACCTTTTACCGACGCGGACATCGCCGAACTCGCCGATAAGCTCGCCTTTCTGCATGACCACGCCGCCACCACAGGGTTTGACTTCCGTCTGGTGGAACTGGCGAGCCGCTATTGGCCCGACCTCCGCCGCGAACTCGCCCAAGCGGGCGTCGCCCCGGAACCTGCACCGACACCAGCCGAGAATCTCCGGCACGAACGAGGGTGAGTTCCCGTGGGGCCGGGCCCCTCAGCGCCCCGCTTCCCGGAGCAACTGCTCTCTGCGCCCGGGTGGACGGATATTTTGATCCATCCACGCCTGGGCCGCGTCCGGATTGATCGCGAGCCAACGCCGCGCGAGCTCCTCGACGAGTTCGTCGCGACGATCCGGCACCGGCTGCATCGCCAGCCAACTCGCCGCGCGCGACGGTGATTCCCGCAGCGCTTCCTCAAATTCGCGTTTCAACGCCTGATCACGGTCCAATCCGAAAGGCATCGCGCTCGCGCCGACCATGGGTGTCGGGCCCCCGCCAACCGACGATTCACTCGTGCGCCGCCCTCCTCCGTCGACCGCCAGGCCGTCGGCGTGGCGCCGCAACTGCGCCCCACCCAGGCCGGCCTCGATCCCGGCGAGCGCCGATTCGCGGGCCGCACCTGTGGGCAGCGCGCGCGCCCATGCCCAGGCGTCATCTGCATTGCGCGCCACCCACGTCTCGGCGATCGCCCCCAGCACAAGCCAACGATCCCGCCCCTCAGGGAGGAGGTTCGCCCAAGCCACCGCCCGGTCCGGCTCGATCTGCGCGAGTGCGAAACTCATACTGGTCAACACCCGCGTTCCCTCATCGCCGGGCGGACGCTCCCGCGCCCACTCCAGCGCCGCCATCGCGTCGCGCCTCACCCACGCCGCCGCCGCATAGCTGATCAACTGGTTGCGCCCCTCCGAAGCC
>JBIKOK010000060.1:0-31965 GCA_044358025.1 Opitutaceae bacterium
AGTCCATCGAACATGGAGTCGAACCATTGAAAGGTGTCGCGGCCGGACCCGGCGGCGAGATCGGCCAACGCGACGCGCGCCTCGGCGGCCAGGGCGATGTCAACGAAGCGGTCGAGTCCGCGCTCGGCGCGGATGTCGAGTTTCTCCGCTGTGGGAAAGAAGTGGCTTAGCGACCCGCGCTGCTTGTTCTCGGTATCGCAGTCGAACAACGTGGCGGCGATGCCGCGCGTGGCGTAGTAGTCGGCAACGGAGGTGGCGACGGTCGTCTTGCCGACGCCGCCTTTGCCTCCGCAAGAAAAGACGATGAGTTTGGATGCGTTGTTCATGGTGACGGTGTCAGTTTTTCGAGCGGTTTTTCGGGATCGTAGTTAAGCCAATTGGCGGGTCCGGCGGGCGGTCGCGCGGGTAGACGAGGCAGCGGGGGCGCCTGGCGTGGCGGTGCAGCAGCCGAGGTTTCGCGCGTGGGCAGTGCGAACACCGGCCGGCGGCGTGCACGGACCTTCACAAAGGCGAAAATAGTAGAAGCCGCGGCGGACACGCCGAAGCGGGAGCGCAATTCGGCCGATATGCACGGGTAACTCATCGCCCGCCCACGGCACTCGCGGATGAATTCTAGGTGTGGAATCAGTTTCGACTGAAACGGTTTTCTGATCGCGGCCATTCGAGGTTATTCGAGGAAATTCGAGGATTCCGGCGGAAGCGGTGCGCTCGGAGCGTCCACCTCGAACGAGGCTCGAATGAAGCTCGAACGGTTCGATGACTTCTGAGCTGGGCCGCCAAACGCGCGAAAGCACGTTAGGGATATTGCGTCTCTTCTTATCATGATTGGGATTTGCTGGCGTTTTTCGTGGGCAAAAACTGAGTGAGCTATTCTTGGCTTTTGCGGTAGGGCTGACTCATTAAAATGAGGTTTCGAATTCGTCGTCTCTTACGTCGTGAATTGTCATCCTATAGCAGTTATTTTTCGTCGTTCGCTTGGAGTTGGGAATGGCTCTGAATCGTGATGGTTGAGATTCGGATGGGGTCCTTTCCGGTCATGCTGAAGTAACGTTCGTCTTTGATTTGAAGGTGCAGGCCATGGTTGTTGCGGAGGTGCTCTATTATGCGGTCGAGGTGTTTCCCGTGGAGAATGACTTGGTGCTCGGTCAACGTGATTGTCAGGACCTCGTAGCTGGGTTCCTTGCGCCACTGCCAGCGATAGAGCCATGTGAGCGGGAAGCCCTCGGTAGAGCCGTCGATTTGGGTGAGAACCAGGGTGCGGTGGCGGTCGTCCGACTGGCAGCACCCCGGATCAGGTGAAGATGGACTCTCGCTGGATAAACCACGAGTTGCGGACGTGGGACCCGTGCCGGGATAGAAGTCGATGGCCATGGTGGTGTGATCAGAGGCTGATACGCATGCGTGGTTGTTCCGCAGGGCGGATCGCGGGCGCGTAGTGGTGGTCCGACGGCTCGATGGGAATCTTCGGGACGACGGGTTTAATCCGTGGGGTATTTTGCACTTTGGGTTCGGCCGCGGCGACCCGCTCGGGTCGCGGGGTCAACGGGGAGAAAATTTCTCGGACGCGAGCGATGACCCCACGCGCCCAACGGAGCCGGCGCCGGCGGGCCGGCGTCCAAAGATCGAGCGCCGCCTGTCGGGGTCGCTGGGTTTCGGGCAGAGCGGCGAACAGTGCCGCCTTATCCGGCGTGTAGCCGGCCGCCCCCTGGCGGGCGCGGGAGAACGCCACGTAAGCGGCTTTTGCATCGAGCCGGGCGGCGCACACGATGACTTCGTCGCAGGTGCGGCCCTGCGATTTGTGCGAGGTCACCGCGTAGCCGTGAGTGAAAGTGCGAAAATCCGGAGGGATTTCCTTTTCGACGCCGGCACCATCGCGTGCGCGCCATGCGCCCGACGGCTGGCGCGATTCGAGGGTGAGAACGGCGCCGTTCACCAACCCCGCGGCGCGGTGGTTTTGGCGAATCAGCACACGATCACCCGGCGCAAGTTCGATGGTCCGAGAGGCGGCGACCGTCCATTTCTCCGCCTGTCGGGCGGGTGCTAAGCTGTTCTCCGGGCCGCTGGCGCTGCGGACCAACAGTCGCCCACGCTTCACCGCGATCACTTCCACCGTCTCGCCGGCCCGCAGGCCGGCCTCTGGCAAGGCACCGTGCAGCGTCAGCAAATACCCCGGCCGGTAATTGGCCGCCTTCGCTGCTTGTGCCTTGGTCCACGAAAGCGGTTCGGCGACGGAGACAGTCTCGCCGTGCCCGAGCGTTCCTCGTTTTTTCAGGCCCGCGCGCACGACCTCCGTCAGTCGATTGATTTCCTCCCACGTCGGGGCGACGAGGATGACATCACGCTTTTCCGCGAGGCTCGTGACGTAGTGATCGGCCGCCCGCTGGATGTAGTCGGCGCCCGTTTCATTGAGCCAACCGAGCCGGTCGACGGCTTCCACGCCGGCGCGGGCTTGGCCCTGCGCCATCAACTTTACGGCAGCGCGGTATTCGTGCGCCGTCTGCCGACGGATGTCGGTCAATTCGGCGGTCTGCAATTGTGAGTGCCGCTCAAGAATCGAAAGGAAGTCACCGGCCTCGACGCCGGAGTGCTGGCGCGAATCGCCGACCAGAATCAACCGGGCGTTGTGGCGGCGGACGAGGTCGCACAATTCCGCACCTTGGCGCGCGCTGGCAATGCCGGCTTCGTCGACGATGAGCGTAGCGCCGTGCAGTTTCTGGCCGTGCACGGACTCCGCATTTTTCAAGAGATCGGCCAACGTGGTGGCGTTGGCGAATCCGTCGGCGCGCAAGACGCCGGCCGCGGACGTGGTCGGCGCACACGCGATGACGGTGCCACCAGATGCGACTATTCCGCGCTGCACTTCCTGGAGCGCGAACGTCTTTCCGGTGCCGGCGATTCCGCGCAGGGCGCACACTCGGTCAGTCGATTCGAGCAGTGTTTGAACCGCGTCTCGTTGGTCAGAGTCAGAGGAAAGTCGCTGATCCGTCTGAAACTTTGTCGAGCACTGCGACGTGCAGGAATTGCGCCCGGCGTTGACGAAGCCAATCGCGTCCAACTCCTGTTGCAGGCCGGCCCGGGTGGCGTAGTCAGACCGGAGGCAATCGGGCCCTTCTTTCACGGCTACGCAGTCGGACGCGTGTCCAGCGGTCAGTTTTTCCTTCAGTGCATCGAGCGATACCGTGCCGAAACTTTGATTGAGTGCCTCGGCGATAATTTCGTGACCGCGTTGCACGCTCGCCCGCTCGAAGAGATGATCGCGCGCCTGGCGCAAGGCGATGCGTTCACCGGCTGGGGCGGGAGAAGCAGGCCCGGCGTGCCGGGCTGACGTCACCAGTGTTTCCAGCGCCTGAACCCGTTCAGGCGAAAAGTCTGCGCGCTGCCGCCGCCGAACCTCGGCCGTGGTAATTTCAGCGAGCTTGCCGCTCCGGGTGCGGGTCGTGATGCCGTGGATCTCTTTTGTGGTGGGTGTGCGACCATGTTTTTTCTCAAAGACGGCGATTTCCTTCCCGATCTGCGCCCGTCGTTTCGACGCCACGGCGCGGTCCTTGGCCGTCACGCCGACAACCTCGAATCCTTCGATGACGCCGCGATCGTTGCGCGCCGACTCGATCTGGTAGCCGGCCGCAAGCACCCTGTGAGCGAGTTCGTTCTGGTAGACTTTGCCCGCGTAGCGGACCGCAGAGAGCATTTCGCGCTCGGTGAGCGCAAACCACTTGTCGGCTTTGGCGTCGAAGGTGGCGTTGGCCGTTACGAGGTGGGTGTGCAGCTGGGCATCGAGGGCGCGCGAGGCGTCGTGCTCAAAACGCGCGGCGCAGAGGTTGCCGGTGACGGCGACTTGCTCCGACCAAGCAGCCTCGCCTCCCCGCACCCGCCGTGCCGCGAAGCGCTCCAACTCGGCGAAGGCGACGCTGGCCGCCTCGTGATGCGCCTGGCGCAAGCGTTCGTCGCCAAACGTCACGGCCAGCAATGAAACGCTCTTCGGGGCCGAGCACTGAAAATCCAGAAAGGCGATGCGGCCGGCGCCGTTGCGCGCCGTCAGTTTCCGGCCCGTAAGTGGATGCCGATTGCAGCGCAACCGCTCGAACGCCTCGTCCTTGGTGCCGATCTCTCGGCCAGCGAGTCCAAGCTTTTCTGCGGCTTGCCCGACCCAAACACCGCTGACGGATTCCTTCTCTGAATAGTAGTCATTGGCCGTGAGATGCTCCGCGAGGTAGGTCGAACCGCTGCGGAGTTTCGCCATCGTGAACATCGCTCTTTTCCGGTCTTACATGGCGGCTCCGGCCCGGTGCCGGAGCAGGGCGCCGCCTGGCCCTGGTGCGAGCCATCCGGCCTCCGCGCGCCTCGCTGTGGCCGGAGCATCGGGGCTTGACGGTTCAGGGCTTTTCATTTCGAATACATGTGTTAGCATGTTTTAACATGTTGTCAATTTAGAAAAACCTGTTCTCCTCGATCCCAAGGTCATCAGCTCTTCCTATGAAAAAAAAGAAAGCCTCGGCCCAACGCATCGGCCTGAGTCTCCGCCAGAAACTCGTGCCGCATGTCCTCAGCAAGTCCCAGGTGTTGGGGATGAATCCGAATGAGTTCGTGAACGACTGCGTCGAAGAATGCACCGGCATCATGGACGAGGCGAATCCGGTCGACGTCACGATTCCGTGGATCATCGAGGAATACCGACGCCGCTATCGGGCCAAAGGCGGTCCGATGGAAAAACGACTGACGCCGCAACAATATGCGCTGGTCTCCGCGATCGATGAATTGAATCAGGACCTGACGGCCATGCGCCATGATCTGATGGGTTTAGCCGAGGGCGAGGCGCCGAGAATCGACCCCGCGACGTTTGACGTGATCAAGTTCTTTCGCAAACAACGCGATGCGCTGATGGCTGAGGCCATGGCAGCCAGAATGCCACCCAATCGCGTGATTCTTCGTGAGACCGATTTAGAAAAAAATAAACCCACCGAATCGAACCCATGAAGCTGCAGCCCTTTTCGCACGGTGGCATGCCAAAGGGCGGAATTAGTAATTGAAAAGAGAGGACAAAAATGAACAAAGAAAAATCGCACCCCGAAAACGATCGACTGCTGCTCATTTCCGAAATGGCGGTTGAAATGCGCTCCTCCCGGAAAACCGTCCGTCGTCGAATCGAGTCGGGCAAACTCACCGCCGCCTTCAAAGAAGGTGGCCGGTGGCTGATCTGGCGGAGCAAACTTTTGGCCTACCTCGGGGCGGGAGGCGACCGTGCTTAAATATCTCATTCCGCCGGACGCCAAGCACCGGACGTATCGGGGGCGTTACAAGGTCGGCGATAACCCGAAGCTGCACGAGGTCACCTTGCACACCACCGTCAAAGAAGTCGCCGACAAGCTGCTCCGGGAAATCCATGAAGACGCCCAGCGTGAATCCGTCGAACTGATCCCGGCGGCGTTCACGCGAAAAGCAAAACGGCGTCCCCTCGCGGAGCTGTTTGAAGAATACCTGGATGGCCTGCAAAAAAATGGCCGGTCCGCGGATCACGTGCGCATCGTGAAGCTGCGTTTCCTGGCCTTGGCCAAAGGGTGCCGTTGGTCGTGCATGGCGGATGTGACGACGCGGAAGTTTATCGAATGGCGGGACGTTCAAACCGACTATCAAGCGCGCACGTTAAATAATTACTACGAGGCGGCGCGGGCATTCTTCAATTGGGTCGACCGCAACTATGAGATTCCCAATCCCCTGAAGCGCGTCGAAAATCTGGATGTGCCGGTCAGATATCCGCAGGGACCACGCGCCTTTTCCGCCGATGAACTGAGAAAACTTTTCGACATCGCCAAACCCCAGCGCCGGTTTTTCTACCGCCTCATGGCCTTCACGGGTTTGCGGCGGCAAGAAGCCAAACGGCTTTGCTGGGGCGATATTCACCTCGAGGAGAATCCCGGCTTGTTTCTGCGCTCCGAGGCGACGAAGGCCCGTCGGGCCGACTGGCTGCCGATCTTGACTGCGTTGGCGACTGAACTGCGGGCCGCGCGCCCTGAGAACTGGCAGGCCAATATGCTGGTGTTTCGCCGCGGCGTGGCCGATCCCGACACCTTGCGTCGCGACATGACCAAGGTTGGAATCCCCTTGAAAGACAGCTTGGGGCGCCCGGTCGGCATCCACACGTTTCGCCGGACATTCATCAGCCAACTGCAGAAACACGGGGTGCATTCGCGGGTGATCATGCAATTGGCCCGACACAAGAGCCTGCGCCTGACGGACTGGACCTATACCGACACCACCAAGCTGCCGCTGGCGGAAGGGATCGAGTCGCTCGCGGCGATGGCGGCTCCGGCCACTCCCTGCGGTTCTCCACTGGGAATCGACCAAACGGCCGGTTCCATGCCGGCAAAAGCAGCTCAAATCTCTCCACGTAGTTCTCCACTTAAATCCGGCCAAAACAGGGTTTTGGTGTCCAAGAGTGTCCAAGTCGAAAAATCGGGTTCGGCGGTCGTGGCCTCAGAAGTCGTTGAAACAGAGGAAGATTGTCCAGCTTTGGCGCACGCTGTCCACTGTATCCAAACCTCTGATAAGTGCCCGGGGTGGGGGTCGAACCCACAATTCTTGCGAAGGCAGATTTTGAGTCTGCTGCGTCTGCCAATTCCGCCACCCGGGCTAGCGAGCGTCCGCGAAAACTGGAAAACCCCTCCCTCCATGTCCACGTAATTTTCACACCCCGTTTTTTGAACGTCGTCGCCCGTCCCGCGCCTTCCCCTCCGTCCGTTACCCGTTCTTTTCGGGAAGCTCATCGTTCACTGTTGAAGTCGGCAAGGGCGCCGGGAGCGATCCTGGCGCCCTTCCTGTTTTCGCCGCACCCGCCCGCCGCGATTCCGGCTTTCAACTTTCGCCGTTCGACTGTCCACTGCCCCATGCCCGACTTCCGCGCCTTCTGCCCGCCGACCACGGCCGAGCCGACCGCCCTCACCCTCTCGCCCGAGGAGTCGCACCACCTCGTCGCCGTCAACCGCGCCCGCCCCGGCGACCCGGTAATCGCCTTCGACGGCCGCGGCACCGAGTGGACGTGCACGCTCGCCTCCGACCGGAAAAACGCCGCCGTGCTTACCATCCGCTCACGCCGCGTGCTCCCACCGCTGCCCTACGCCATCACCCTCGCCCAGGCCCTGCCCAAGGGCGCGTCCATGGACGCCATCGTGCGCAAGGCGACCGAAATCGGCACCGCCCAGATCGTCCCCCTCGAGAGCGAACGCACGCAGGTTCATCTCGACGGCGATCGCTCCGACAAGAAAATCGAAAAATGGCAGACCGCCGCCCTTGAAGCCGCGAAACAATGCGGCAACGCCTTTGTCCCGACCGTGCTGCCCGTCCGGCCCGCCGCCACGTTCATGGCGAACGCGCCCGGCTACGACCTGAAACTCATCGCGAGCCTCCACCCCGGCGCGCAGTCGCTCAAAATCGTGCTCGCCGCGTTTCGGGCGAACCACGGGCGCGCCCCCGCGACGGTGCTCTGGCTCATCGGCCCCGAGGGCGATTTCTCCTCCGCGGAAATGAGTCTCGCCGCGAGTCACGGTTTTGCGCCCATCACCCTCGGCCCGCTCGTGCTCCGGTGCGAAACCGCCGCCACTTACGCGCTCAGCGTGCTCAGCTACGAATTGCAAAACACCGCCTGATCCCCCCCTTTCCTCCCGTGCGCCGCTCACGTTTCACCCTCACTTTGCTCCTCGCCGCCGTCCCCCTCATGTCGTCTGCCCAGCCTGCCGCCACCGATCCGTTCCTTTGGTTGGAAGACGTGCAGGGCGAGCGCGCGCTCGCCTGGGCGCGCGACCAAAATGCCGTCTCCCGGCGCGAACTCGAGGCCTCGCCCGATTTCTCCCCCGTCCACGACCGCCTGCTCGCCATCTACGATTCGAAGGCGCGGATCCCCTACGTCGCGAAACACGGCGCGCATTACTATAATTTCTGGCGCGACGCGCAGCACGTGCGCGGAATCTGGCGCCGCACGTCCCTCGAGGAGTTCCGCAAACCGGATCCCGTCTGGGAAACCGTCCTCGACCTCGACGCGCTCGCCGCCGCTGAAAAGGAGAACTGGGTCTGGAAGGCCGTCGAATGGCTCCGCCCCGGCCACGAACGCTGCCTCCTCAGCCTGTCCCGGGGCGGCGGCGACGCCGTCGTGATCCGCGAGTTCGATCTGCCCAGCAAATCCTTCGTCACCGAAAACGCGTTCCACCTCCCCGAGGCCAAGACCGACGTCGCCTGGGGCGGCCGCGACCGCCTCTATGTCGGGACGGATTTCGGGCCCGGCTCCCTCACCGATTCCGGTTACGCCCGCCTCGTCAAGGAATGGCGCCGGGGCACACCGCTCTCCGCCGCACGCACCGTTTTCGAGGGCACCGCCACCGACGTCGCCACGGGCGCGTGGGTCGCGGACCGCCCCGGTTTTCACCGCGAGTTCGTCCGCCGCTCGATCACATTCTTCACCGGCGAAACCCATCTCCGCGTGGGCGACGCCTTCGTCAAACTCGACGTGCCGGCCGATGCGGATGTCGGCACCTTCCGCGATTTCATCACCGTCACACTCCGCTCCGCGTGGACCGTCGCCGGCCGGACCTACGCCGCGGGCGCGCTGCTGGCCGCACCGTGGGGTAAATTCCTCGCCGGCGACCGCGCCTTCGACGTGCTCTTTGCGCCCGGCCCCCGCACCTCGCTCGCCGGCTTCACCGCCACCCGCGACCACCTCATCCTCAACGAACTCGACCAGGTCCGCAGCCGGCTCCACGTGCTCACGCCCGACGGACCGGCCTGGCGCCGCACCCGGCTGCCCGTCCCGGAATTGGGCAGCGTCTCGGCCTCGGCCATCGACGACGACTCCGACGATTATTTTCTCAACGTCACCGGCTTTCTCACCCCTTCGAGCCTCTATCGCGGCACGATCGGGCAGGACCAACGCGAGTTGCTCAAGCAACTCCCCGCGTTTTTCGCCGCCGACGGACTAGAGGTCGCCCAACACGAGGCCGTTTCCCCCGACGGCACGCGGGTGCCCTATTTCCAGGTTTCTCGCACGGGCCTCAAGCCCGACGGTTCTCACCCGACTCTCCTTTACGGATACGGCGGCTTCGAAGTGTCGATGACGCCCAACTACAGCGCCGGCATCGGCTCCGCCTGGCTGGAGCGCGGCGGCGTCTACGTGCTGGCGAACATCCGCGGCGGCGGCGAATTCGGCCCCGCCTGGCACCAGGCCGCCCTCAAGGAAAACCGCCAGCGCGCCTATGACGATTTCATCGCGATCGCCGAGGATTTGATCAAACGCCGCGTCACCTCGACGCCGCACCTCGGCATCATGGGCGGCAGCAACGGTGGCCTCCTCATGGGCGTGATGCTGACGCAGCGCCCCGACCTCTTCGGCGCCGTCGTCTGCCAGGTGCCCCTGCTCGACATGCGCCGCTACCATCTCCTCCTTGCCGGGGCCAGTTGGATGGGCGAATACGGCAACCCCGACGTCCCTGCCGAATGGGCTCACCTCTCCCGCTACTCGCCTTACCAACATATCCGGTCCGGCGTGAAGTATCCGCGCGTGCTCTTTACCACCTCAACTCGCGACGACCGCGTGCATCCAGGCCACGCGCGCAAAATGGCCGCGGCCCTCGCAGCCCAACAGGCCGACGTCCTTTACTACGAAAACATCGAGGGCGGCCACGGCGGCGCGGCCAACAACAAGCAGTCCGCCTACATGAACGCCCTCGCCTACACGTTTCTGCTCAAGCAGCTGAAGTAACCCGGCGCACTCGCCACCGCGGGTTCGAAGGAAAACAGCGGCGGACTTTCGACCTCTCCGCTGTCAGCTTTCAGCTCGGCGCGTTTCGCGCCCGCCCTCACCACTCCAGCAAACCGCCCGCAAACGTCAGCCCGGCGCCCACGCTGCAGAAGATAATCTTGTCGCCATCGCCGAAGATCCCTTCCTCCGCCGCCCAACCAAGGGCCATCGAGACGCTGGCCGCGCTCGTATTGCCGTATTTGCCGATCGTCACGACGAACTTGTCGTAGGGAATCCCCACGCGTTTACTCACCGCCTTCAGAATGCGCTCGTTGGCCTGATGGGGCACGATCCACGCGATGTCCTCCGGCTTCAGCTTCTCCCGCGCCAGCGTCTGCTCGATCTGCTCCGCGAAACCGATCACCGCGTGCTTGAACACCGAGGTGCCGTTCATCTGGAGATAAAAATGCTCCGCATGTCCGTTCTCCGCCACCGGCCAGGGCATGCGGGCGCCGCCGCCTTTGCGCTGGATCGCCTCAAACTGGTCGGCATCGCCGCCCAATCCCATCCGGTGAAGCCGGTGACCGCCCGCTCCGTTGGTCAGAATCGCCGCCCCCGCACCGTCGCCAAAGAGGAACGCCGTCTCGTGATCCTGCGGATTAGTGATCCGCGACAGCAGTTCCGCCGTCACCACGATCAGGTTTTTCGCCGTGCCCGCCAAAATAAACGACCGCCCCACTTCGAGCGCATACAGCCAGCCCGAACACGCCGCATTCAGGTCAAACGCCAGCACCCGCGGAATCCGCAGCCGCCGCGCAAGATCGCTCGCCATCGCCGGCACCGGCTGGTCCGGAATCAGCGTGGCCATGATGATACCGTCGATCTGGTCCACCGTCATGCCGGCCTGCGTCAACGCGTGCTGCACCGCAATCACCGCCAGATCCGTCGCGCTCTCATCGTCCGCCGCGTAGCGTCGCTCCCGAATGCCGGTCAGCCGCACGATCTCGTCCTCCGTGCGATGCGGGAAGGCCTTCAGAATTTCACTGTTGGCTTGGATTTTGGTTGGGGCCGCGTGGCCTACGCCGGCAATGCAAACGGTATCGACGATCATGCGAAAGGGATCAGCAGGTAAGGACGCGCGACCGCCGGCGTCGACTCAAGACTTCCGGACCGCAAGATAGGCGGCGACGTCGTCACCGGACACGCGCCCTCCGGGGCCGGTGGCGGCGATGTCCGTGAGTTTCGCCGGATCGAGGCCGGCTTCCTGCGCCAGCTTGGTCGCCCGGGGGGTCCAGACGAGGGCGGCCGCCGGTTTCCCGTCTGCGCCAGCCGCCGGTGTACCGGCCGCGCCCGCCGCGGGGGCGTCCTTCGCCTCCAAGTGCCGCAGACTCGCATCCTCGGTTTCGAGCCGCAGAAACAACGCACCCGACTGGAGGACTTCGCCCGGCTTCGCCGGCAACGCGATCACCGTGCCATCCGCGGGCGCCTCATATTCGAAGATCGATTTGTCGCTCTCCAGCTCGGCGATCTTCTGGCCCTTGACCACGCGGTCGCCGGGTTTGGTTTTGAGCGTGACGACCGTAAGTTCGCTCACGGTCGCACCCATGGAGGGCACGGGGACGTCGATGATAAAGGAGGCCATCAGAGGTTTAGTTCCAGCTGAGTGTGCGGCCGGGAACAGCTTGGTCAAGGGGCGGCACACGTCATCGCCGTCCCGCCCCGCCACGATTAGACGGCGCCGGCGGGCCGCCGCGTCGCCCTACTGCCGCACGCACTTCCACACCGCGACGCACGTCTCCAGCAATTCGGGCAGATTTTTCAGCGCAATCATGTTCGGACCGTCGCTGATCGCCTTGGCCGGATCAGGATGCGTCTCGATGAAGAGCCCGTCGGCCCCGGCAGCGAGCGCGGCTTTCGCCAGCGGCGGCACGAATTCGCGTTGCCCGCTGCTCTTGCCTCCGCCCGCGCCCGGCAACTGCACCGCGTGGGTCGCGTCGAAGATCGTCGGATAACCGTTCTGCGCCATGATCGAAAACGACCGCATGTCCACGACGAGGTTCTGATAACCGAAGGTCGTGCCGCGCTCCGTCTGCCAGATCTCCTTCGCCTTTCCGTCCCGCAACTTCCCCGTCACATAGGCCATCTCCTGCGGCGACAAAAACTGCCCCTTCTTCACGTTGACCACGCGCCCGGTCGCGGCCGCCGCGAGCAACAGGTCCGTCTGCCGGCTGAGAAACGCCGGAATCTGCACCACCTCGCACACCTCCGCGACCGCCGACATCTGCTCGCGCTCGTGGACATCCGTCAGCACCGGAAACCCGTAGTCCCGCTTGATCAACGCGAGGAGCTTCAGGCCCGCGTCGATGCCCGTGCCCCGCTCGCCGGCCAACGACGTGCGGTTCGCCTTGTCGAACGAGCCTTTGAACACGAATTTCAGGCTGCGGTTGGCCCGCCCGATCTTCACCAGCGTCTCGGCCACGGCGCGGCAGACGCGCTCGTTTTCCAGCGAACACGGGCCCGCGATGACGAGGAGTTTCTTGGGATCGAAGAGCACGTTATTTTTTCTTCGCCGGTGTGCGCTTCGCCTTCGCCCCGGCCTTCGGCCGGGGGCTGCCCTTTTTGTTTTTCAACGCCGCCGCGATAAACGCCGCGAACAGCGGATGCGCCTTGTTCGGTTTGGATTGAAATTCCGGATGCGCCTGCGTGCCGAGGAACCACGGGTGTCCCTTCAGCTCCACGATTTCGACGAGATTACGGCGGGGATTGATGCCGCTCACGATCAGGCCGGCCCGCTGGAGCTGGCCGATGTAGGCGTTGTTGACCTCAAAACGGTGGCGGTGGCGCTCGCGCACGCTGTCGACCCCGTAGGCCTTGTGGGCCAGCGTGCCCGGCGTGAGCGCGCATTCGTAGCTGCCGAGCCGCATCGTCGCCCCCTTGTCGATGATCTTCTTCTGCTCCTCCATCATGTTGATCACAGGATGCGCCGGCGCCGGATCAAACTCCATGCTGTTGGCCCCTTTCAACTTCAGGACATTGCGCGCAAACTCGATGACCGCGATCTGGAGGCCGAGGCACAGCCCGTAGTAGGGGATTTTGTTTTCGCGCGCGTATTTCGCCGCGGCGATTTTCCCCTCGGTGCCACGGTCGCCAAAGCCCCCGGGCACCAAAATGCCGTCCAGCCCCTTGAGCCGCGCGAGGCCGTTTTTCTTTTCCAGGTCCTCCGCGTCAATGCGCCGCACGTCGATTTTGCAGTTGTTCGCGATGCCGGCGTGGGTGATCGACTCGTACACCGACTTGTAGGCGTCCTGCAGCTCGATGTATTTGCCCACCACGCCGATCGTGACCTCGAATTTCGGCGCGAGCAGGCGCGCCACGATGCCCTCCCAGATATTTTTCTCCGGCAGCGGATTCTTCAGATCGAGCAGATCGAGCACGAGCTGGTCCAAGCCCTCCGCCTGCAATGCCAGCGGCAGCTCATAGATCGAGTGCTCCACGTCGCGACACTCGACGACGGCCTTCACCTGCACGTTGCAGAACATCGAGAGCTTGTCGCGCAGATCGTGATCGAGCGGATGGTCGGTGCGGCACACCAGCACGTCGGGCTGGATGCCGATCTCGCGCAGTTTCGCCACCGACTGCTGCGTCGGCTTCGTCTTGAGTTCGCCCGCCGCCTTGAGAAACGGCACGAGCGTCACGTGGATAAACACCACATCCTTCGGCCCCACTTCGAGCGCGAACTGCCGCATCGCCTCGAGAAACGGCAACCCCTCGATGTCACCCGTCGTCCCGCCGATCTCGGTGATCAACACGTCGGCGTCTTTGCCCCCGGCATAGATGCGCTCCTTGATTTCGTTCGTGACGTGCGGAATCACCTGCACGGTCTTGCCGAGGTAGTCGCCGCGCCGCTCCTTTTGAATCACGCTCTCGTAAACCTGGCCCGAGGAGAGGGAATTCAGCCGCGAAAGCTTGCCGCTCGTGAAGCGCTCATAGTGCCCCAGATCGAGATCGGTCTCCGCCCCGTCTTCCAACACGTAGACCTCCCCGTGCTGGAACGGACTCATCGTGCCCGGATCCACATTGAGATAGGGATCAAATTTTTGGATGCGGACGACCAGCCCGCGCATCTCCAGCAATGCCCCCAAGGCTGCAGCCGTAAGACCCTTGCCCAACGAGGAGACGACACCACCCGTGACGAAAATGTATTTCACGGATGACAAGGTTGAGGCCCGGTGTTTGCACGCCAAGCCAAAGTTGAAAAATCTCTCGCCGGCCTAGCGAAACATCAGCCACGCCGCCGTGCCGAGGCCGATCGCCAGCACCGCAAAGAGCAGCACCCACAACGTCCACTTCAGCAGCTTCATCAGCACCCAGATCGCCGCCGCCACCACGATGGTCCCGCAGGCCACCACCAGCCACTGCGGATAGTCCGCCAACGAGTCCAGCATCGGCGGAGTGGGGGGTTTCGTGAGCAACGCGAGCAGCACGCCCCGAGGAAGCCCCGTCCCGCCCCCGTCTCCAAGCAAAATGATTTGCCCCGCGCCCCCGCGCCCGCCCTGCTCACCGCCCGTGCAATCCAAACCACAACTTCTCGCCTGGCTTACCTGTGACGGCGTCCACATCGACCCCGGCTCCGGCAAGCACACCATTCTCGGCATCTTCTCGAACATCCAGGCGCGGCAATTCCCCGTCACGCACCCGTTCATGATCTGGTTCCTCACCATCAGCGACGTCTCGCCCGGCCAACACTCCCTGAAAATTTCCATGGGCCTCCAGGGCACCACGGCCCAGCAGCTCCTCGAACGTCCCTTCGAGTCCCAGAGCCCCCTCCACCGCATCAACCTCATCAACGAAATCCGCAACCTGTCCTTCCCCGGCCCCGGCGAATTCGAACTCCTGGTCGAAATCGACGACGAACTCCTCCTCGCCACCAGCCTCACCGTCTCCGGCTGACGCCCCCCAACCTCGCTCGCCCGGTTTCGCTCCCGCCCCTTTCCCGCTCAACTCGTCCACGCATGTCCACGCCCGTCGCTCCGTCCTCCCTGTCCTCCTTCGATCTCATCGGCGTCGGTGCGCCGATCATGGACCTCGTCGCCACCGTCCCCGAATCCTTCCTCGAGCACACCGCCGGTGACAAGGGCGGCTCCGTCAACATCTCGCCCGACGAAATCGCGCGCCTGATCGCGCTGCTGCCCGCCCCGCCCGCCCTCACCCCCGGCGGCTCCGCCGCCAACACCACGTTCAACGCCGCCCGCCTCGGCCTCCGCACCACCTTCCTCGGCAAACTCGGCGGCGACGCCACCGCCCACTCCTACCGCGCCCGCTTCGCCTCCGGCGGCGTGGACACCCAGCGCTACAAACACAGCCCGCATCCGAACGCCCGCTGCCTCATCCTCACCACCCCGGACGCGCAGCGCACCATGCGCACCGAACTCGGCGCGGTCTTCTCTTTTTCCCCCGACGAGGTCTCCCCCGCCGACTTCGCCGGCTGCCGCCTCGCCCACGTCGAGGGCTACATCGTCTTCAACCGCGCCCTGGCCGACGCCGTCCTCACCTCCGCCCGCGCCGCCGGCTGCCGGGTCAGTCTCGACGTCGCCTCGTTCGAAATCGTCCGCCTGGCCCGCGACTGGTTGCTCGCCCAACTCGCCACCGGCCTCGACCTCGTCGTCGCCAACGAGGACGAAATCCGCGAACTCTTCCCCGACCTCCCCGCCACGACGCCCGACGACTACGCCGCTCACGCCCGCCGGCTCGCGGACTTCGGCGGCACGGCCGCCGTGAAACTAGGCAAGGACGGCGCGTGGATCGCGCGCGGCACCGAACTGCACCGCATCGCCCCCGTCATCGTCTCCGACGCCATCGATTCCAACGGCGCGGGCGACGCCTGGGCCGCGGGTTTCCTCTCCACCTACCTGCGCGGACTGCCCCTCACGATGTGCGGCACGGTCGCGTCGATCCTCGGCGCCGAAACCGTGCGCCACATGGGCCCCGTCATCCCCGACCATCACTGGGACCACGTCGCCTCCCGGGCGAAGTCCTTCCTCGCCTCGCACGGCCACTGAGCCTCGCGCGCCGCCGCGCCCGCTTACGCTGTCCGGGCGGGCCCGGTCGACTCGCGCACCACGAGTTCGCCCGTGATCATGCGCACGCTCGGCTTCGCCCGCGGCGGAGCGTCGAGCTGCGCCAACAGAAGCTCCGCCGCCGTCGCAATCGTCGTATCGATGTTTTGGTTCACCGTCGTAAGCGTCGGCGTCGTCATGCCCGCGATCGGCTGGTTGTTGAACCCCGTCACCGACATGTCGCGCGGCAGCTTCAGCCCCGCCTCCTGCAAGCCCCGCAACGCCCCGATCGCGATCTCGTCGTTGAGCGCCAACAACGCCGTCGGCCGATGCGCCAGCTGCAGGAAACTGCCGGCCAGCTTGCGCCCGTAGTCGAAATCGTTGTTCCGCTCGTGCAGGTGGTCCAGCGTCACCGTGCAGCGCGCAAAATCCAACCCGTGCGTCCGCAACGCCGTATGGATGCCCGTGAGGCGGTCATACCGGCTGGCCGGCGCCTTCGCGATCGCGAGCAAACCAAACGTCCGGTGCCCCAGCCCCAGCAGATGGCCCACCACCGCCTCCATCGCCGCCGCCCGATCCAGCGAAACCGTATGGGCGTTCTTCAGCCCGAAATGGTCGATCACCAGGTGGGGCGTCCCGTGCGCGATCAGTTCGCCGATCCGGGCCTCGATTTCTTCGCGGTGAAAATGCCCGATGAACACCACCGCCTCCACGCGCATCGACAAAAAGTGCCGCACCACCTCGCGTCCCATGCCCGGCGCAAACACCTCAATCAGCGACGAAAATCCGCGGTCGCGCAGCAGCTTTTGCAGCGCCGCCAACTTGCGCACCGCCGGCGGCGTGAGCAGATCCTCCACGCAAATCCCCACCATCGCGGTGCGCTTGCCCTTGAGGTGCAATGCATGGGCGTTGGGGGTAAACCCCGTCTCGGCCAGCGCCCGCTGCACCCGGTCGATCGTCTTCTGCTTCAGCCCGGGCTGGCCGTTCAACACCCGCGATACCGTCGTGCGCGCCAAGCCGACGTGCCGCGCGAAATCCGCGGTCGAACGCAGCGGGGCGGACGGTTTTTGCTTGATCGGTTTCGGCACGGGGAAAGTCGGAATCGCGCGCCAGCATGGCCCCGACCGCTTTCCCCTGTCAATGACCCGGCCCCCCCCCCGATTCCTGCCGCGCATCTCGGTTTCCTGCCGCGCTCGGTTTCTCCAGGGCGCTCCGCGCGCGGCTCAGCGTGTCACGCCACGACCTGCGATCCGCCGCCCGCGGAGCGGTCGGCCCACTTCGGATGGCGCTTGGAGGAATGTGAAACGCGCCCTGCGCCCGCCCGCCCCACACTCCACACTGAACCCGGACAACTGTCCTCCCGACCGTCATCGCCCTCGTCATTCCGCGCGCCCGTTCGCGTGCGAACCCGACGGCTCCCCTGCTCCCCTCACCTTCTACCCGCTTCGTCGCCCCTGTTATCGTTGCGAACACCCGTCGCCGCTTGGCCCTGACTCTGCTGTGCCTCGCCTTCACCTCGTCCCTCCTGTCGGCGGCCCGCCCCGCCGTTTTAAACATCCTCGACTACGGCGCCGTCCCCGACGGCAAAACTAAAAACACCGCCGTCATCGCCGCGACGATCGCCGCCTGCGCCGACGTCGGCGGCGGCACCATCCTCTTTCCCGCCGGCAAATACCTCACCTGGTCCATGATGCCCGCGAGCAACCAGACGCTCCATTTCGAAGCTGGCTCCGAGCTCCTCAACAGCGGCGATCCCGCCGATTCCCCCCTCGTCGCCTCCCGCTGGGAATGCAGCAACGTCTTCACCCCCGCCGCGCTCATCTACGCCGACGGCAAACACAACATCGCCATCACCGGCCGCGGCACGCTCAACAGCCAGGGCTGGAACGGGTGGTGGCGCTCCAACTCCCGCGGCCGCAAATCTCCCGCTGGCGAAGATGCCGCCGGCGAAGACGCCGCCGCCAACCAAGCCGCGTGGCGCAAACTCTACGACCGCATCGAAGCCGGCGAAAAACTCGCCGCTGCCGACTTCACCCAGGCCGCCCAATTCCTCCGCCCCTCGCTCATCGGTCGCTACAATGGCAAAAACGTCCTCGTCGCCGACGTCACGCTCTTCCCGTCCCCCATGTGGCTGCTCCACCCCGTCGGGCGCGACGACATCGTCGTACGCGGCGTCCGCTTCGTCTCCGCCGATCCCGAGGGCCAGCCCTCCGCCGAAGGCGAAGGCCCCAACGGCGACGGCATCGACATCGACTCCTGCCGCAACGTCCGCATCTCCGACGGCTTCTTCACCACGAGCGACGACTGCATCGTGATCAAGTCCGGCCGCGACAACGACAGTCTCCTCACCAGCCCCCCACCGAATTCGTCACCATCACCAACTGCGTCATGTTCCAAGGCCACGGCGCCGTCGTCATCGGCAGCGAGACCTCCGGCGGTATCCGCAACATCACCGCCACCAACGGCGTCTCCGTCGGCACCGACTGCGGCATCCGTATCAAGTCCAGGCGCGGCCGCGGCGGCGTCCTCGAAAACTTCCGCTTCGACAACTGGGTCATCGAAGACGCCAAACAACAGGCCTTCGAAATCAACACCCGGTACAACCCCTCGCCCGACGCGCCCTGCGGCAAAACCACCCCCGTCTTCAAAAATTTCTCCTACTCCAACATCACGATCAAAAACGCCGGCCAGATCGCGAAAATCGTCGGCCTCCCCGAAAAAGCCATCGCGGAACTCCGCTTCACCGCCATCAACGCCACCGGCAAAATCGGCTTCATCATTGACCAAGCCACCGACGTCGAACTTCACCACGTCCGCAGCACCGCCACCTCCGGCAGCCCGATCTCCGTCGAGTATTCCTCCCATCTCGGCCTCGACGACGTCGCCCCGCGCGCCGCCAAACCCACGACGCCCGCCATCGCCGTCAACCACTCCACCGACCTTGTCGTCCGCAACTCCCGCGCCGCCGCCGGCACCGGCTCCTTCCTCCTCCTCACCGGCGCCAAGACCGCCGGCCTCGTTCTCAGCGCCAGCGACCTCTCCCGCGCCCAGACCGACGTCGAGTTCGGCAAGGACGCCTCACCCCAGTCCGTCACCCGGAAATAATTCACCGGCACCGACTCGGCGCCGGACGGTCAACCCATTGCGAGAATTTACCGCCCCCCGGATAGTTGACTCACTCTTCGACCCGTTCTCCTGTCCCCCACCCCACCCCGCCCCTTTTCAGCTGACCGACCCAAACCCATCATGAACCAAACCAAACTCCTCACTACCCTCGGCCGCGCGTGCGTCGCACTCGCCGGCCTCTTCTTCTCCGGACTCGCTCACGCCCAATCGGCCTCCACCGGCACGATCGAAGGCCGCGTGCTCAACGTCACGACAAGCCAATACATCAACAACGCCCGCGTCACCGTCGACGGCACCAAGCTCGAAACCTTCACCAACCAGTCCGGCGAGTTCCGCCTCATCAACGTCCCGCCCGGCACCGCCAAGCTCAAGGTGCTCTTCTCCGGTCTCCCCGCTCAGGCCGAAACCATCACCGTCGCCGCCGGCCAGACCGTGCTGCAGGATTTCTTCCTCACCGCCTCCCAATCCTCCGCCAACCAAACGGCGAAAGACATGGGCGACATCATCAAACTCGACGCCTTCACCGTCGGCACCTCCCGCGAGACCAACGCCACCAACATCGCGACCAACGAGCAGCGTTTCGCCCCCAACATCAAGAACGTCGTCTCCTCTGACGCGTTCGGCGATGTCACCGAGGGCAACGTCGGCGAATTCGTGAAATATCTCCCCGGCGTCACCGTCGACTACGTGGCCGCCGACGTCCGCACCATTTCCGTGCGCGGCTTCGCCGACAACTTCACCAACGTCACCTCCGACGGCGCCCGCATGGCCAGCTCCGCTTCCGGCAGCACCATCCGCACCTTCGAACTCGAACAAGTTTCCATCAACAACGTCTCCCGCGTCGAAGTCACTAAGGTCCCCACGCCCGACCAAGCCGCCGACAGCCTCGGCGGTTCCGTGAACATGGTCAGCCGCAGTGCCTTCGAGTCTGCGACCACCCAGTTCAAGTATCGCTTCTACACCAGCTTCAATTCCGAGGACTACCAAGTCTTCAAGAAAACCCCCGGCCCCGGCAACGAGAAGACCTTCAAGGTCCTCCCTGGTTTCGATTTCAACTACATCGCCCCGCTCTCCAAGACCTTCGGCCTCGTCGTCAATGGCCTCTCGTCGAACCAATTCAACGAACAGCACCGCTCGCAGCCCACGTGGCGCTTCGTCGGTGCCGGCGCCACCGTCGCCAATCCCTACCTCCGCCAATATCAGGTCCAGGACGGCCCGAAGAACACCTTCCGCGATTCCTTCAGTATCAAAGCCGATTGGAAACCCGCCCGCTACCACGTCCTCTCCGCCGGCGCCCAGGTGAACTACTATCACTCCTTCTTCGCCAATCGTAACACCAACTTCGACGTCGGCAGCAGCGACGTCCCCACGCCCGCCACCGGCACGCCCCTCACCTTCGGCCGCGACTTCACCTACGGCGCCAGCGGCCGCGGCACCGTCACCCAAGGCGGCTCGTTCCGCGACAAATACGGCGCCACCCGCGCCGCCAACGTGAACCACACTTACAAAGGTCGGGAATGGGAAATCGAGTCCGGCCTCAACGGCTCCATCTCGAAAACGTGGTATCGCACCAGCGAGCGCGGTCACTTCTCGGGCGTGAACACCAGCCTCCAGGGCGTCTCGCGCGTTCTCTACGACGGCATCACCTATCCCGTCCCCGCGAAGTTCACCGCCCTCGACTCCGCCGGCGCGAAAATCGATTACAACAATCCCGCCAACTATCGCCTCACCACCCTCGGCAATACCCCCGTCGATGCCCGCGATCAATTCACCGCCGCCCGCGTCAACGCCAAACACGCCCTCCCCTTCCTCCCCTTCCAAGCCAGCGTGAAATTCGGCGGCCTCGTCCAAAAGCAAAAACGCGACATCACGAGCCACAACGAGTCCACCACCTTCGTCGGCAAAGACGGTATCGCCAACACCGCCGACGACAGCCTCGCGCCCTACGTCGACACCGGCTACCTCGGCGAGGACAACGGCTACGGCTTCCGCCTCCCCTTCGGCGACGCCTACAAGCTCTGGGAGGAGACGAAAAAGAACCCGTCCTATTTCGCCAAAACGCCCGCCCAGGCTGTCACCAATGAGACCAACCGCATCAACGGCTCCCTCCAGTTCACCGAGAAAATCACCGCCGCCTACACCCAGTTTGAAAGCCGCCTCCTCAACAACCGCCTCGGCATCGTCACCGGCGTCCGCTTCGAGAAAACCGACGACACCGGCCGCGGCCCCCTCATCGATCCCGACGCCCCCTTCGTTCGCGGGGCCGACGGTAAGTTCACCCTCGTGAACGGCGCCCGCGTCCGCAAGCCCGAGGCCGGCGCCGCCGGCTCGATCCAGGAGCTCGCCCTCGTCCGCAAAGAACGCGCCGCCTACGCCGAGCGCTCCTATGACGGCTACTACCCGAGCCTCCACACCACGTTCAACGTCACGGACAACTTCCTCGTCCGCGCCGCCTTCGCCAAGACCTTCGGCCGTCCGGACCTCGGCTCGATCATCCCCAACACCACGATCGACGAAGACGACAATCCCAACCCCACCGTCGGCACCCCCCCGGGCACGATCACGTTCACCAACTCCGGCCTGAAGCCCTACTCCGCGAAAAACTACGATATCTCCCTCGAGTATTATTTCCCCTCGGGCGGCCTCATCTCCGGCGGCGTTTTCCGCAAAGACCTCACCGATTTCTTCGGCGCCGTTAACACCATCGCCACGCCCGCCATCCTCGACCAACTCGGCCTCGACCAACGCTACGTCGGCTGGACCGTCCGCAGCCGCCTTAACGTCGGCAGCGCCCGCATCGACGGCGCCGAGTTCAACTACATGCAACCCCTCAAGGTCATCGCCGCCCTCGGCAAATGGGGCCAGTATCTGAACTTCTCCGCCAGCGGTTCCATCCTCCACCTCCAGGGCGCCAACGGCGCCGACTTCAACCGCTTCATCCCGAAGAGCGGCAGCGCCGGCCTCACCTTCTCCAAGAAGCCCCTCGTCCTCATGGTGAAATACAACTACCGCGGCCGTCAGCGTAACTCCGCCCAAACCGGCACCGCGCCCAACGCCTTCGAGTATTACGATTCCCGTTACAATATCGACGTGAACGCCGAATACACCTTCAGCAAACGCCTCACCGTGTTCGCCAACGCCCGAAATATCTTCAACACCCCGCAGGACCTCGAGCGCTACTCGCCCGACACTCCCGGCTACACGCACACCTACCGCAGCGAAGAATTCGGCGTCCAATTCGCCGTCGGCGTGAAGGGCACGTTCTAAGCCACCGCCCATTCCGATTCTTCCCTCGCCCCGCGCGGCTCCACCGGCCTCGCGGGGCTTTTTCATGTCCACCTTCACCCCTGCGTCGCAGCGCGCCCGCGTGAACGTCCCCGTCGACGACGGGGCCCCCTGCACCTTTTCGGCCTCAGCCCGTCTTCCCTCGACCTCAACCCTCATCCCCGCGCGACACCGCTCCCACCACGCCCCCGCGGAGTTTCCCGTTTCCGCCCCCGCCGCCCCGATTACTTCACGCCCTAAGCCACCCATCTTTTGCGTTTTACCAGTGTTCATCCGGGTTCATCCGTGGTTAAAAACCACCCGCTTTCCCATGAAACGCCGCCTCGCCTTCCTCGGTCTGCTCGCCGCCCTCGTCCTGCCCTCCTTCGCCGCCGACCGCCTCTCGGTCACCGTCACCCACGACCTCGCCGTCGCCCGCCCTTCCGAGACGATCACCGTCCCGTGGGCCAAAATCTCCGAGGCCATTCCCGGCGCCCTCCTCCAGCACCTCGCCGTCAAAGACCCCTCCGGAAGATCCCTCCCCTATCAGGTCACCAACATCGCCCCGCAGGCCAAAGATCCCACCGGCAAGGGCATCGCCTACGGTGACCTCATTTTCCAACACGACTTCGCCCCCGGCGAAAAATCCGCCACCTTCACCGTCGAGAAACTCGACGCCGTCGCGCCCGTTTTCCCCACCAAGGCCTTCGCCCGCTACGTCCCCGAACGCCTCGACGACTTCGCCTGGGAGAACGACAAGATCGGCCACCGCACCTACGGCCCCGCCCTCGCCGCCCTCGCCGCCCCCGCCGCTCCCGGCGTCTCCAAGGAAGTTCTCGTCACCTCCGGCCTCGACGTCTGGTGCAAACGCGTCGCCGACCCCATCGTCGACCGCTGGTATATCCAGGGCCACGACCACGACCACTACCACAAGGACGAGGGTGAGGGCATGGACATGTATCAGGTCGGGCCCTCCCGCGGCTGCGGCGGCACCGGCATTGGGGACGGCCAGAAACTCCCCGTCAGCCAAAACTACTCGACCCGGAAAGTCATCGCCAACGGCCCCGTTCGCACCGTCTTCGAACTCACCGACGCCCCGTGGCAAGCCCAGGGCCTCACCGTCGCCGAGACCAAACGCTTCACCGTCGATGCCGGCCACACCCTCGACCAGATCGAGAGCACCTTCACCGTCACCGCCGGTTCCGCCTCCGCTCTCACCGTCGCCATCGGCCTCAACAAAACTCCCGGCGACAAAAACCAAGACGCCAAAGTCGAACTCACCCCGACGCCCGCCCAAGGCTCCCTCACGCCGTGGATTCTCCAAAAAACCAACGGCTAACTCGGCACCGCCGTGCTCGTCCCCGTCGCCGCGTTCAAAGGCTTCGCGTCCGACCACCGCAACGATCTCATCCTCGCCACCGCCACCCCGGGCCAACCCCTCCGCTCCTACGCCGGCGCCGGCTGGAGCAAAGCCGGCGAATTCACCACCCAGGAAAAATGGCTCGCCTCCATCGCCGCCGAATCCGCCCGCCTCGCCTCGCCCGTCCGCGTCAGTCTCCGCTCATCCACTTTTTCTCCTGTGGGGCAGGCTTTACGCCTTCCATCCTCGTCCTTCCGACCACCGTCTCTCCATGAAACTCCACTACTTTCCCACGCCCGAGGCCACCAACACGCTCTCCACCGATGAGCTCCGCGCGCGCTTCCTCATCGGCGGACTCTTCCAGCCCGGCGCCGTCCTCGCCCACTACACCGACCTGGACCGCATGATCTGCGGTTCCGCCGTCCCCACCGCCGCGCCGCTCTCCCTCCCGTCCGACAAAGAACTCGGCACATCCTTCTTCCTCGAGCGCCGCGAAATCGGCATCCTCAACGTCGGCAGTAGCCCCGGCACCGTCCGCGTCGGCGCCACCGCCTACACCCTCGCCACCCTCGACTGCCTCTACATCGGCCTCGGCGAAAAAGATGTCTCCTTCGAAAACGGCCCCGCCGGCCAGGCCCAGTTCTACTTCGTCAGCACGCCCGCCCACGCGAAACACCCGACCACCCTTGCGCGTCGCGCCGATGTCTCCGCCGCCCCCATCGGCGATGCCACCAAGGCCAACCGCCGCACCATCCTGAAGTATATCCACCCCGACGGCATCAAGAGCTGCCAGCTCGTCCTTGGCTTCACCGAATTCGAACCCGGCAGCATCTGGAACACGATGCCCCCGCACACCCACAGCCGCCGCACGGAAATTTATCTCTACTTCGATCTCGGCGAAAACATCGCGATGCACTTCATGGGCGAGCCCCACGCCACCCGCCACCTCGTCGTCCGCGACCGCGAGGCCGTCCTCTCCCCCGCGTGGTCGGTCCACTGCGGCGTCGGCACCGGCGCGTATCGTTTCGTCTGGGCCATGGGCGGCGACAACCAAGTCTTCGCCGATATGGACCCGGCCCCCATCGCGACGCTGCGTTGAGCGAGGTGGCGCGCGTTGACCCCAACGCGCTTGCTTCCGGCACGGGCATTTCCGCCCGTGCCTTTTTTCTGCGCCCGCCCCCGGCTACCCGGCCGGCAAAAACCCGCATCGACTCCGCCGCCCGCCCCCTCACCGTCCCTCCGTCCCATGCACTCCTTCCTCGAGAACCAGTTCGGTCTCCGCGGCAAAGTCGCCCTCGTCACCGGTTCCTCCCGGGGACTCGGCCTCGCCATGGCCCGCGCCCTCGGCCAAGCCGGCGCCGACGTCATCATCCACGGCCGCGAGCCCGGCAAACTCACCCCCGTCGTCCACCGCTTCGCGGAACACGGCCTCCACGCCCACGCCATCGCCGCCGACCTCTCCGACCGCACCGCCGTCCAACGCCTCATCGCCGAGTCCATCGCCTGGAAGGGCCACCTCGACATCCTCGTCAACAACGCCGGCATCATCAAACGCACCCCCGCCGTCGACCACACCGACGCCGACTGGGACGCCGTCCTCAACGTCAACCTCAACGGCGTCTTCGTCGCCTGCCGCGCCGCCGGCAAGCACATGGTCGCCCGCGGCTCCGGCAAGATCATCAACATCGCCTCCCTGCTCACGTTTTTCGGCGGTGTCACGGTTCCCGGATACGCCGCCAGCAAGGGCGCCGTCGGCCAGCTCACCAAAGCCCTCTCCAACGAATGGGCCT
The DNA here is from genome assembly GCA_044358025.1 of Opitutaceae bacterium. Classification (GTDB taxonomy): domain Bacteria; phylum Verrucomicrobiota; class Verrucomicrobiia; order Opitutales; family Opitutaceae; genus GAS368. The sequence goes on from JBIKOK010000060.1 coordinate 25,318, forward strand.
CCCACGGCGTCCAGGTGAACGCCATCGCCCCCGGCTACATGTGCACCGACAACACCGCCGCCCTGCAGGCCGACCCCGTGCGCTCCAAAGAAATCCTCAGCCGCATCCCCGCTAATCGCTGGGGCGAACCCTCCGACCTCGAAGGCGCTGTCGTCTTCCTCGCCTCCCCCGCGAGTGATTACCTCACCGGCCACGTCATGGCCGTCGACGGCGGCTGGTGCGGCCGCTGATTGCTCCATGCCCGTAGCTCTGCTCGGGAGAGCAGGGAGCGCGCCGCCAACAGTCGTAGGGCCGGCGCTCGTCTCCGTCCCGTCGCGCCCACCGCTCTCCACCCCTGCGCTTCGCCGATCAGGCGAAGCCCGCACACATCCCCCGCTCTGATCACGCCTCCAAAAAATTAGCGAAAATGAGCGGTTCACTCCTCCGCCCCTTCATCCACCTCCTCCGTCCGGCGCCCTTCACCACGGCCTCGACTTACGCGAACAACCCCAACGGCCTCAGCTCAAACCCCGGAAACACCCTCGCCGTTTCCGCCGCACCGAACCCCGCTCCCTGCCGCGCCAGCACCGACGCCAGCACGTTCCGATAATTATTCAGCACCGGCAGATCGCCATACCCCTCCAGCACGCCTCTCCGCTCCAGCCCCTCGGGCGCCAGCCCGCGCCACTCGCCGTGTATCCGACCTCCGAGCACCCCACCACCGAGCACAAACATCGCCGAGCCGCGCCCGTGGTCCGTGCCAAACGCCGAGTTCTCCTCCACCGTCCGCCCAAACTCCGTCATCACGACCACCGTCGTCGTCGCCATCCGCACGCCCAAGTCTTTCCGCAGCGCCGCGAGCCCACCCGCCAGTTTCCCCGCGAGACCTTCCACCTGACCCTGCTGCGCAAAATGGGAGTCCCACCCGGGCAGATCGATCGATGCCGCCTCCAGTCCCACGTCCGCCTTGATGAGGCGCGCGAGCTGGCTCAACCCGCTCGAAAACTCATCGCGCCCATAGATCGCCCCGTTGTCCGGCCGGTATTTGGTCGTCCGCATCGCCTCAATCCGCCCGAGCGCAGAAAACGTGTCGCGCGCCGCCGCGCCGAGTTGCCCGCGCTCCATCGCATAGAGCCGCGCCAGCTGCGTGCCAAACGCCGGCGTCCGCCCCGCGATCGAAAATTCATCCAGGCTCTGCATCACCGTCACCGCCGGCGCCCCGAGCAAACACTCCGGCAACGCCTTGCCGACCGCCACGCACGCCAACGCCCCGCGCGATTCCACCGGTCGCGTCTGCAAATACCTCCCCAGCCAGCCGCCCGCCACCACCCCGCCGTGCTCCATCAGATCCTGCGCCTCGAAATGCGACCGCGTCTGATCCTCCGTCCCGCACGCGTGCACAATCGCCAACTCCCCCTCGCGCCAGGCCGCCTCCAGCGGCTGCAACTTCGGATGCAGCCCAAACCGGTCGTCGAGTTTCACCGCCCCCTTCGCCGCCAGCCCCAGTCGCGGCCGCGCGCGATAATAATGCTCGTCCGTCACCGGCGGCACGAGCGCGAGCCCGTCCGCCGCACCCCGCAAAAAAATCACCACGAGCGCCCGCCGCTCGTCGCCGTTGCCTGAAATGACTGCTTGGGGCGGAGGCATCGTCAGTCTCCGGAGGTAGGAGCCCGCTTGCGGGCGATTCTATCTGCCCCACGCAACCCCGTGCGGGCGATTCCGTCCACCCGCGAGCCGTGTCCATCCGTGTTCATCCGTGGTTCAAATTTCATCTCGTTTTTTCCTCAACAGGATTGAAACGCCGGCGACGCCAACAACAGCGCCAGCCCCGCGCCCGACTCGTGATACGCCCCGCGCTCCACCTCGCTCGCCCGCCGGCCCAGGATCGTCGCCATCAACGCGTCGTCTCCGCCCAGCCGCGCCCGCAAGTCCTCCGCCGCAATGCGCGTGCCCTTGATGCCGTTGGTCGCCAGCTCGCTCGCAAAATTCCACCGCCACAGCAGCGAGCTCTGCCAGTGCGACGCCGCCTCCGGATAACCGTCCGGCGTCGCGTAGCGAAACGGCGCGTGCCCCAGCCGCACCAGATAGTCCACCAGCGGCTTCGTCGCATTTGTCTCCGCATTCGTGGCCCGCAACGCCGACACCACAAAGTGAAAGGGCCGCTTGAACTTCCCTCCGCGCCCCGCCGGAATCCAAAATTCCTCCGTCGCAAACAGCGCCCGCAAGGTCGCCGGAAGGTCTCCCCCCGAGCGCACAAACGCCGCCGCCGTCGCCGTCACCGCCGCCTCGGGCGGTTCATCCGCGATGAACCGCCGGCACAATTTCTCCGCCACATGCTTCGCCGTGCTCGGATGCGCCACAACAATCTCCAACACCCGGTCCAGATCGCGCGCGCCGAGCCCCGCCGGAATCTCCACCCCGAGCACCCGCTTCGCCCCGTTGTCGTGCTCCCCCGCCCGAAACTCCACGCGGCCCTTGAAGAACTTTTTCTTGTCCCGCACCGTCCACCCGGTGAGGCACCGCGCCACTTCCATCACGTCCTGCTGCGTGTAGCCGCCGTGCACGCCGAGCGTGTGCAGTTCCAACAATTCGCGCGCATAGTTCTCGTTCGGTTTGTCGTCTGCCTTCACGCGCCGGTTCACCCGGCCGTCGAGATACCACAACATCGCCGGACTCACCGCACTCGCCCGCAACAGCTCCCGGAAATTCCCCAGCGCGTGCGCCCGGATCACATCGCGATCATCGGCGGCCTTCAGCCACTTCGCCTCCGCCTTCGAGGGATCGATATTAAAATGGTCCGTCCAAAACTGCACCATCACCTCGTAAAGCTGCCGCTCGCTCAACACCGCCCGCAGCACCGTCGCCCGGGTGAGATCGTCCAACAGCACCTTGTCCTTGAATTCGTACAAATGACTCACCCGCGCCCCCCGGTCCTTCATCGCCGGAAACAGCTGCTGCAACGGATCGCTCGCATCGCCCTTCCGCGGAAACAACGTCCCCGCCGGATCCGCGAGGCTGTCGAACTCATGCCGGATCACCCGCTCGCACATCCCGTCCGCCAATGTCTGCGGCGCCAATTGCTCGTCGATAAAAGCGCTCACGCCCATCGCCGCCACCCGCGCGTGATCGCCCGGCCGCACCCCGAACGTCAGCCGGTTGATCGCATGCGACACCGCATCGAGCTCCGCCGCCGTCGGCGCCGTCAACGTCTCGGCGAGCCGCGGCGCCGTCGGTTTGCCCAACCAACGCCTCGCCTCCGCGACATTCTCCTTCACGCGCCCGCACCCGCTCCCCGCCGCCACGACCGCGCCGGCCCCCACGACCAAAAACTGTCGGCGCGTCACGCTCACGTCGTCGCCACCGAAGCCTTTTCGCCCCGTCCGATTCCCGCCAGCACGACCGCGCCCAACCCCGCGAGCAACGTCAGCGGCAGCAACACGATCGTGCCATAGGTGATCGCCAGCACGATGCCTCCCCGCCGCACGCACCGCCACGCTTCACCGCGGTCGCTCGCCGCGGGCAAGCCCCGGCCGATCCGCAAGGCCAGCCCCGCCGTCCCGGCCAGCGCCAGCAGCAGGAGGACAATCAGCAGCGCCCCACTCAGCAGTTTCGCCGCCGGATTCGTCGAAATCTTCCCCAGCACGGTCACGCCCAAAATCAGCGGCACCGCACCCGCCAGCCCCACCAAAAAACACTTCAGCGGCGCGGTCCCCAACCTGTCCGCGCAGCCTTCCACCAGCCGCGGAAACAGTCCCGTGATCGCCAGCCACCACCCGACCAACACCGTCAGTACTCCGGCCACCGAGAGAACAACCGTGAAAACATCAGCGAGATTCATGAGGCGCGGGGAGTTGAAAGCTTGGACGCATTGTCCACCTGACGCACCCCGACCACAAGGGTTTCGTTGTCACCCCCAAAGACCCGCACGTTCGTTCACCAATGCTCCCGATCGCTCGTCGCCCCGCCGTCCTTCGGTCCGGAGTGATCCGTCGGCAGCGTGTCCTCGATCGTGAACGCCGGGTTCTTCAGCATCCGGATCCTATCGTCCCCCTCCGCGCGAGGTTCGTCGTCCCGTCGCCGTAGAGCGCCTTCATTCGCGTCGGGCTTCCGCCTCTCCGACAAGACCTGAAAAGTCCAGGCCACGTGGCACGGGCTTTCCAGCCCGTGGCTTTGCGACCAACCTCCGTTGTCTTCCAGGCTCGCTCGGGCAGCCGGCAGGCCGCCGCTCGGCGCCAGGCTCCGGCCCTCCGCTCCCGCTGCCGGGAGCCGCGGGACGAGACCGTTTCCCGAAAACTGCGGCGCGCCCCCGCGCGGTCCGCTCGCTGCGTCGCTGCACGCTCACGCCATCCCCCCGCCTTTTCCGTAACCTTCCCCCGCCATTCGAGTTCCCCTTCCGCCCACCTCCGTCCAACCTCCGCCGGCCGGCTCAGTTCTGCTCGCTCCGCTCTCCACTCTCGGCTCTCACCTGTCCCCGATGCTTTCCTTCCGCTCCGTTACCCAAGGCTACGGGGCCCTTCCGTCCTCGGCGCGATCACCGCTCTCGTCATGAGCCGCGCGATCTGGCGCTTCAACCGCGGCAAGATCTTCGGCTGACCCGCCCCATCCCGCCCCCGCCGCAGCGCGGTGCTTCAGCCCGCGCTTTTCCGCGCTGGGCCGGCCGCCACGGCGCCCCCGCCGCCTTGAGCTCAACGCGTGCACCACGCATCGGACTCTCCCCCCTCTCCTCGCCGCCCTCTTATCCCTTCATCGCCGACGCCAAAAACTCCTCCAGCGCGGCCGTCACCGGATCGCCCTCCACCCCGAGGTTCGCATTGATCCGTCCATGGTCCGTGTCCTTCCCGCCGAAGACGCGCACCGCAATGCCCGCCTCCTTCAGCACCGCACCGAACCGCTGCGCCTGCGCCGTGTTGTCCGGATGCCCGGCGACATGGAGGATCAGAAACGGCGGGATCCCCTTGCCCTTCGCCACGTGCGTCACCGCCGAAAAATCGCGGTGCCGCACCGGGTCGTTGCCGAATTTTAGCCGGTGGCCGTATTTCGGCAGCGGCAGCCCGTGCACCCGCGCCCGCGTCTCCGCCACCTCGATCATCGCCGGAATATCGAACGTGTCTCCATCCACCGGCACGCAGCCCTTGATCGGCGCCAGCGAAAGCCCGCGCTCCTTCAAATAACGCTCGTCCGTGCAAAGCAGCGCCGCGAGCTGCGCCCCCGACGAGTGCCCCATCACCAGCACGCGCTGCGGATCGCCCCCGTAGCGCGCAATATTCACCTGCACCCACGCAAACGCCTGCGCCACGTCCCGCACGATCGCGCCCATCTCCACGGTCGGCAACAGCCGGTGGTTCAGGGCCACGAAGACGAATCCCTTTTCGTTAAAAAACTTCGGCTTCACCTGCACGCTCCCCTTGTCTCCCCCCTGCCAGCCGCCGCCATGGACCCAAAATACCACCGGCGCCCCCTTCGCCCCGGCCGGCGCATACACGTCGAGCACCTGCCGCTCGTGGCCCGCCTCGGCGTACCGCAGATCGCGGACCACGGGCTGCGCCCGTCCGACCGCCCCGCAGACCCATGCAACCAGCAGACAGCGGAATAAGTTTTTCATAGGCAAAAGCGACGTGGCCGACACGGTACTTCCGCCGCCCGCCAATCCGAGCCAAAAGTGGGCTGTCGCATCGGGGGACGGGCAAAAAAATATTTTCCGCCTCCACGCTTGCAGAGCGAAAAACGCAGCCCATAACCCGGCTTCTTTCGCCGCTCGCATGCCCGCTTCCACCTCCGCCCCTCGCACTCCCGCCACCGCACCTTCTGCGGTCGCCGATGCGCCCGGCACCGCGGCCCGCCTCGAGGAAGACCAGCATCAGCTCGCCCGCTGGCGCGACGAACTCGATGCCCGCCTCGAGGAACGTCTCGCCCACCAGGCCCGCCAGCGCGACCAGCTCGACGACGCCCTCGACCACCTCGAAGGCGTCCGCCAGTCCATCCGCGACCGCACCGCCGACCTCGCCGCCCCCGCGCCTTCCGCTCTCTCCGCTCCGGCTGCCCCCTCTCCGTCCTCCGGTCCCTCCACGCTCAGCTCGCAGCTCTCTCCGCCTCCGCCCGAGCCGTTCTCCCCCACCGACCTCGCCTCTTACCGCCTTCCGTCGCTCGACCTCCTCCGCCCCGCCTCCGCCGCCGAGAAAAATTTTTCCAGCCCCGAGGAACTCGCGACCAACAAGCGCATCCTCCAGGACTCCCTCGACAGCTTCACCATCGACGCCTTCGTCCACGACGCCATCGTCGGCCCGCGCGTCACCCAGTTCCGCGTCAAACCCGGCTTCGGCGTCCGCGTCGAATCCATCGTCGCCCTCGAGAAAAACCTCGCCCTCTCCCTCTCCGCCAACGCCGTCCGCATTCAGGCCCCCATCCCCGGCGAGAGCTACGTCGGGGTCGAAATCCCCAACCGCCACTCCGCGCCTCTCGCCCTCCGCGCCTCCTTCGAGTCCGAGGCCTGGCGCACCAATACCGGCGAACTCCCCCTCATCCTCGGCGTGGATATCGCCGGCCGCCACGTCATCCTCGACCTCGCGCGCGCCCCCCACGCCCTCATCGCCGGCGCCACCGGCTCCGGCAAATCGGTCTGTATCAGCAATCTCATTCTCTCGCTGATCTACCGCTTCCGCCCCGACGAGC
>JBIKOK010000258.1:0-9581 GCA_044358025.1 Opitutaceae bacterium
CGTTTTGCACTTTGCTCCTGCGTCGGTTGGCTCGCCGGCGCCTGCCGGCGACCCACGGGGTGCTCCTGGCCGGGCTGTGCCTGGCCCTTCTGCCGACCGCGCGCGCGCAGTGGATGTCGGAAAATTACTCGCTGAAGGCCGGTTGGAATGCCGTCTGGCTGCCGCTGGATATGTCGCACACGACTATCGATGAAGCCTTGACGGGTAAAACCGACATCGAGGAGGTCTGGCGCTGGAATCCCCCCGCCGGTCCGCAGTTTGTGACCGATCCCAACACGCCGGTGCAGGGGGATCCGAATTGGGGCGTCTGGAAACGGGGCCTGCCCCTCCAGTCGACCTTGTTCCAGTTCACCGCCAACGCCGCCTATCTCGTCAAAGTGAAGACGGGCGCGGCGACGGTCGCCGTGACCCTGAAGGGCCGGCCGATGCAGCCGACCTACCCCTGGACCACGACCGGCGTGAATTTGGTCGGCTTTCCGACCGTGGCCGTCCCGCCCACGTTCGGCCAATTCTTTGCCAACAGCGCCGCCCTCGCCAGCGGTCCGACCGTCCTCAAATATGTCGGCGGGGCGCTAGTCGGCTCCACGACGTCCGATCCCAATGTGATCAACATTGTGGGCACCGGCACCCCGAACGCCGCGAAGAACCCGCAGGCGATCACGCTCACGACCGAACCCGTCACCCGCGGCCTGGCCTATTGGGTGAAGGCCACCCAGTACACCGATTTCTACGGGCCCACGGCCCTGGCCCTCACCGATCCGAAGGGGCTGCACTACGGCCGCAACGCCCTCCTGCTCAAACTCAGCCTGAGCAATCCCACGGCGGCTCAGTCGGTCACCTATTCGATCGCGGCCTTGGCCACCGAGGCCCCGCCGGCGATTCTCGCCGGCACCGCGCTCCTGGGCACGGGGACGACGGCCGGCAAAGTGACGGCCATCAATCCCGACCTGAACACCGCGATGCGCTACACGACCCCGCCGACCGTGACGGTGTCGGCCCCCGCGACCGGGACGCGGGCCACGGCCACGGCGGTGCTCGATGCGCAAGGCAAGATCACCTCCTTTCTCGTGACCGGGCAAGGGGCCGGCTATGGGACGACCACGCCCACGGTCTCCGTGACGCCGGTCGTGACCGGGAGCGTGCCCTTGCGCGTGCGCGGCAGCTTGGACCTGACGACCACCCAGTTTGCCTACACCGCGTTGAGTCCAGCCACGGCGGCCTACAGCGTGACGCTCGCCGCGGGCGCCTCGACCGAGCTGGTGTTCCTCGTGGACCGGGTGGCCATGGGCGGCACGACCGGCCAGCTCTTCGGCAGCCTGCTGCGCGTGACCGACTCGCTCAACCACACCAGCCTCACCGTGCCGGTCACGGCCTTGGCCGGCGATTTCAACGGTTTGTGGTCCGGGGTCGCCATGGTGACCGATGTCAGCCAGATCCAGGGGTCGACCGAGGTTGTTCCGCAGACGGCGATCGCGACGGCGACGGTGGCGGGCGGCAAGGTGACCGGGTTGCTGATGTCCGACACGGGGGCGTTTTACACGCTGCCGCCCACCATCACCTTCACCGGCGGCGGCGGCTCCGGCGCGGCGGCCACGGTCACCGTGCTCAACGGCGTGTTGCAGGAGGTCACGATCACGAACGGCGGGACCGGCTATACGGTGGCCCCCACCGTGACCTTCAGCGCCCCCCTCGGTTCGCCGAGTGCGGCCACGACAACCGGCTTCCCGGTGCCCCTACTGCTGCACCGCGCGGCGGCCGGCGAGACCCACCTCGTCCAACAAGTCTATTTGGGGTCCAATGGCGGCACGTCGACTTTGGCGACCGCGGAGAATTTGTTTCCGGCCGGCTCGGTGCCGACCTCGCGCGTCAGTGTCGCCTCCTTCCCCAACAATTCGGTCATCTTGGGCAGCGGTTCCGTCGGCACCACCGGGACCCTTTCGTTCCAAGTGCTCCTCGGTTTCAATGACGACGCCAATCCCTTCGTGCACCGTTTCCATCCCGATCACGACAATCTGGACGCTCGGTTTACGACCCTTTTGCCCGCCGGCCGGGAGTCCCTCACGGTGACCCGGGCGGTCACGTTGACCTTCCTCAGCAGCCTGCCCGGCGTCACGGACCCGGCCTGGGGTGTCACCATGCTGGGGGGCACCTACGTCGAAACGGTGACCGGCCTGCGGGCCGTGCCCCTGACCGTCAAAGGCGTCTTTGTGCTGAACCGGGTCACTGACGTGCCCACCCTGCTGAAGCCCTGATTTTTTGCTGAACCTGAACCTTCCTTTTTCCATGAAACACCACCTCCGGCTCGTCGCCGCTTTCGCCGTTGTTCTCCTTGGTTTCGCCCCCCTCGTCCCGGCCCAGACGGTGGCGGGTGCCCCGACCACGATCGACTATCAGGGCAAGGCCCTGGATTCCGTCGGCAGTCCGTTGGCCAACACGACGCCGACCAACTTCGAGATGCGCTTCCGCATCTACGATGCCCAGGAAGGCGGCACGGTCATCTGGTCCGAAAAGCAGGTCGTGACCGTGAGCAAGGGCCTCTTCTCCGTGCGCCTGGGCGAGGGCACCGCGCTCTCCCCCGCCGAGGGCTCGGTCGCCCAGACCGCCCTCGCGGATGCCTTTGCGGCCACGGCGCGCTTCCTCGGGGTTACGATTGTCATCTCCGGCCAGACTCCGACGGAAATTTTGCCCCGCTTGGCTTTCCTGGCGACGCCGTACGCCTATGTGGCGAGCAAGAGTGTCTCCGCGGAACGGCTGCTGCTCAACCCGAGCGCGACCGCGCCGGCCTCGGCCCTGAGCCTGAGCCAGATCAACTACGTCACCCAGGAAATCTCCGCCAATGCCCTGACCCTGAACGACCAAGCCCGCACCTATCTGGTGAACCCCGCCAGCGCGAGCCATCTTGTGGTCAATCTGCCCGGCGCGATCACGAGCCGGCGCGAATACTCGGTGATGAAAAAGGACAATTTCTTCGCCACGGTCACCGTGCAGGTGCCCGTGGGCGGTTCGCTCAACGGGGTGGTCAATGGCACCGTGCGCCTGAAGGTCCGCGGGGAGGGCGTGGTGGTCCAGAACACCGGCAACAACGACTGGTGGATCATCAGCGACACCCGGGATCAGACGCCCCCGGGGACCATTGTCGCGTATGGGTCCAACGGCGATACCCCCCCTCCGGGCTGGGCCTGGTGTAACGGTACCTCTCAGTCCCGCACGGATGTGAACTATGTGGACCTCTTTGCCGCGATCGGCACGGTCTGGGGCACGGCCAACGCGACGTCCTTCACGTTGCCCGATCTGCGTGGCTTGATGTTGCGCGGCAAGGACGCCAATCGCGGGCAAGATCCCGACCGCAATTCCCGCACGGCGAGCGCGGCTGGCAGCGCGACGGGCGACTCGGTCGGTTCGTTCCAAGACTATGCGGTCCAAAGCCACGCGCATGCCTTCAGCGGTTCCGGGACCACCGGAGCGGGCGGCGATCATAACCACGGCGTGAATGGTACTCAGAACGGGGCTAATCCCGCTCGCTTCGGACTGGTCGTCTCGGCTAGTGCGACTGAGAAGACTCCCAATAGCGGCGATGGGCGGACGGTTAATGAATTTGCCGTTGACGTCCCACCCCAAGCCATGCCCGCGTCGGGTACCCATACTCACACCTTCTCCTTTAGCAGCACGACCAGCGCGGCCGGAGCCAACGAAACTCGCCCGAAGAATGTCTCGGTCAATTACATCATCAAGCTCTGAGGCCCCGGCGCCCTCGTCTGATTTTCCCGCTGCGGTATGAAAAATTCCTTCCGATTCTGCGTCCGTGCGGGTCTGGTGCTGGCCGGCCTGGCGACGGTCGCCGTGGCGCAGACGCCGCCCTCGTTGGAAAACGATGTGCGCAATGTATTCAGCCAGCAGCCGAACACGGCCTGGCCGCCGCCGCCGCCGTCGATCACGATCGATCCGCGGACCGTCACGCCCAACCAATTTAAGGGCGGGACGGTGTTGGGCGGGTGGCAGACGACGCGGATCGCGAGCCAGGGGGCCATGGTCACCCATGCCAGCTTCGAACTGCCGGCGCAATCCGCGGGCGGCTTCACCTATGCGCCTGCCGGCAGCGGGTGGACGTTCACGGGGGCCGCGGGCCTCGCCAGCAACGGCAGCCCGTGGTTCGCCCCGAAAACCGCCGGTGGGGGGCAGGCGGCCTTTCTCCAGGGGGCCGGTGCCTCCGTCGACCAAACGTTCCCGGTCCCGGCCGGGACCTACGTCATTTCCTTCCGGGCCGTCGGCCGGAAGGAAACCCTTACCAATGGCGTGCAGCTCTGGTTCAACAACGCGCTCTCCCAAACCTGGACCGACACCCAGTTCTCCCAAGATGTCTGGCAAACCTACACGACCGCCACGATCACGGTCGCGGCCACCGGGTCCTACAATGTGAAGTTCGTCGGCGTCGGCGGGACCGGCGACCGCGCCACGGCCATCGACGACGTGATCATGCGCAAGACCGGGGGCGCGATCAATTATGTGGCCGGTAGCGCCAGCACGGCCACCGGCGTGACGACGCTCCTTTTGCCGAAGGGCTTTCCGCTGCTCAACGGCGTGCCCATCGCCGGTCAGGGCAGCCAGCTCGAATCGGTGACGATGGCCCGCCCGTTGGCCGCCCGCGCAGTCTCCTACTCCCTTGGCGCGGTCATCGCGCCCCCGGTGTTTGCCGTGGATGGACGGGCGCTCACCGAAGCGGAAAAGACGACCTTTTACCTGGAGCAACCGGCGAACTCCACGAGCGAGCGGTTCTACTACAGTCCGCATGCGCTGAAGGTGTACGCGACGCAGCCCGGGGTCGTGGATGTCACCTGGGTGGAGCGGGTCTCCAAGGCGCAAATCACCAAGCAATATGTGATTGCCGCGACGCCGGTGAAACCGGTGAAGCAGATGTTTTGGACCGAGAATGGCTTCAAGGGGCCCGTCATCCAGGTGCCCTCCTCCCGGGTGGCGACGGTCAATGTGGTTTACAGCACCTTGTTTCCTTCGACGGTCACCACCGCTTACGTCCGCCCGGGCGAAGTCATCAATCCGGTCGAAAACACCAGCCTGCCCCCGGAAAAACGCACCTGTTGGTACAGCCCGCTCGATGCCTCCATCCACGCCTACAATATCGAAGGGCGCGTCTTCATGGAGTTTCTCGGGGCGCTCCAGAGTGACGGCGTCTCGCGCGTCCAGCTCGGGACGGAAGTGGTGGAGGTCATCAAGGAGCCGGAAACCCGGCTCGAGCGGGTGGCCTTGGGCGATGAATTGACCGCCCCCAATGGCGAGTCGGGCCTGTATCAGCGCGTCGTGGCCGGCCTCAACCCCGTGGGGGAGCAGGCGCCCTTTCTCTATCAGCATGTGTCCGCGAGCTCCTTCACGCCGCGCCTGTTTGCGGTCGCCAAGACGACGCCCCTCTTTTCGGGGAGCACGGAAATTGCCAGCAATGAAGTGCTGCTCTTTTGGATGCAGGCCGGGGAACTGTCGTTGCTCTGGCCTAAGTACTACGTCGGCTATATCTTCGATTGGCCGACCAGCTTGGAGCGCTATTCGCTCTATGGGCGCTCCCTGGACCCGGCGGCGGCCACGGCGGTGCAGTTGAACTCGGCGGACGGTCCCGCGCTGGTTTACCAGGACGACCCCACCCGCCAACATGCCCAGCTGTCCAGTTCCAACCAGTTTAGCACGACGGTGACGGCGGCCAGTCCTGTCGGGCGGTCCTTGGTCCGTTATGTGAACGGCAATGAAATCTGGTTTGAGCGGGTGTACTCCCAGCTCAACACGACCTTTGCGGATTTCAGCAGCACGCCGATCCTGGTCAACGTGGGCGCGCGGATTGCGCCGCCGCTCGACGGGCTGGACTATGTCGGGTACATCCGGCCGGCCAGTGGCACGGCCTACCATCCCGGCGCCTACCGGGATCCGTTTGTGGTGGGGTTTGAAGAGGCGAAGCGGGGCGCCATCATCGGCGTGAACGCGCTGGCGGGCAACGATCAGCTGGAAGTGTGGTGGTTTAAACCCAGCGCCCCAAGCTCCGGGGTGATCAAGCCGACCTATTGGCCCTCCTATGTCCGGAAGTACCAGCTGGTGTGGCCGACGGCCCCGGCAGAAATCATTTTGGCCAGCAATGCCGGCTCCAACGACCTGCCCAGTCTGCAGGCCAAGGGCAGCATCTATGTCCAAAACGAGGTGCTCAAGCCTGGCTATAATCCGAATGAAGAACACGCGGTGATGTTGAACGGCCGCGCGTGGGCGCTGCGGGACGATCTCAATGTGGCCACGTCCTCGTCGCCCTTTGTCCTGGTCGACTATGTCGAGGCCGACCAGCGGCCCGCCGTGGCGGTGTTCAAGGTCTTGCGGGAAAAACTCAGCGCGGGCATCCAGTTCCTCTACACGGCGGAGGCCGGCAAGGTCTTGCAGGCCCCGATGCCCTTGCCGATTCTCCCGTTGCCGCTCCGGCCCGCGGGCCAGGCCAACACCTGGACGTGGAATTCCTACTTCAATGCGTCTCCGACGTGGTTCCCCACTTCCAAACAGGGGCAAACGGTCGCCAACCACGAGATCCCCCTGGCCGTGAGCGCCAATGCGCCGGCCTTGGCGTCGCTGACGGAGAGCCAAGTGAACGACGAGGCCCCCCGGTATGGGCAGTTTACCTTTGTCGATCGCAAGGGCACGACCTGGGTCTATCGCGGCATGCACGACGGCGTCAGCCAGACCGTCACCTTCGGCATGCGCTACTTTTACCCGACCCAGGTCGGCTTCTGGTTTCCGTCGCTGACCACGCAGCCGCCGGTGGGGACGATTGTGCCCTACCTGCGCAAGGACTCCACGCACAGTCCGGTGTTGGGCGAAGCGCTCGAAATCAAGTTCAAGCCGGTCTGGCCCTCGGCGGCCCCGGAACTCCGGGTGGGCGAAACCCTCGCCCGTACCAAGTACGGCCTGCCCGCCGTGCGCGGCCAAACCAGCGCCGAGCTGGTGTATCAGCAGTCGATCGCGCTGGACACCGCGGGCCTCCTGACCAGCGCCACCCTCTTCGATCCGACGCGGGCCAAGACCTATGCCTTGTCCGCGGCCGGGCTCGCCAAAATCCCGGCCAGCGCTGCGACCGATGTTTATTTGGGCAAGACCTACTTCACCCGCCTGCCCCCCCATCTTTCCCTGCGTTTCTACCTCGACCCCAATGCGGGGACGCTCGGCAGCCTGTATTTCAAGGGCGAATTCAAACAAGCCGCCCTGGGCGAAGATTACCTGCTGCTCAACCGCCTCAGTGCCGAGGATGTCACGACCTTGAAGGGCTTGGTCGATGCGACCGACCTCGACAAAGGGAATTGGGACGCCGCGATCACCGGGCTGACGACGACCCTGCAGACCTTCAAGGAAGATGAAACCAAGCGGGGGACCTATATCGTGGACGCCGCGAAAGACCTGGCCGTCGGCCCCGTCGCCCTGGCGGCGGTGACGAACGATGACACCGCGGTCGATTCCTACGCGATCAGCGCCGTCGGCGGGGGCAAGGGCTACGTGGTGATGGCGGTGGGCAACGGCCGGGCCTTCACCCCGGTGGACGAACCCGTCTCGCTGTATGTGTTCAAGGTGGTCCCGCCGCTGTACCGGGGCGAACTGAAGGTGATCCAGTCGAGCAACCCGCTCGACGAGAAGTTGGCCCTCCGGCACACGGCCGATTTTGCCGGTCAACCCGAGGGCTATGATTTTGAGTGGATGTATGCGCCCCCGGTCAATGGGGCCGCCCCCGCTCTGTTTACCTACACGCGGGCGCTCCTGCTGGGCAACGCCAGCGGCTGGCAGCGGTACGATCAGCCCCCCGCGGCCTTTGTCGGGCTGCGTCTGCCGGAAACCTCCCCCACGGCCTCACCGAAGCCGGCGCCCTACACCGGCGCGGTCGAGGCGACGACGCCGATCGCCATTGCCGTGCGCGACAGCAAAGACCTCGCGGCCCACGGCGTGACGCTGCCGCAGGCGGTGCTCCGCAAGGAATTTGACATCGCGACGCTGCCGCTGCGCGCCTTCCTCAGTTTCGAGCTGGGCAGTCGCGACGGGGCGGAAGTCTACCTGAATCAAGCCAAGGTGGCGGTGATCAACCGGCCCAGCGGCGACAATACCCCCCCGGCGAGCTCGCCCGGTTCGGATTATGCCCCGTTGCGGCTGGTTTACGAAATTCCGGCGGCGCTGCTCAAGACCAGCAAAAATGTCCTCTCGCTCGAGCTCTACACGGATGCCGACAACGACGCCGCGTCCTCGATCAACGTCCGCCTCGAAGGCCAAATGCAGACGGACAGTCGCGCGGGCTGGGTCTCGCTGGGCGTGGGCACCGGTGAGTCGGCCGGCCTGATCGCCGGGACCATCCGGGGCAAGTTCCAGCATGTGATCCAAGGCAACAGCCTGCTCACGTTGACGGACAATTATTTCACGATGCGCTATCGGGCGCGCGACACCACCAACGCCGCCTATGTCGCCAATGGCGGCTGGTCGACGTGGGTCGATCCCCAGCTCGCCGAGGGCTGGATCAAGCGGGCCCTCGCCGGCATCAATCCCTTCCAACAACGGGTGACCGATCTGTTCAGCAACGCCGTCAATCTCGACGTGAGCCTGGTCCAGCAGGCGGGCCGGCGGTGGGAGGGCGATATCGCGCTCAATTTGGCCAATATCAACAAAGTGGGCCTGATTGAAATCTACGAAACGATTTTGCGCCGCGGCAAGGCGCTGAGCATTGAAGGCACGCCGGCGATCAATTACGGCGCGGCCAACGACGCCCTGCTCCTCGCCGCCGGCTATCTGGCCGATCTCTATATGATTCTCGGCAACGAGGCCTACGCGGATGCCGCCAATCCGACCATCGCCTTTGGCTCGGACAACGGCAGCGTTTTCGGCGATGTCAGCACCTCCCTGTTTGCCTTCAAAGGCCAGCTCGCCTCGGTGCTCGATGAAGAGCTGACCCTGCTGCGGGGCCGCGATAATGCCCTGGCCCCGGGCACGCAGGTGAACCCCGTCTACAATCGGCTCGTGTGGAACTACACCCGCGGGATCGATTCCGGCGAGGCGATCTACGCGCTGAATTACAACATCAAGGACATGGATGGCGACGGCGTGGTGGGCGCGGCGGACGCCGCGCTGGTCTATCCGCAGGGCCACGGGGATGCGTATGGCCACTACCTCACGGCCCTCAGCGGCTACTACACGCTGCTGGCCAATCCGAACTTCGCCTGGCAGCCCCGCATGGAAGCCGTGACGGTGCTGGGCAAAGCGGTGGCGGTGGATTATTTCGACGAACGGAAATTCGCGACGGCCGCCGTCGCGCTGGCCCGTTCTTCCAGCCAGATTGTCGACCTGACCTATCGCCAGGCCTTCACGGCCGGAGCGACGACCACGTGGTCGAACCTGAAAGACGGGAAGACCAGCAGCGGGGTCACGCGCCGGTGGGGCGTGGACGACTGGGCGGTCCGGGGTTGGCAGGGCGCTTACTTCAACTGGATCACCGGCAACTCGATGTTGCCGGCCGTCGATCCCGATCCCTCCCACGAAGGCATCCAGAAGATCGACCGGACGACGGTCCCGGAGCT
>JBIKOK010000420.1:0-2739 GCA_044358025.1 Opitutaceae bacterium
TTTTCGCGCCCGAGAACCGTCTGCGGTCTGGGCATTTCAGATGGTCAACGACGATCTGTTTTCGACCGGGCTGGATTCAGATGGTCGTTTTCTATTTTAGAAGGTGGTTGGAATTATACCCTTCGAGCCGGCGGGGGATGAACCGTGTCAGCTCATCGTTGAGTTTTGTTCAAATCCTTGCGTCAACCGGTCCCGGTCGAACATGGTGGGTCGATTCCAAGGGAAATGCCCGCACAGCCTCAAATCATGCTCCCCTCGGCGCCATCACTCCGCCGGCCTTCACGCCTGGGAGTCGTGGCGGGTCTGTGGCTGGTGCTGGCCGTGGTTGTCGCTTACCTTAATACGTTATCGGTCCCATTCTTTTTCGACGACCTCAGCGCGATTGATGAAAACCCGACGATTCGCCAGTGGTGGCGGTTGGACCAGGTTCTGTCACCCCCGAGCGACGGCAGCGCCGTGACCGGCCGGCCGCTGCTGAATTTCACTTTCGCCGTCAACTACGCGATCAGCGGCCGTTCGCCGGTGAGTTACCATCTCGGAAACATCGCCCTTCATTCGGGCGCAGCCTTGATGCTTTTTGGGGTGGTGGGTCTGACGCTGGTGCGCGGCCTGTCCACGGGAGTTCCCGACCGGCAGACGACGTTCACGGCGTTCTTTGTCGCGCTACTCTGGGCGGTGCACCCCCTCCAAACCGAGTCAGTCACGTGTGTGGCCCAGCGGACCGAGCTGCTGGTGGGTTTTTTCTATCTGCTTACCCTGTATTGTTTTCTCCGCAGCACTGAAGGCAAGCACCCCGTGGGGTGGTCGGTGGCTTCCGTGTTCGCGTGCTTATTGGGGATGGCCAGCAAGGAGGTCATGGTGTCCGCGCCGCTCGTGGTCTTTCTTTTTGATCGCACCTTTGTTGCGGGAAGTTTCTCGCAGGCGTGGCGGCGGCGGCGGGGATACTATGTCGCACTGGGGAGCACGTGGCTCTTGCTCTTCGCGCTGGTCGCGGGCGCCGGTGGAAGCCGCGGTTCGGCGGCCGGATTTGGTCTGGGCGTTTCGTCATGGGCTTACCTGCTCAAGCAGTGTGAGGCGATTGTGCTCTATCTCCGATTGAGCCTTTGGCCGCATCCGCTGGTCGTCGACTATGGCACGGACGTGGTGCACCGGCTCCTGCCGGTTTTACCTCAAGCCTGTCTGGTGGTAACGCTGTTTGGGGGCACGCTGCTCGCACTGTGGAAACGCCCTTGGCTCGGATTTCTGGGGATTTGGTTTTTTGCCATCCTTTCGCCGAGTTCCAGTTTTATACCGCTCGTTTCGCAAACCATGGCGGAACACCGGATGTATCTTCCGCTCGCAGCCCTGACCACCTTGGGTGTCCTGGGGGTTCGGACATTCTTGAGGCGGGGGAGCCTGAGCATTCTGTCCGCCGTGGCCGTGGGTTTCGTCGTCATCTCCATCTGGCGAAACCGCGATTATCGCAGCGATCTGTCGATCTGGGAGGTGACCGTAGCGCAACGTCCGGGAAATGGCCGGGCCCAATCCAATCTCGCCGATGCCTACAAGGCGCGCGGTCGCCTGCGGGAGGCCGCCACGGGGTATGCCGAAGCCCTCCGATTGGATCCCAATCAGCCGGAAACCCTGAATAATTGGGGTCTTGTTCTGCTGGACCAAGGGCGGACGGCGGAGGCCGTCGCCACTTTTGAGCGGACGCTGGTGCTTAAACCGAACTTTGCGGATGCGATGACGAACCTCGGGAATGCGATGACGAAGGCGGGTCGAGCGGACGAGGCGCTGCGGTGGTTCGAGGGCGCGGTGAGGGCCAAGCCCCATTTGGTGCCGGCGCTGAGCAATCTGGCGGGAGCGCTGGTCCAAGCCGGGCGCTATCCTGAGGCGATGGTCCACGCCAAGCGGGCCTTGGAACTGAAGCCGGACTACGTGCTCGCGCGGTCGAATCTTGCCGTGGCGCTCCTGCGGGGCGGCCGGACGGCGGAAGCCGTGCCGCAGTATGAAATACTGCTCAAAGCGCATCCGGGAGATGGCAGCGCACACAACAATCTTGGCAGCGCGTATTACATCTTGGACCGGGCGCAGGAAGCGATTCCGCATTACGAGCAGGCGGTCACGCTGGATCCTCAAAATGGCAGTTACCGCAACAACCTGGCCGGGGCTTTGTTTCGCGTTGGCCGAAAAGAGGCGGCGGTCGAGCAGTATCGCGCGTCCCTGCGGCTCGCGCCGGAGGATCTTGAAACGCGCGCCAATCTTGCGCTGGTGCTCGCGCAACTGGATCGCCCACACGAGGCGGTCGTGGAGTATGAAGGGGTGTTGAGCCGCGATCCCAACCACGGTATGGCGCATTTCGGGCTGGGTCAGAGCCTCTACGCCCTGCAGCGTCGGACCGAGGCGATGGAACACCTGGCGACGGCGGTCCGGCTTCTCCCGGCGTTCGAGCCGGCTCGCGTGCTTTTCGACCGCGTCCGTGAGGTCGAGAGCGCCCCGCCTCAGCCTTAGCCCGGAAAATTCACACCGGAACAGGCCCAAGGCATGAGTCACAAAGGCACGGAGCCCAGCCACAAGGGCACAGAGGAAGACCGCGTGCTTGGCTCGATGAACGCTGGTTCGAAGTCTGTGCGCTGTGCGCTCTGTGAGTGCGACCATGAAACTAACAACCACAACAGTGAAAGTCTGTTCGACCGAAATTAAACGATTCGCGGTCGAAGGACCCGGTCACGGACGCAGGCCGCGAGGCCTCACCGG
>JBIKOK010000422.1:0-2723 GCA_044358025.1 Opitutaceae bacterium
CGGTCCGTGGGCGTCCGGTGGGATCGAGTTCAACTGGCCGCAGCATCATCGTCCCGCGACCTTTTTGCCCGTGGAGTTTCAGATTGAGGAAGGTGCCGATGGTTCCTGCACGGTCTGGTGCGGCGATCACGATCCGATGTCGCGGATGAAGGGCATGCACGGCGTATGCCTGCACCCCGGCAAGGCGTTCGTGGAGTTGAAAGTCCGCACCTACAACCGCACAGCGCTACCCCAGACTTTTCTCTGGTGGGCCAATGTCGCCACCCGCGTGCATGAGGCCTATCAGAGCTTTTTCCCGCCGGACGTCACCTACGTCGCCGACCACGCCCGCCGCTCGATGAGCGAGTATCCGCTGGCGAAGGGATCCTATTACGGCGTCAATTACGGCAAACGCGGGAAGAAAGGTATTCCGCCGAGCGAAGTCCCCGGCCAGTTTGTGCCGCCTCACGCCGGCGGAAAAGCACCGGTGGGCTATGCGCCGAATGATCTGTCGTTCTACGCCAATATTCCCGTGCCCACCTCCTACATGTGCATGGGCAGCCGGGAGGATTTTTTCGGCGGTTACGACTACAAGGCGCAGGCCGGTATCGTCCACATCGCGAATCACCACATCTCCCCGGGAAAGAAGCAGTGGACGTGGGGCAACCAGGAGTTCGGCTATGCGTGGGATCGCAATCTCACCGACCGGGATACCACCGGAGAATTCGCGCCTTACATCGAGATCATGGCGGGAGTCTACACCGACAACCAACCTGACTTCAGTTTCCTGCAACCCGGCGAGACGAAGTCGTGGAGCCAGTATTGGTATCCCATCCAGAAGATCGGGCCGGCTCAGCACGCCAATTTGGCCGCCTCAATCAGCCTGCAGGTCCTCGACGACAGCATAAAAGCCGGCGTGGCGGTAACCGAACGGATTCCCGGTGCGAGGATTCGGGTCACGCGCAAAAGCAAAGTCCTGCTCGCTGCGACGCGCGATCTGGTGCCGGGAGATCCGTTCATTGCGAAACGCAAAATCGCAGGGGAACTCGTGGCAACAGAGTTGCGGCTCTCGGTTTCCGGCCGCAACGGAAACGAAATCATCGCCTACCAGCCCAAGCCGCGGGTGCAGGGCAAAGTGCCGCCGCCCGCGACCGAACCACTCCCGCCCTCAGACATCGCCAGCGCCGACGAACTTTTCATCACTGGCCTGCACTTGGAGCAGTATCGCCACGCGACGCGCTGCCCGACGCTCTACTGGAATGAGGCGCTCAGGCGCGATCCTGGCGACACCCGCTGCAACCAAGCGCTCGGCGCATGGCATTTCCGTCGCGGCGAATTCACTGCAGCGGAAATTTTTCTGCGCCGAGCCATCGCCCGGCTCACGCGGCGCAACTCCAATCCGGCCGATGGAGAGGCCTATTACGTCCTCGGCCTCTGTCTGCGGGCGCTAGGCCGCGACGGCGAGGCCTACGACGCGTTCTACAAGGCCGTCTGGAACCAAGCCTGGCAATCCGTCGGCTACCACGCGCTGGCCGAACTGGATTGCAAGAAAGCCGACTGGCCCACCGCGCTGGACCACCTTGGCCGTTCGCTGCGGCTGAATGTCGACAACCTCCGCGCCCGCAACCTCCAGGCTATCGTCCTGCGCAAACTGCAGCGCACGGCTGAAGCCGACACCGTGCTCCGCGATACGCACGCCCTCGACAGACTGGATCGGTGGGCGCGCCATCTGCGCGGCGAAGTGTTGCGCTGCGACTTGCAGACGGCGCTGGATATTGCCCATGACTGCGCCCGGGCGGGCTTCTTCGACGAGGCCGTCGCGCTGCTGCAAGAGTCGTCGACGCAACCCACCGACTTGCCCGACCAGAGCTGGGGCGCACTGCCGTTGGTTCACTACACACTGGGCTGGCTTGAACTCCAGCGGGCCAACGCAGCGCCGGCAGCCTTGCGACATTTCCGCCGCGCCGCCGCTCTCGCGCCCGACTACTGCTTCCCGTCGCGCCTTGAAGACATCGCCATTTTGGAAGCCGCCATGACTGCCAATCCGGCCGATGCGCGTGCGCCCTACTATCTGGGTAATCTGCTCTACGACCGGCGCCGTCACCGGGAAGCGATCCAGCTGTGGGAAAAAGCGGCAAAGCTCGATCCGGGTTTCTCTATCGTGTGGCGCAACCTAGGCATTGGCTATTTCAACATCGCCAAAGACGCCGCCAAGGCCCGGCGCGCCTACGATTGGGCCCTGCGCGCCGCTCCCGTCGACGCTCGTTTGCTCTTTGAACGCGACCAACTCTGGAAACGGTTGGGCGAATCTCCCGTGAAACGTCTGCGCGAGATGAAAAATTACCTGCCGTTGGTCGGGCAGCGCGACGATCTCAGCGTTGAATTTTGCGCCCTGCTGAATCAAAGGGGCCTCCACGTCGAGGCGCTGCAACTGCTCGCCAAACGCAGATTCCAACCGTGGGAAGGCGGCGAAGGCGGGCCACTCGGTCAGCACGTCCGCACGCATCAGGCGCTGGGCCGCGCGGCGTTGGCGCGAAAGGATTTCCCGGCAGCCGTTGGCCATTTCGAGAGCGCCTTGACCACGCCGCCCAATCTCTGCGAAGCGAAGCACCTGCTCGCCAATCAAAGCGACACCCACTACTGGCTGGCCATCGCTCTCGCCGGACTCGGTGAGGGTGTAAAAGCACGGCACCACTGGCAGGCCGCCGCCAATTTCAAAGGCGACTTTCAGGCCATGAGTATCA
>JBIKOK010000062.1:0-31554 GCA_044358025.1 Opitutaceae bacterium
CCCTCGGTGAAGTATTTTTTGTAGTACGGCGCGCGCGCGGCGAGGAAGTCGCCGATCTCATGGCCGACGCGGGTGACGACGTTCTCCAGTTTGTCGAAGCTCGCGACAAAGTCCCAATTCCGGTTCGGACGGAAATAGACTTCGACCGCGGCGCCCTTGGAGACGGTGTCCTGCGTGCTGGCCGCATTGTTGGGCGTGGTGTAGCGCTCGGTGGTGGTGCCGCCGCCGGAACTGAGGGTGCTCCACTCGGCCTGGCGTCCGGCGTTGCTGAGCGCGTTGTAGAGATTGTCCTCAAACGCCGCGATGCGGAGGCTCGCGACCCCGGTGTTGTTGGTGGTGCCCTGCTGGCGGGATTTGAAGGTCGTCACCTTCACGTCCAGTTTGTTGTTGAAGAGCGCGACGCCGAAACCCGCCTCGTCCGTGTTGCCGCTGGCCGGCGCGATCGAACGATAGAGATTGTCCAGGCGGGGATTGGTGGCGGCAAAGTTCTCCGAGCGGTTGGCCAAGAGCCGCACTTTTTCGGTCACCTTGAAAACCACACTCTGCGTGGTGGTGTCGGCTTGGTTCTTGAAATTCGTGCCGGTCGCCTGGAAGTCGCCGCGGTCGCGCCCCGGGTAGGTCGGGAAAGCAAACGAGGACGGCGGCTGCACGATGCCCAGAAATTGTTTCACCGTGTCCCGCCGCCAACCGGCCAGGGTCACGATCCGGCCTTTCCAGAAGAAGCTTTGGAGAGACGTGCCCACACTCGAGTTGCGCGCCACGGTCCAGCTGGCGCCCGCGATGTTGACCTTGCCCACATGCATTTTCTGCGCGGCCGTCTGCCAGGCGGGGGGCGTCGCCAGATTGTTGTAGAAACGATAGTCGTAGGATCGGTCCGCGGCCGCCGTCAGCGTATCGGGAAAACCCGTAAAACGCAGGGCCGTGTCACCCACTTTGACCGCATCGCCGACATACCACAGCTGATGGGCCCACCGCCCGGCGTTGGTGATCGAAACGCCGGCCGCCGTCAGTGCCCCGGGAAGGTTACTGTCGAGTTGGTCGTTAAAACGGGTGAGAAAACGATCCTGCTTCGCGTGGGTGTAGACCCCGGTGACGCGATGCGAGCCGAGCCAGCCGAGGCGCGTGGTCTTCTTCGCAAAATCGAAGTCGTAGTTGGCCTGCACAAGGTAGTTCGTGTAGGTCGTGTCGCCGTATTCGCCGATGTTCCGGCCGAAAACAAACGGCCGCAGGAAATTCGGATTGGTCCGGCCGTCGGGCAGCTTCTGGTTGATATCGATTTGGATTTCGTTCGTCTGCGTGATCGACGCGAAATACTGGCTGGAATTGCGCGTTTCGCGCTGCACCGTGGCCGACACATACAGGTCGTCGGTGATGCGTTGATCGATCGTGAGGTTCAGCTTCCGGTCGTTCTCCGTGCGCCGGTTGCCGGGGAGGGCGGCGATCTCCACTCGGTCGTAGGGAAAGATGCCCGTATCCGTCACCTGCGGATCGGCACGGAAGGCGGGGTTGTTTTCCCGCGCGGCGCCGGACCGCATGAAGGCGCTGCGGGCACTGGCCGGTGTGACGGCGGTGTTCGTGATCGTGCGGTTGGAGCCCACGGTGATGAGATTGTCCATCAGGTTGGTCCAATTCCCGTTGCCGCTGTAGATGAGCAGCGTCTGGTTCGGGCTGCCGCCGCCATCCAAGGGCCGGCGGATCAGACCGAGATTCGCCGTGGTGCCGTTCGCCAGGGTTAAGGTCGTCACCGGCGCCAGGCCGTCGGCGTTGGGCACGGTGGGATCCCAGTAGAACGCCTGCGCAATCTGGCCCGCCGTCATCTGCGGCGCGTACGTGTTGTAGGCCTTCAGCCATTCGGACACGTTGTCCTGCACCGTGCGGTAATTGGGGCGGCGGCCGACACTTTGGGTTTGCTCGGCATACGCGCGGATCGTCGTGCCTTTGAACGGCTGATAGGTCGCCGTCGCAAAGCCCCGCTTGTCGCGCTGGAAGGCCGTGTCGATGCTGTAGCGCGCGTCGTCGTAAAGGGCGACCCCGCGCACGGCCAGCTTCCCGCGCACCAACACCAGATTGTGGTCCAACATCACCCGGTTGGAACCGAAGTGATCGAGCTTGTTTTCAACCTTGGTAGCATTGCGCCGGAGGCCGGCGACCTTGGTGGAGGAGTTCACCAGGCCGGCGGGCTCCGCCAGCCCGAAAAGAATCGAATTCGGACCGCGCAGAAATTCCACCCGGTCGGTGTTGTAGCGGTCCGTGGAACCGAGGACCTCGATGAAGTTGACCACACTCGAGGCGCGGCCCAGACCGCGCACGCGAATCTCGCCGCTGCGGGTGTTGTTGTCGCCGAAGTCCCCGCCCACATAGCCGTTCGCGCTACCCAGGGCGGCGACGCTTTCCTGATGGTAGGTGGAGTCGTTCTCGGCGCCGGAGACAAAGGCCATCGCGCTGGCGACGTCTTTCGCCCCGAGGTCGTCCAGAAACTCGGCGGTCAGCACGGTGACCGAGGCCGCGACATCTTTCAGATCGGTCTTGATGCGGCTGCCTGCGAGCGTCGAGGTGGCGCGATATCCGTCGGTGTCTGCGGTGGTGTTCACCACAAACGGCGAGAGCACGACGGCTTCCTCCGGCGCGGGCTGCGCGGCGGTCGGGGCGACTTGGGCCAGGAGGGCCGGCGGGGCGAGCATGGCGAGAAGGGCGAGGCAGCGGGTCTTCATGGGGATGATCGGGAGGTGGGTGTGCGGGCAGCGCGTCACGATCAGTCTGCACCCCGCCGGCCACACGCAACGCTCCAATCACTGCACCCGTTGAGTGAAATGCCTGCGGGGGCCTGGGCCGTTGCGCCCCGGCCGCGCTCAGCGGATGGGGCCGCGCCGGACGCCGAGGCCGGGGGCGGTCGTTCCGGCAACCCACACGCCGCCGAGCAGATAAGTCTGGGGGTGATCCAGCGGGCCGGTGGCATTTTGTTGCAGGGCCAGGTGCAATTGCTCCGCCGCCATGGCCCCGATGCGGGGCAAGTCCTGGAAAACCCCCGTGATTTCGCTGCGCAGGCCGGACACGTTCAGGTTGATGCAACCGATCTCCGGCGGCACGGCGCGGAGGCACCCGGCGTCGAAGGTGCCGAAGATCACCGCGTCGGGTTCCGCCGTCTGACACCACGCCGGAAGAAAGGTGGAAAACGTTCCGGTGTGCGGCGCCAGCAGGGGCGCAACCGTTTCGGCGAGACCGCCATCCCACAGTCCCTGGCGGTAGCCCGCAAACATCCGGTGCTCGAGCCGTGAACTCATCTCGGCACTCGCCGCAAATCCGATGCGCCGGTAACCGAGCTCCGCACAGCGCTGCGCGGCCAGACGTCCGACCTGAAAAATGTCCGCCGTCACCCGGCGTATCACCGGTTCGATGACGCTGATGCCCAGCCCGACCGCGGCAAAATTGGCAATATCCAAGCCCAGGGTCCGCGCAGAGCCGGGCAGCGGCGCGAGAAAGATCCCGTTGATCCCCCGGGCCCGCAGGATCTCCACCAGCCGCGCCGGATTCGACTGCAGGCGGGCGAGCGCAAATTCCTCCACGCGATAGCCGAGCTCGGTGGCGCGCCGGACAACCCCGTCATGCATCTGGACGAACGCCGGATAGTGGCGCCACGAATCGTCGGCGGGATGCGAGGTCACATACGCCAGGGTGGGCGGACGCCGTCGCGGCCGGGAGCGGAGGTGCTGGCTCATCAAGGCGGCGACCAGCGGGTTGGGCCGGTAGTCGACCCGCCTGGCCGCCTCGGCCACCCGGGCCCGCGTGGCAGCCGGGATCGAGGGATGGTTGCGCAACGCGAGCGAAACCGCCGAGCGGCTGAGGCCGACGGCGTCGGCGACCTGTTGCATCGTGATCGTGTCCGGAACAGCCATGGAGAGAGGGCTACGCGGCGGAAGGCCGAAGTTCAATCTCTCGACCGCCTCAAAATCCGGCCCGCCGGGAAAACAGGCCGGCCGGGGCGCTCACCGTTTTCTGCCGTTCGCTTCAGCGCGCCAGGACCCACCGCACCGCGCGAGCCCATCGCAGGGATCGTGGGTGAACTTTGGACCGAATTTCCTTGGCCGCCTGAACCCACTTTTGGCCTCGCTCCGCCCCTATCGCGTTACCGCGTCGCCGCCTTCTTCGCCCACTCCTCCAGCCCGGGCAGTTCCTTGAAATGCTGGTCCTGCGTCGAGCGTGTCGCTCCGCATCGCCGTGCAGTCGCGTAGATCAGACTGTCGGCCAACGGCAGCGCCTAGCGCGCCCGTCATCCCGGCTGTCGCCCAGCAACCACCGCCAATCCACTCGCTCGGGGCAGCCGCCGCACCCGCTCACGTTCGCGGCGGACGTTCTCAGGGAAGAGCAGAAACACGGAGTTCCACCTCACCACCGGATCGACCGAGACATTGCCGTTGTCACCTTAGGTGTGCGCGACCGCCGCGGGCGCGCACGTGAAGTCCACCAGCGCCTGTAGTCGTCGCAGCGGGTGGTCGGCCGGCACGCGCCGGTCAACCTCCACCCCGTAGCTGAACAACTCCGTTTGTCCTTCGTGTTGGTCCATCATCTTGCCCACGTCAGACGCCTCTGCCGTCACCGATTTTCAATTACCACGTGATTGGGGCAACAGCCCCCCCCCTGATGCGGCCCTTCCGCCTGTTCCCAAATAACGATTACACCTACTACGTAGTGCCCCTGCCTCCGACAAAAAGTCGTTATCCTTTTCGTCTGCACATTTTCCCCTGCAAGGGCCGACATCCCTGACCTCTTCTTTAACCTTCGATCCCCAGTCCCTTCCGGCTTTCGCCAGCAAACACGTCAGTCGTCTCCAACAAAAACCCCTCCCGGATCCGATCCTCCCGAAAATCCAATATCACATCATTCAGTAACAGTCCGGTCCACTCACCGCCCCGCTGAGTCCCGCATCTCGTTAGTGACTCAATTTCCCCCACAGGAAAAAAACAATAAACATACAAACCCAAGATGAATAACGTAAGTAATTCGATTCGTTCCAATCGACGCAGTTACCTCAATCGAGCAAGAACCGCCGCGCTAGTCGCACTCTGCTCTCTCGGCTCTTTAGCCTCGGCGCAGACAGCATTGATGCTGGATGGCCGCGTGCTCACCCATAAGATCCCACTGTCGCCCTTTGCGACAGAAGGACCGATCTGGAACCTCGACCTCGCCAATCAAGGCATCGTCGTCACCGGCAAGAAAAT
Source organism: Opitutaceae bacterium (assembly GCA_044358025.1). Taxonomy (GTDB): domain Bacteria; phylum Verrucomicrobiota; class Verrucomicrobiia; order Opitutales; family Opitutaceae; genus GAS368. The sequence goes on from JBIKOK010000062.1 coordinate 5,217, forward strand.
AACCCTCCCCCTCACGGTTAACGGAACGCCGCTTTTCATCAGCGGTTCCTCCGTGATCGGCCAGGATGGAGAAACGCACACTGGTATCGATGCGGCCGGCTTTGATCGCCTCGCCGACACTCATGCCATCGGCTTTGACCGTGATCTCAATACGGTCTCGGCGAATCTCGGCCCCCGTCGTCTCGGCGCCGTGCGTTCGCTCTTCAGCACCTCGGAAGCTCGCCGCGCCACGGAAAGCGCCTCTGGGTTAGTGCGTGACCCTGCAGCGCAGGCTGCAATCGAGCAGAACTTCTTCGAGATCGCGCAACAGTGCTACCAAGCCAACGCTGCAGCTCTGCCCGCAGACTTCCTCGACCGGGCGGGCTTCCGTGGCGCTGACCCGGCGGGCTGGACCTATCCGGTGACCGCTGGCGGCACGCTGAAGTCGGCGGGGCATGTCTACGTCGACGGGTCGGGCAACGAATACTTTGTGCCGGACGTTGAGGTCGTGATCGAACTCTCTGAAAATGTCGCCCAAGGGGTGATCACTTCAGTTGCACGTGGCAACGGCACGCGCCCTGACTCGTTCGTCATTGGTGATTTGCTGCTGGTGTTCAACCAGGATCCCCGCTTCGGGGCCGAAGTGCTTGGTATCGGTGAGGCAGTGATCCCTCGCGAAGAGTTCTTCAAGCAGGTCGTCACCGGCGAGACCAATATCAGTGTCATCGGCCACATGGTGAGCGAGCATGTCATGTTTGTGCAGGAAGTCCTGACCGAGTTCACCGACCCGACCGCCGGTATTCATATCACGGCGGACCGATTCGAAATTCGGGTTGCGGCGCGGGAATCGCGCTGGCGTGGCACGGTGGACAAACCGGAAGGCGTCAGCCTGTTCGCTATCCTGATCAGCACGTCGCCTACCGGTGTGGAGAGCCGGCGCGAGTTCAACATCGCGCTGGCGGTTGATCCGCTGACCGGTGGGGCGACCTATAGTGCGCGAATCCGCAACTTCACCGTGACCAACCTTACTCACATTGAAATGCAGGCCCGCAACACCATCACCGGCGCGGTTGAGGCGAGCGAGCTCTACGATATCACTGCCTTCAAGCTTTGATTTAGACACGGCGGCGGCTCCCTACGGAGCCGCCACCGTTCATTTAACTGGCTGATTAAACATCAGTGGTCGTTCTAAAACAGGCAGACAGATGAATCAGGCGGAAGAGGTCACATCAGCAGGGCCTGTTGCTCAAGGGGTGATCTCGTTCCAGTGACGGCGGTCGGTGCGGGAAGTTTGGTTACGCGGCACGGACGGCCACGGAGAATTCGAAAAAATCCGGAAGCGCGTCCACGTTCGCGCCGTTTTCGCCGCTCGGCGTCGAAACGGACGGCCCGGCGGCCGGCGCCGCGCCCTGGCCGGGACGTTTCCGTCGATCAGCGGCAACACCGGCGACGGTGACCCGCGCACAACCGGGCAAGGGTTTGCCCCCATTGACAGCGGTCGGTTTCAACCGGCCCGCACCGTCTCACTTTTTTGCATCCGCTCCAGCACCTTGCCGGTCTTATTGCGCTCCCGCGTGCCGACGACCGTACAGAGTCTACGGCCTACGTTGGGGTCGAAGGTCTCGACCCCATGGGCTCAGCGCGGAGTCTTTATCCCGTGGCAGAAATCTCGCTCGGGCTATCCTTGCTGCCTCGTTAGCCGATGCGCTCGCCCCGGCGGTTGCACTCGTTCACCCAAGCCCGATAGGCGGCATGGTCGTCCTGCGCTAGGGTGATCGCTTAGGAGTCGAATCGAAGGCCGCAACCCTGAATCTCTGGCGCGCACGCTCAGTCAGCGAAATTCACCGCGCCCACCCTCTCATTCGCCCAGCGGCGCTGACTTCACGGCCGCGCTCTACTTCGCCCAATACTTCACACCCGGCAGATCCTTTGAGTGCTCATCCTGCGTCCAAACCGTGGCGCCATCGCGCGACGCCCTCGCGCAGATCAGACTTTCGGCGAGCGGCAGCGCATGGCGCGCCCAGCGCCAAGGCCGAGTCCAGGTCGATCACCTGCCCGCTCTGTCTCATACTGGCCACCTGGAGCGCCGCATTTTCCCCGCGCTCACGCCGCACTTTTTTGCATACTTCGTAGACCGTGATCACGGGCACGACCAGGTGCGCGGTGTCCTCGATCGCCGGAGCAAAAAAGCCCGCGCTCTTACCGTCGGCCAGGTATTCCAGCCAACCCGAGGAATCGACCCCGTTGGCCTTGCTCACAGGCGGTCAGGCTCCCGCGCCATCGTGGTGTCCCTGCCCCGCCAAAAGCCGCGCAGCTGCGGCATCGGTCGGACCGGAACCAACTCCACGCGGCCCGAGCAGGGGATCACGCGCAGTTTTTCGCCGCCCGTCAGACCCAGCGCCACGCGCACGGCTTGAGGAATGACGACCTGAAACGTGGGAGAAAGCAGATCGTTCAACCGATCGATGCGAGCGCCCTCCTTTTTAAACTCAAACCGCTCACCCTGAAACTGAGCAAAAAGGACCGGTAACTATTTTCGGCCGTCCGCCTCAGCGCCCCAGCAGCCACCGCACCGCGCGCGACCACGGCCCCATCGGCCGCTCCGGTTGCAGCGACGGCGGCAGCGCGCCGCGCATCCGCGGATCGTCCAGCACCGTCCGCACCGAGGCCGGGTTCGGATGCGGCACCAGCAACCGCGGTTGCCCCGCGAACACCGCCGCGTCCCCGGTCCGCTGAAACGCCACCGCCAACCGCACCGGCGCCTCCCGGTCCCGCATCCGCGGCAGAATAATCCGTTGCATCATCTCCACCGACAGCCCCAACCAGCCGATCGCCAGAAACGCGCCCCACCCGATCGCCACCCACCGCCCACTCGCCCGCCACCGCGCCCCCGCCTCACCGGCCAGCGTCACCACGCACCAGAGATTGGCGAGCGGCAGCAACACCAGAAAGTCCCCATACCGCGACGGCACGCCCGCCCAAAATTCTCCCCCGCCCCCGCGCGCCCAGGCTGCCGCGGCGCCACTGACGATCGCCCAGCCGCCGAGCAATAACACCAAATCCTCTCCGGCCGCCGCTCGCCGCCGCCGCGCCAGCCGCGCACCCACCAACCAAGCGATCGGCGCATTCATCACCACGGCCGCCCACGGCGCCGCGGTGTGCGGCCACGCCAACGCGCGCCCGAACGCGTTGAAAAAATCCCCCGCCGTCGCCGCGTGCAACTTCGCCTGGTCGCCCAGGTCCACGCGCAGCGCGACCGCCGCGGCCAGCAGCACCCCGGCCGGCCACACGCCGCGCCACCAAGCCGCATCGATTCGCCGCCGCTCGATGGCCCGCACCGCCGCGAGCCCCAGCAGCGCCACCGGCCCAAACGCCCCCGCGCCCATCGCCAATAGCGCCGCTCCACCCGCCGCCAATCCCACCCATCGGCGCCACCCCGACACCTCCTCCGCGCCCAAGAGACCCAGCGTCACGAGTGCAAACAGCAGTGAAAAGTAAACATGCGACTGAAAGCCCCACAGCGCGTTGTGCCAGGCCAGGTGCGGCAGAAACGCCACCGTCACCGTCGCCGCTATCAGCCCGCTCCCCACGGCCCCACACCGGCTCGCCCGCATCACCATCGCCGCCAGCCCCGCTGCCACCAGCGCGCGCAACATCGCGCCGACACTTTGTTGCACCAGCGGATCCCATTGCCCGTTCAGCGTGAAAAGCCCGAGGTTCAACAGGTGCGTCCACAGAATCCGGTGCTCGTTGAACGGCTGAAAAAACTCCGCCGCCCGAATCGAACCGTCACGCCAGGCCGGATAGAGCCACTGCCCCTCGATGTTCCACTGGTCGTGAAACGGAATGTCGGTCCCCGCCACCGCCACGAGCACCCACTGCGCGACCAGCACGCCCGCAAACACCGCCGCCGGCCAGCCCCACCGCGCACCCCCGCCCGTCTTCCGCCGTGCCTCTGTGTCTTCCTGGTTCATTTGAAATTTCGGGTTTCGGGCGCTCCACGCTCAGCTCTCAACGCCTTCCTCACACCGGCCGCACCTTCCGATGCCCGCGCCACTTCGCCCGCGTCAGCGCCACCGCTTTCCACAGGCCAAACGCCACGCAATACGTTGTCCGCGCCCACCCCGCCCTCAGCGCCCCGACCACCCCCGCCGCCTCCGCCCCCCGCGGCACAAAGTGCTTCAAATAAACCTCCCGGTTCGCGTCGAAGATCGCCCGCGACATCACGTCAAAATCCTTCGCCACACTCACCCCCTTCAGATGAGTGATCGCCACGCGCCCGTCATAGACGACCCGAAACCCGGCTTGATTCACCCGGATGCACAGATCGAGATCGTCGCCATACATAAAAAATCGCTCGTCGAACACCGCCCCGTCCTCCGCCACCTCCTCCGCGAATAGCCAGCGCGCGCCCAGCATGAACGCCCCGTTGATCGCCCCCACATCGTAGGTCTCCGCCTCCGGCAAAAACGTCAGATTGTAACCCGCCACCCGGGCGCACCCCGGCCACCTCCCCGCCAACCCGCTCGCCCGGCAAAACCCGTCCCACAGCGTCGGAATGCTCCGCCGGCACGCCAGATCTATCGTCCCGTCGGCCGTCACCAGTTTCGGCGAGATCAACCCGATCTCGACATCCTCTTCCAACCGCGCGACGCAATGCTCCAGCGCCGCCGCGTTGCACACCGTATCCGGATTCAAAAACAGGACGAACTCCCCGCGCGTTCGCACGAAACCGACATTGTTCGCCCGGCCAAAACCCAGATTCGTTTCCGCCGCCACATAGTCCACCCACGGAAAATCCCGCCGCACGATCCCGCCCACGTCGTCTCCTTCACCGCGTCTCCCTTTCTCCCCCTCTCTCCCTCTCTCCGTCTCCCCGGCTCCCCCTCGCGCCGCCGCTCCGTCTCCACGCGCCGCCGCGCTCGCGGCCGCCGCATTGTCCACCACGCACACCTCCACCGCCCCGCGCGTCCCGTCCGCCCGCGCCAACTCCCGCGGAATCGACCCCAGGCACGCCCCGATCTCGTCGCGCGATTTATACGCGACGATAATGACCGAGAGCAGCGGTTGAATCATGCCCGCCATCCTTGCCGACCCTGCGCTCCCCCTGCAACGCCCGCCGGGAAAATATTTCGCCCGCCTTGCGTCCGCGTCGCCCTTTCCGCCTCTGCCCCAGTCACGCCGGTTCCGCCTCCACTGTCTCCACGGCCTCCACCGCCTCCTCCGTGCAACCATGGAGCCTCCGCCGTTCAGCGTTGAACCTTGGGCGTCCCGCCTTCCTCCTCCCCCGACTCCGCCATGTCCGCCGCGCCCGCCCTCAGCGTCATTCTCGTCTGCAAAAACCCCGGCCCCCGCCTTCACGCCGCGCTCGCGAGCGTCTGGGCGCAACTCCACCTCCACCCCGAGATCATCGTGATCGACGGCGGCTCCACCGACGGCTCGCGCGAATGGCTCACCGCCCAACGCGCCCGCCTCGCCACCCTCGTCTCCGCACCCGACGCGGGCATCTACCACGCGATGAACCAAGGCATCGCCCTCGCCACCGGCGCCTGGATCCTCTTCCTCGGCGCCGACGACCGCCTGGTCGGCGACATGGTCCTCAGCGAGGCGCTCAACTGGATGAACAAAACCGAGGCCGGGGTCGCCGCCGGCGAAGTCGCTTACGATGACGGCCGCATCTACAAGCTCCGCTCGAACGTGAACCCCTGCGCCCGCAACTTCGTCCACCACCAGGGCACGTTTTACCGCCGCTCGCTGTTCGCCGAAAACGACGCGTTCGACACCTCGCTCGCCGTCATGGCCGACTACGAGTTCAACGTCCGCCTCTGGAAAAACCGCGTGCGCTTCAAGCCCATCCCACTCCGCATCGCCGCCTGCGGCACCGGCGGCTTGAGCGACTCCGGGCGCTGGCGCGGTTACCGCGAGGAGATCGCCGTCCGCCACCGCTATTTCTCCTTCGGCCGCTGCCTCGGCTGGGATGCCCTCTCCGTGGTCCGCTACGTCCGCAAAAAAATCGTCCGGCTCGGCAAGTAGGGCGAGCTCTCCGCCCCACCCTCCGAGTGGCCCGGACGTTCCGGTCCGTGGCCCCACGCCTTCTCCACCTGCTCCCCGCCATGGCCGAAAGCCTCAAATCCCGTGTGCGGCACGCCGCCAACCGCCTGCTCCACCCGCTCGGTCTCCACCTCGCGCGCCGCGACCGCGCCTTCGAAATGGACGGCCTGCTCGCCCGCGCCGCCGCCCGCAGCGTCCAAGTCGGGACGTGGATCGACGTCGGCGCCTCCGACGGCTCGTGGTCGCTCCGCGCGAAAAAATACTTCCCGGCCGCGCGCTTCCTGCTCTTCGAACCGCTCGCCGAACGCCAGGCGGACCTCGCCGCCCTCACCCGCCGCCACGCCTTTGTGATCGCGGCCCCGGCCTTGACGCTGACCGCCTCCGCCGGCCTCCCCACTCAACCACGCCACCCCGCCGCCCACGCCAACACCCGCCCCGACCACCGCCCGATCCCCCCGCGCAAATTCCACAACCCGTCGCCCACGCGCAGCCACGTCCCGCCGAACACCACGCGCATCGCCCGGTCTTGCCACTCCGTGCGCCCCGCGCGCCCACCGCCCGCGCCCGCCCCCCGTTCTGGAAAATCGAACCCCGCCCGCCGCGCCGCGATCTCGTCCCGCGCCGCACTCAGCGCCCGCACATAGGGCCCATAGATCGCATTCCGCATTTTCCGCGGCATCACGCCGTATTCGAGTTGCCCCGACACCCAACGGCGCCCGCCGTTCACCGGCCGGAACCGCGCAAAGTGAAAGAGCACGAGCTCCCCGTCATCCACCCACCGGCGCTGCCCGAAATCGATCTCGCCCCAGTTCCACGGCGCCAAATTTACGCCCTCCTTCGGCAGCACCAGCAACGCCGCTCCCAGGCGCTCCGGCCACGCATCCAGATATTTTTGGTCCGCATACTTCCCGTCCTCCAGCCGGTCGTAACACCACGCAAGGCACCGGCCGCGCCAATCGTCCAGGCACCCGCGCCCCGCCGCGTCGTTCCGAAAACTCAATAGCCCCACGTTGAATTTCCCGTGCCGTTCATACCGTTTCAACCAGGGCGGAAACCGATGCGCCGTCACCAGCACACTCGCCTTCGCCGCATCCATCGCTTCGAAAATCTCCGCCGGACTCGCGAAAAAAAACATATCCGCATCCACGTACGTGATCCGCTCCATCCCCGCCCGCGACCCGTATTTTTCCAGCAGCCACCGCGGCCAGCACGGCGATAGCGTGAAAAAATATTCCACGCGCGTCCGGTTCGCCTGCGCTGCCGCGAGTTCCGCATCGCCCGCCTCCACCTCCGCCAGCGTCACCACGCGCAGCCACGTCCCGCCCACCTCGCGCAGGACATCCGCAGTGAAGTCATCGAGCGCCAGGACCCATAGCACCGAATCCACATCGTGCTTCGCCAACGACCGCCACAACGCCAGCCCTTGCGCCAGAAACCCGCGGTCAAAATACGTGCAATAGTGGTTCACGGCGCTCCGCTCGCACGGTGTCGCACAGCGAGCGGCCAGTCTTCGTCGAACGGCAGGGTTCCGTCAGAGGCCCAGAAATAGAGATTGTGCCGCGTCGGATAGACGGTTTCGAAGACCGTCACCCGCTGGAAATGCGGGGCAAGGAAGCGCTGCAAATCCGCCTTGTCGGCAAACTCGTATTCGTGGTGCACGAGGTGCTTTTGCCCGCCAGCCCCCGCCGTAACCGTGTATCCGCTCACCACTCCCCCCGGCCGGAGGCGCGCCTTGATCTCGCGCAACACCCCTTCGATTTCCGCCGGAGTAAAGTGCTCAATCGCCGCATCCCACACGATATTGTCGAAACAACCCGTCGGCATGGCCGTCCGGATGTCGGCGAGTTCAAACCGAACGTTCGGCGCCGAATTCTTCCGCCGTGCCGTGTTGACCGCCGCGGGATCGAAATCGCACGCCACCACCTCGCGACACCGCAGACTGTAAAAATTGCGGGCATTGAACCCGTCGCCACAGGCCAGTTCCAACATCGCGCCGCCCGGCTTCAACGCCAGTCCACCAAAGACCCCTCGTTCGACCCAGAGCGGGTTTCGCTCCTGCATCCATTGGTGCTGGAGGTCAATGTGATGGTCAAAATGCTCCGGCACCGGCGGCAGCCCCCATTGTACGGACCGCAGCCTCCGGTGGGCCGACGACGCCCACCCGGCTGCGCACAACGCCTCCCGCTGAACGAGCCATTCGAGCCAAGGTTTCACCGGTGTCAGCAGGCGTTTGACGAGATCTTGCATGTAGGACCCATCCTCTTCGCACCGCTCTCCGCTTGTCGAGACGGAGTCCGGGGCACTCAGCCCGCGCTTCGCCATAGTCGGCGCCACCCGAGACCCGGCAATGCCCCCGCCATCGCCCACCACAGACTCCGCCGGCTCGCCCGCGCCATCGCATCAAATAATTCGCCGCCAAACTGCTGCCCGCCTGTCTCCGCAACCAGCAGCGCCTGGCCGTGCTGACTCGTAATCGTCGCAAACACCCACGCCAAGAGCATCCCCCTCCGATCCGGCCGCTCGATCCCGTCGTCTACCCTACGCAGAAATCGCAAATTTACCCACCCTGGCGCCGACGGCGCGAGCCGCCGATACCACTTCATCGCGTCACCTCCGAAATGGCGCGCCACAAGTTCGCGCCTCCCCCGTGGCGTGCGGCCGACCACGATTTCCGCCAGCCAATACGGTTCACGCGCCATCAGCGCCAGCACGTCGGCCGCGCCGTCCTCGCCCTCATAGGCGTCGATCAGCCCCGGCTCAAATTCCACCACACCCAATCCCTTACGCCACACCGGCGACAGACTCCGATAAAGCCGAAGATCCGTACCTTGAGTATCACACTTTAACCAATCAATCCGCCCGACCCCTTGCGCGCGCAATGCCGTCTCCAGGGTCGTCGCCGCGCACGCCCGGGTTTCGATCACCTCAAAAAACTCGGCAAAGGCCCACTCCGCCAGCGCCGCGGTCCGCGGCGGCAGTGTGCTCGAACACTGGGGCGAACGCGTCAGGTGCAGCGTCGCCTGCCCGCCGGCCGGGCTTTCCGGCACCGCCAACCCCGGACAAAAAATCCACTGCCGAAACTCCCGCTGCGCCGCACCCAACGGCGCCGCTTCGCGCGCGTCCGGTTCGAAGCCCACACCCACCGCATACCGCGCAATCCGCCGCCACGCCGGATGCACGCCGCCCGCCGCGCCGACATCCACCAGCACCGGCGGAAACTCCCGCAATTCGGGCTCCGCGAAGATTCGGTCGAGGAGGCTCATGCCCCACCTCCGGTTCCGGTATTCGCCCCGCCAGCCGGCCGGCGCACCCACACGACATTATCCAGATAAAAATCCGGGTTCGCCGGCAGCAGCCACGCAAGCAACCCGCCAAGGACGTTGACCGGCGCGATCAGCATCACCTGGGCGAGGGCATTCAGCGACCGGTGGCGGCTCCGCACCACCTTGTAGACATACGCCGACGCCAGTTGCACCAGCGCGCGGCCGTCGGCGCAGGTCTTGCGCTCTGCGATCACCTCGAAGCCCGCACGTTCCAGCACGTGCCGCAACCCGAACGACGAGTAACGGCCGAAATCATACGGCTGCGAGTGCTCGTCCCAGACGAAGGGCGTCGTCAGCAGCAGCACGCCGCCCGGCCGCAACACCCGCCGGATCTCCGCGAGAAATTCCGCCGGCTCAAAAATATGTTCCAGCACCTGCGAACACAGCGCTCCGTCGAAGCTCGCGTCGGCCAGCGGAAACTTGCCCGCGGAGTAATACACGTCCGCCGCGCCGATCTCGCGCAACTCCGGCGTATCGAGTTCGATCCCGACGTAGCGCGTGGCCGGCACAAACTCCCGGTACGGCTTCCGGCCACAGCCCACGTCCAGCACCTCGCCCCCCAACTGGGCTAGAAACGGCTGCAGCTCCTGCCAGAGTCCGCGCCGGGCGAAAAAAAACGGATTGATGAGCAGCCCCACCCAGCCGGGCGCGAACATCTGTCGCCACCACCACCGCCGCCCTGGGCTTTGCCCTCGGCCGCTCATGGTTCGACGCGGCGGAAATGCAGCGAACGAAACTCCAGTCCCGCCGGCACCGCCACTTCGTCGCGGGATTCGCTCTCCAGCCGGTAGCGGCCCGCGAATTGCGCCAGAAATTCCGCCCGGTCAAAAAACCAGCAGGGATAGCTCGCCGCGTAAATCGAGCGCGGCACGTGCTGCACGGTCAGACGAGTCTTTCCGTCGAGCACAAATCCGGTGCGCTCCACGACAATCCACCGGGCGCCCGTCTCTAGCAGGCGGGACAGTGTCGCGAAGGGAGACGGGAGGTAAGGCAACACGCTCGCAAGGAGCAGCACGTCCGGCATGCCCGCAGCACACGCCTCGCTCACCGTCGTGTAAAACTCCAATTCGCCGTTCTGAAATTCCTCCCGGCCGGCCGCCGCAAACCTCGGTTGCTCGACGACCCGCCAACGCAACGCACCGATCTCCCCCAACTGCGCCCGCGCCTGAAAATAGAGGCTGCCCAGCGAGCCGCCGAAATCCAACACGGTCAGCCGGCCGTTCCCGGCGGCTTCCCGCAACCGTGACACCCCGGGCCACCGGGGCGCGGCGGCGTGAAACGCCACTCCGTCCCGCTCATAGGTTGCGCGTCCCTCCCGCACCTGCCGGGCCGCCGCCCGCACCCGGTGGAGAATCCGGTCCGCATCGTAACCCCGGGCGGCGGCCGCGGCCGCCGGCCACTCGGCAAAATTCCCCACCCAGCGCACCCGAAAAAATCGCTCCACCAGCGGCGACAACACCGCCGCCGGCACCAACCGCCGGACCACCCGGCGCCAGCGCCCCACCCAGCTCCGCCCCGCCGGCCCGGCCGCCGTCGTCCACAGCCGCCGACACTCCGCGTGCTCGGCCGGCACCGGCCACGCCGCCGGCACGGGCGGCACCGGCCGCAGCGGCGCATTCGCCCACCCGCCCTCCGCCGTCGCATTCGTCGCGCCCACATCGAATCCGATGTGCTCCACCATCGACCACGGCGGCCGCACACACAGTCCCCCGTGCTGGAAATGATGATAGAGCCAGCGCACCGCCCAGATATTCTTCTTCGCCTCCACCTTCGCCATCGCCGGCAAATCCGCCCCATACGCGCCCGCCGCCGCGCCTCGTTTCGCCGCCGCCGCCATTTTTGCGCGCGCCGTCTGCTCCGGCATCCCCCGCCAACTCCGCGACCAAGCGCCCCACACCCAGCACTCCGCCCGCGCATCGAAATACGGTGCCTCGCCCACATCCGCCGGCGTCACCCGCGGATGCGTCCACGCCGAAACGCTCATCACGCGCTCGTCCGCCGCATAGTGCCGCAGCGCCGCGCCCATCCACGCATAGGTCCCCGGCACCGCGATCAAATCGTCCTCCCACACCACAAACGCCTCATGCTCCGCGGCGACCGCCGTCACACCGGCGAGCACATTTCTTCCCAGCCCCCAATTCTCCTTCCGCTCCGTCAGCCGCACCTCGCACCAATCCACGGCCCGCAACAACCCGCGCGTCTCCGCCACCGCCGCCGCATCCGCCTCGCCTTTCGCGCCGTCCGCGAACGCATAGATCAACGGCACGCCGTTTTCCCTAAGGCAGGCCAGCGCGCGCGCCAGATGCGCCGGCCGCGCGTAAGCGAAGAGCACTACCGGGATGACGGGGTCGGCCATGGCGTGGCCCGCTCAGAGCCCCAGACAGTTTTCCGCCCGGTAAAAAATCGCCGTCGATTTCGTGCCGACCGAGCCGGGGGCGAGCCCCCAGAAATCGAGCCGCCGAAACCCCGCCGCCGTCCATGCCGCCGTGGCCGCCCCGTAGTCGTCCCGCTCCGCATCGTCGAGCACCAGCACGCCGCCCGCGCTCAACCGCGTCAGCGCCGCCGCTGCGCACCGCACGCGGTCACGCCCATCCACCACCGCAACGTCGAAACGCCCGCCCGCCTGCTCCATGGCGCGGAGGTAGCTTTCCGCGTGCAACGGCTCGTGCGCCACGTGCGCATTCCCCGGCAGATGCGGCGCCAGTGCGCGGACAAACGCCTCGTCGTGCTCCACCGCGAAAACTTCCCGCACCCGCGGCGCGTAATACAGCGTCGAGCTGCCCGCTCCGTATTCGAACAGCCGCAGATCCGTCCGCAACCGCGGCCCGAGAAACGCGATGTAGGGAAACGTCGCCCACGGCAGCGGTGCCGTCGCATCGATCGCCGTCTCGGCGCGGCACACACTCCGCACCCAGCCCGTCTCCGCCAGATAACCGTGCGTCGACAGCGTGCCGAGCTTCCGCAGAAACCGCACCCGCAGCAGCAGTCGGGCAAACGCCCAGCCTTTCGCTGCCGGGCTTGGATCCGCCTGCTCCCTCGAAACGATATTCGACATTGTCAGGCGCATGATTTTCGTCGGCCTGCCAATCGCGAGCACTTTTCTCATGCCCCCCCCCCCGCCATCTCCGGTCGCCGTCGTCGGTGAGGGCGGACCACCCACACCCTCGCTCTTGCGCAACGCCGCCTGGCTCGTCGCCGACCGCGGTTTCCGTTTCCTGATCGTCTTCGCCACCGGCGTGATGGTCACGCGCCACCTCGGCCCCGCGGAGGCCGGTCAGCTGGGCAATGCCCTCGCCCTCGCCGCCATCCTCGCCGGCCTCGCCGATCTCGGCCTCGATGTCATCGTCCGCCGCGACATCATCCACGCCCCGTCCGCCCACAGCGCGATCCTCGGCACCGCCTTCGGCCTCCGCCTCCTCGCGGTTCCCTTGGCCTTTCTCGTCTTCGCCCTGTCGCTCTGCCACGACAGCTCCGCCACCGCGCACTCCGGTCTGCTCTTCGGCATCGGCCTCACGCTGTGCTCCCCCGCCGTGCTCGTCTTCGACAGTTGGTTCCTGTCGCAGACGCAGGCCCGCTACGCCGTTTGGGGCCAGACCGCCGGCCTCACTTTTGGCGCCGCCCTGCGTGCCGCCGGCGTGTTCCTCGGCGCTTCGCTCTCGTGGTTCGGGTGGGTCGCCGGACTCGAATTGGTCGCCTCCGGCCTCGTGCTCGCATGGCTCTACCGGCGCACCGCGCCCGCCCGGCAGCGCTGGCGCTTCGATCCCGCGATGGCCCGTCAGCTCCTCGGTTCCGCCTGGTCGCTCGCCTTCACCAACCTCGCGATTCTCCTCTACACCCGCATCGATGTCGTGCTCCTCTCGCACCTGCGTGATGCTCATGAAACCGGCCTCTACACCGCCGCCACCCGGCTCACCGAGGTCGGTTACATTCTGCCCATGATTCTGGTGAACACCCTGTTCCCCCTCCTCGCCCGCCTGCATCGCGAAGACCCGCCGCACTTTCACCGCGTCCTGCAACGCCTCCTCATCGCCGTCGCCTGGGGCGGACTCGCCACCGCTGCCCTGCTAACGGCCGCCGCCCCATCGATCATCCAAACGCTCTATGGCCCCGCTTTCGCTGCCAGCTCCACCATTCTCGCCCTGGGCGCGTGGAACTGCGTCTTCGCCGGCCTCGGCGCCGTGCGCGCCCAATGGCTCCTCTTGAACAATCTCCAGCACTACGGTCTCTACTACGTCGCCCTGGGTGCCGCCCTCAATCTCGCCCTCAACGCCTGGTTGATCCCTCCGCATGGCGCCGTCGGCGCCGCGCTCGCCAGCCTCGTCACCCAGGGCTTCATCGTCTTCATCGCGCCGCTCTGCTTCGCCGCCACCCGGCCAAGCGTGCCGCTCCTCGCCCGCGCGTTTGTTTTCTCCGGCCTCACGTCGCCGCGCCGCCCGTCCCCATGAGCCCACTCACCTTGCTCGGCGACCTCGCCCCCGTCGGCCTCGAGGCCCTCTCCCTCCCTGCGGCCGCTGCACCCCCGGGATCGGTCGTTCTCGCGAATCTCGAAATCCCCTTCTGCGCCGCCGCCCTCCCACCGCGCCCCAAAGCCGGCCCGGCGCTCCGCGGCGATCCCGCCCTGCTCCCTGCTCTCGCCGCCGCCTGGCCCGGCCTCGTCGTCACCCTGGCCAACAACCACACGATGGACTTCGGCGCCGCCGGGCTCGCCGCAACCCTTTCGTCCAGCCGCGCCGCCGGGCTCCGTCCTTTCGGGGCCGGCCCCACGCTGGCCGCCGCCGCCGCCCCGCTCACCGTCGATCACACCGGACTCCGCCTCGGTCTGCTCGCCGCCACCGACCGCTGGTTTGGGGTCGCCGCTTCCGCCGAACCCGGCGTGTGCCCGCTCGACCCCTTACTCGTCGACCGCATCCGCCACCTCCGCACCACCTCCGACCGCGTCATCGTCTCCGTCCACGGGGGCGGCGAGATGAGTCCGTGGCCTTCGCCGCAGTGGCAACAAACGCTCCGCGCCTTCATCGCCGCCGGCGCCGATGTCGTCCATGCCCATCACCCCCATGTGCCCCTCGGCTGGGAGCGTTGGCACGACGGTTGGATTTTCTACGGCCTCGGCAACACCCTCATCAACCCCGCTCTCTGGCGCCAGGCCCCTTCCGCCCGCCGCTCCTGGCGCGTCCAACTCGACCTCGCCCACCTCGCGCAAGCCCCGCTGATTTCCGCCTGGGAATCCGTCGCCGACGCACCCGGCGCATCTTCCGCGTCCGCTCCCGTCACTCTCCGCTGCATCTGTCCCGCCGTCGCACCCAACGACCCGGACGTCACTGACCGCAACGCCCCGCTGGCCGACCCGGCGTTGCTGGAGGGCCTTCACCAGGAATACGCCGTGCGTCTCTGGGAAAGTTTTTACGCCGACCGCCTCAACCCCGGCGACACCACGGCCCGCCGCCTTCGCCTCACCGCGCGCACCCTGCGCGACACTGCGTTCGCCGTCTTCAATCCCGGGCGCTGGCGCCGTCAACGCCGTGACCGCGGCCTCTTCCACTATCACCTCTTCTCCGCCGCCGCCCACGCCGGCGAGATCGCCACCGCCCTCGGTCTCCTCCACGGCGAACTCCCCGACCGCCGCACGCCGCGCACCCGCGCCCTCGCTGCGCGCTGGTTGCCCCCCGCGCTCTTCGCGAGCTGATTTTCCCCGCGACCATGGACGTACGCTTCTCCTCCGACTGGCTCGGCACCCGGCCGTGTTTCTACCACGAAAAATCCGGCGCCTTCTCCGCGTGCATCCATGACGTCATCGACTATCGCAACCTCGAGTTCGATCCCGACGGCCTCACCGACTACCTCGCGTTCGGCTACTGCGCCTTCGGTCACACTCCCGTCCGCCACGTCCGCGTGGTCCCGCCCTGCACGCGTCTCGTCGCCGACCCCGCCGGTCAACTCCGCGAAGAACCGCTCCCCGATCCCGTCGATACCTGGCAAGGACGCACCAGCAGCCCCGACGAGGCCCTCGCGCTCCTTGCCCAGGCGATAAATCGCTGGGAAGACTCCGTCACGGGCGAGATCGTCCTCCCGCTCAGCGGCGGCCTCGACTCCCGCCTCCTCGCCTACTTCGTGCGCGACAAATCCCGCGTGCGCGCCTTCACCTACGGCGTCTCCGCCCGCCAGGAAAACTCCCGGGAGGTCACGCGCGCGCGCCTCGTCTCCGCCCGCCTCGGTCTCGCCTGGGAGCAGATTCCGCTCGGCGACTACCACGATCACCTCGACGCCTGGGACGATGGATTCGGCATCTCCACGCACGCCCACGGCATGTATCACATGGAGTTCTACGAGCGCATCGCCGCGCGCACCGCCGGGCGCCCGCTTCTCAGCGGACTCGTCGGCGATGCGTGGGCCGGGAGCATCGCGCCGATCCCCGCCTGCTCGTCCGCCGACCTTCCCGCCCTCGGCCTCACCCGCGGCCAACACGGCGCCACCGATCCGTGCCGCCTGCGCGGCGAGGGTCGTCATCGCGCCGCGTTTTGGGCCGCCCGCCGCGCCCGCTTTCAAGATCCCGTTTTTCAAATCGTCGAGGTCATCCGCCAAAAGATGACGCTCCTCTCCTTCGCCCTCGTCGTGCCGCGCCGCCTCGGCTTCGTCCCGTGGTGCCCGTTCCTCGTGCCCGACGTCGCGCTGTCGATGATCACGCTTCCGCCCGCTTTGCGCGCGCAGCGGCGCTGGCAACGCGACTTCTTCGCCCGCCACCGTCTCGACGTCGAGCAGGCCGCCGGCGGCTCCCGCGAAAACAACCTCGACCTCCACACCCTCCGCGCCCGCCCGGCCCGCCCGCTCAACGTCGCCTTGCTCCGCGAACTCTTCGACGCGGCCTATCTCGCCCACGTCAATCGCCTCGCGTTCGCCCCTTCGTTCGCGGCCCGCGCGTTGGCCCTCGCCCAGGGCCATCCACTCGGCGCCAAACTGGCCTCCCTCCTCCGCGCGCCCAACCCCCACCACTCCGCCTACGCCGCCTACCTCACGTTGAAACCGCTGGAAAACCTGCTCCGTCGCCGAAATTCCGCGTGAACACTCCCGTGCCGTTTCCCTCCGCATGAAACTCTCCATCGTCATCCCCCGCCACATCGGGACCAAGACCCTCCGCGCCATCGGCGGCCGCGTCCGCGCTGCACCGGCCTCCGCGTAGAAAGCCACCCTTGTCGTCCTCGACGCCTCCCGCGACCTCGTCCGCCACGCCGTCACCCCGCCGTTCACTGACGTCATCCTGTAATTTCCCGAGCCTCACGCCTGCCGTCCGCCCCCCTGATCCTGCGCCCTTGAACGAACCCTGTTTCTTCGTCACCGGGGCCGCCGGTTTCGTCGGTCGCCACCTCTGCCAACATCTCCGCGCCGCCGGCCACCGCGTCCGCGCCCTCGTCCGCCACGACCGCCCGGACCTGACCGCCATCGGCGTCGAGCTTTTCCACGGCGATCTGGCCGAGCCGGACGCGTGGTCCGCGGGACTGGTCGGCGCCGACTACATCGTGCACTGCGCGGCCAACGCCTCCTTCGGCAACGGGCCGGCCCACGAGACCGTCAACGTCGCCGGCACCCGGCACCTGCTTGAGGCGGTGCGCCGGCATGGCCCCGCCCTGCGCCGCTTCGTCTTCGTCTCCACCATCGGCGCCGTCGACCGCGCGCCGGCCGATGCGTGCCGGGCACCCTTGGACGAGGACGCTCCATTGCATCCGAGTTCTGACTACGGCCGCTCCAAGGCCCGTGCCGAACAGCTCGTGCGCGAGTCCGGCCTGCCCTTCGCCATCGTCCGCCCCGCCCTGGTCGTCGGCGGCGACATGCGGCCCGACAGTCATTTCGCCGTGTTCACACGGGCCGCCGTGCGCCGGGCGCCCCTCGCCCGCTTCGCCTGGCCCGGCCGCTTCAGCGTCGTCCACGTCGACGATCTGACGGTCGCGCTCAAACTCTGCGCCGTCCACCCGGCCGCCGCCGGCCGCACGTTTTTCTGCGCCGGTTCACCGCTCGGCCTCCGCGAGGCCTTCGCGCTCGCCGAGCCCGCCGGCGCCCGTCTGCCGCTGGACTGGGCGTCCGCGCTCGCCCGCGCGCTCCCCCGGGCCGTGCCCTTCCGCCTCAAGGCCCTGCTGCTGCCGGCCCTCACCGCCTCCGACGCCGCGCTCCAACACCTCGGCTGGGTGCCCCGCCACACCGCCGCCTCGGCCCTCGCCGACGTCATCACCCGCGAACGCGCTCGCCTCGATCCACACCGCGATCCCGGCGGGCAAACCGTGATCACCGGCGCCGCCTCGGGACTCGGCCGCGCCTTCGTCGAACGGCTCGCGCCCCACCGGCGCCACCTCCTGCTCGTCGACCGCGACCCGGCCGGCCTCGACCTCCTCCGCACCCGGTATCCCCAGTGCCGGGTCGCCGTCGTCGACCTCGCCGACGACCGCGCGGTCGCCCAACTCGTCGACGGCGCGGACTGGCGGGCCCATCCTGTGTCGGAGCTTTTCGCCTGCGCGGGTTTCGGACTCCGCGGGCCCGTGCTCGGCGCGGACGCGGCCGCGCACGCCCGGCTCTTCCAGGTCAACCTCCTCGCCCGCCTCGCGCTCGCGCACGCCGCGTTGCCCGGCATGGTCCGCGCCGGTTTCGGCCGCGTCGTTTTTATCAGTTCCTCGTCCGCGTTCCAACCGCTCCCCTTCCTTGCCACCTATGCCGCTTCCAACGCCGCGCTTCTCTCGATGAGCGAGGCCTGGGCCGCGGAACTCACCGGCACCGGCGTGCGCCTGCTCGTGGCCTGCCCGGGCGGCATGCAGACCAATTTCCAGCGCTCGGCCGGCGTGAAAACGCTCCCGTCCGAACGCCTCATGGCCCCGGAGGAGGTCGCCGACCGCCTCGTGCGCGCCCTCCCGCCCGGCCCCACCACCGTGATCATTTCCACCCGCTCGCTCGCCATGTCGCTCCTCGCGCGCGTCCTCCCTCGCGCCGCCACGGTCGCACTCTGGAAAAACTTGATGTCACGCCTCCGCTGAGCGCCATGGAACCGACCTGTTATATTTGTCACGGCCCGGACTTCGACCACCTCACCCCGCAGTATCGGCGCTGCGGGCGATGCGGCCACGAGACCCAAGTGACCCCCGCGCCCCAGACGCTCATGCTCAACGAAACGCTGCGCGCCGACGTCGTACGGCGCGGTTCCTCGCTCGAGCGCTTCCAGGGCGCCGTGCTGGACCGCGTGCTCGCCGGCCGCCCCCGCCACCTGCTCGTCGACATCGGCTCCGGCTCGGGCAAATTCCTCTATCAGCAATGCCGGCGCTTCCCCCGACACTGCGGCATCGAGATCACCCCCGCCGCGGTCGAATTTTCCCGACGGGAACTCCGCCTCACCATCGTCACCGATCTCGCCGCCGTCGACGGCGAGATCGACGCCGCCACCGCCTGGCACAGCTTCGAACACTTTCCCGCCCCCGCGCTCGAGGCGTTCCTCGCGGACCTCGGCGCCAAAATGCCCGCGGGCGCCCGGCTTGTCGTGTCGGTGCCGAACGGCGGCTCGTTTCAATACCGCCTCTTCCGCGCCCACTACGCGTTCTTCGACCTGCCCAACCATCCGCAGCAATTCACCGCGGACTCATTGCTGCGCCTGCTCGCCACCTATGGCTTCGTTCGGACTCACACCGTCGTCTCCTGGCCCTACAACGTCTTCGGCTATGCCCAAGGCTTCCTCAATCTCGTCCTGCCGGAGCACAACTACGCTTACCAACGGCTCAAGCGCGGCACCGCCTCGCGCTCCCTCGGGCGCGACCTCGCGTCCTGCTGCCTCCTCCCGCTCGTGACCCCCGTCGCCGTCCTCCTCGCCCTCGTCGACGCGTGCTGCCCGGCGCAGCAGGGCGTGTTGACTTACGGTTTCGAAAAGCGAGGCTCCCCGCCATGATTTTTCCCGCGGAGAAACCCACGCCGTCGTCCCATCCGCCCCGGGTTTCCTCGCTGAAAAACTGATCATGTTTCCCCGCTCCTCGAAGCTCACGCTGGCGCGCGCCGCGCTCCTCAAAAACGCGCCCGTCTATGTCCAGTATTACATCACCGCGCGCTGCAACCTGACCTGCAAGCAGTGCAACATCATCTACGCGAACTCCGATGTCCGCGAGTGCACCCTCGACGAGGTCCAACGCATGGCCGACAACTTCGCCCGCCTCGGCGTCGCCATGGTGCTGCTCACCGGTGGCGAACCCTTCGTCCGCCAGGACCTCCCCGACATCATCCGCGCGTTTTCCTCCCGCGGGATCCATGTGCGGATGCAGACCAACGGCCTCGCTACCGACGAGCGCATCCACGCGGCCGTGGCGGCCGGCGGCCGCGACATCTCCATCTCCCTCGACTCGCTGTGGCCGGGCAACCAGGACGACATCAACGGCGGCTTCGCCCGCTCCTGGCACGACGCCCTCCGCGCCATGGCGTCGTTCACCCACCACCTGCCGAAGGCCGACAGCTTCGCCGCGCTTGGCTGCGTCATGCAGCGCGACAATCTCGGCGACATCGAGGACGTCATCCGCTTCGGCACCGCGATCGGCTGGGTCACCTCGCTCGTGCCGATCCACGTCACGACCTTCGACAAGCCGATGAATTTCCGGACCTTTGATCAGACGAAGCGCTGGAAACAGGACGAGCTGCCCGCCGTCAACGCCCTCCTCGAGCGCGTCCGCGCGATGCGCCACGACGGCTACCTCCTCTACGACTCCGACCAATACCTCGACGACATGGCCCGGTTCGCCGCCGAACAGCCGACCACCTGGCGCGACCGCAACGGCGGCGTGTGCGACAGCCCGAACCTCTACTTCGCGGTGCTGCCCAACGGCGACTTTGCGCCCTGCTGCGACCACCGCACCGCCCGGCCCATCTCCTGCCTCGCGCCGGATTTTCCCGACGTCTATTGGGAGCAGACCTTCCGCCAGGAGGTCCTCGCGGTCACCCGCGCCTGCTCCGGCTGCATGTATGGCAGCTACCCCGAGATGACCATTTCGATGCGCCACCTCCGCGTGAAACTCGAACGGCTGAAACTCTTCTTCGCCGCGCCGCCGCAGAAACCCTGGCCGCTCACCTACGATTCGCTCCTCGCCACCGCCGAGCGCATTCGCCAGGAGCCGCGCGACCGCGTCCAACTCCCCGGCCAAAAACGCCGGCTGACCCTCGCCGACGAAGCCGCCCGCGCCCCGGCGGAATCAGCGTAGTCATGCCCAAGAAAATTCTATTCGAGAGCGCGGTGCACCAATTCCTCTGGGCGGGCAGCCGCCTGCAGGCCCGCTGGCGCACGACCTCGCCCGAAAACGCCCGCCGCCTCGCCGCCTGGCTGGCCGCCTTGCAGATCGAAAACGCCGGCCCCGGCCACCTGCGCCTCGCGTGGTCCACGCCCGCCCCCGGCGAACACCTCGTCGCGTTTCAGGGCGCGAAATTCTACACGCGCGGCGACACCGCCGCGCACGCCGCGCTCCAGCGGGAACGCCAGCTGGAATTCGTCGGCGACAAAGTGATGGCCGCCAACCGCGCATTTTTCGACACCGCACTCCGCACCGCGCTCGCCACCGCCCGAGTCTTCGACGCCGCGACGCTCGCCGCCGCCGCGGGCGACCCCGGCGCCGACGCGACGAAACAACGCCAGGCCGCCGAGGAGCATTTTCACGACGAGTGGGCCGCCGGCGAAGACGTGACAAAGATCAACGTCCGCCAGCGCAACGAGGCGTGCACCGCCCCCGAAATGCGCCACCTGCGCCGCGCCCTCGGCGACCTCCACGGCCGCACCCTCCTCGACGTCGGCTGCGGACTCGGCGAAGCCAGCGTCTATTTCGCTCTCGAAGGCGCGCGCGTCACGGCCACCGATGTCTCGCCCGGCATGTGCGCGGCAACCCGCCGTCTCGCCGACGCCCAGGGGGTGAGCGTGGAAACGAACATCTCCGCGGCCGAAGACCTGCGTCTGGGCACCCGCCAGTTCGACATCATTTACATCGGCAACACGCTTCATCACGTCGATATCGCGACGACCATGGACCAGTTGATTCCCCACCTGCGCGCCGGCGGTACCTTCGTCAGCTGGGACCCCGTCGCCTACAACCCAATCATCAACGTCTACCGGCGCATCGCCATGAAGGTCCGCACCCCCGACGAACATCCCCTGCGCCTCCGCGACATCCGCGCCGTCACCGCGCGCTTCGCCACCAGCGAACTGCGGTGGTTCTGGCTCACCACGCTCGTGATCTTTCTGGCGATGGTCTTCGTCCAATTCCGCAACCCCAACCGCGTCCGGCTCTGGAAACAGGTGATCGACGACGCCGACCGCTGGCGCTGGCTCTACCAACCGCTGGAACGGCTCGATACCGCGCTGCTCCGACTCATGCCGTGGCTCGGCCCCCTCTGCTGGAACGTCGTCATCGTCGCCCGTTCTCCCCGGCACCCAACCCCGCCGTCTCATGCCTGACCCCCGCTCGCTCGCCACCGCCCGGCTTTCGATCGTCGCGCCCTGCTATAACGAGGAGGGCAGCATCGCCGATTTCGTGCGCCGCGTGAAAGCCGTGTGCGACGGCCTCCGCTGCGCCTACGAAATCGTCCTCGTCAACGACGGCAGCCGCGACCGCACCTTGCCCGTCGCCCTCGAACTCGCGGCCACCGACCCCACCCTCCGCGTCATCAACCTCCTCCGCAACTTCGGCCACCAGGCCGCCGCGACCGCCGGACTCGATGTCGCGACCGGCGACGTCGTCGTCCTGATCGACGCGGACCTGCAGGACCCGCCCGAAGTGATCCCGGAAATGGTCGCGCGCTGGCAGGAGGGCGCCGACGTCGCCTATGGACGTCGCCGCACCCGCCAGGGCGAGTCGCGCCTGAAACTCCTCTCGGCCGGAGTTTTCTACCGTGTGCTCCGCCGGATGACCCACAACGACATCCCCGCCGACACCGGCGATTTCCGGTTGATGGACCGCCGCATTGTCGACGTCCTGCGCCAAATGCGGGAACGCCACCGCTTCATCCGCGGGATGGTCAGCTGGGTGGGCGGTCAGCAGGTCGCGGTTCTCTACGACCGCAACGCCCGCTTCGCCGGCAAGACCAACTACCCGCTCCGGAAAATGATTTCCTTCGCCCTCGATGCGATCACCTCGTTTTCCGTCGTCCCCCTGCGGCTGGTCACCTACCTCGCCCTGCTGATCATCACCCTCGCGCTCCTCGCGACCCTCACCGTCTTTGTCGTCAAACTGCGCCAGCCCGACTACTTCATCCCCGGCTTCGCCGCGACCGTGATCACCATCATCTTTTTCGGCGGCGTCCAACTCCTCGCGCTCGGTGTCATCGGCGAATACGTCGGCCGCATGTATGAGTCCATCAAGGCCCGGCCGATCTACGTCATTGAGGGCATCTACCCACCCGGCGCCGGCGAACCGCGCCTGCTCCGGCAGCTCCCAGGGGCCAGCGAGCCGTGGCCGCCGGCCCCGCCCCGGCGCTGACCGCGCCCGCCCCGAATAGGCTTTCCCCGGCGGAGGCCCGCCCTAACTTTCGTCCCAGCCCGCATGAAACTCTCCATCGTCATCCCCTGTTACAACGAGACGAAAACCATCCGCGCCATCGTCGACCGCGTGCGGGCCGCGCCCGTCGCCGACAAGGAGATCATCATCGTCGACGACTGCTCCCGCGACGGCACCCGCGACATCCTCCGCAACGAGATCGCCCCGCTCGTGACCAAAATCATCTACCACGAGGTCAACCAGGGCAAAGGCGCCGCCCTCCGCACCGGCATCGCCGCCGCCACCGGCGACGCTGTCATCATCCAGGACGCCGACCTCGAATACGACCCCAACGAATACCCGCGCCTCCTCAAACCCATCCTCGACGGCAAAGCCGACGTCGTCTTCGGCTCCCGCTTCTCCGGCGGCGACGCCCACCGCGTCGTCTATTTCTGGCACATGGTCGGCAACAAGTTTCTCACGTTGCTCTCCAACATGGCCACCAACCTCAACCTCACGGACATGGAAACCTGCTACAAAGTTTTCCGCCGCGAGGTGATCCAGAAAATCACCATCGAGGAAAACCGCTTCGGCTTCGAGCCCGAGATCACCGCCAAAGTCGCCCGCTCCGGCTGCGTCATCTACGAGGTCGGCATCAGCTACTACGGCCGCACCTACGCCGAAGGAAAAAAAATCGGCTGGCGCGACGGCTTCCGCGCCCTCTGGGCCATCGGCAAATATAACTTCTTCCGGTAGGGCCCCCGGTCCGCCCGTCATGGTTTTTCTGCACGGCGCGTTGACCCTCCTGCTACTCGCCATCGGTCTCCTCGCTCCCGGCTGGCTCCTCGGGCGCGTGTGCCGCACCCCGGTCGGTCTCGTCGGATCCTTTCTCGGCTCCGCTGCCGTGCTGTTCAACCTCGTCCTCCTCCTTGACGGCTGCGGCGTCGCCCTCGCGCCCTTACCACTCGGGGTCGGCCTCGCCGCGATCTGCGCCCTGCTCGCGACCCTCGCCGCCCGCACCCCCGCGACCGCCGCCGCTTCCGCCGCCCCTGCGACCGCCGCCGCTCCCGCCGCCTCCGCGTTGCCGTTCCGGTGGCCCCTCCACGCGTGGTTTCTGCTGCCGGCCGCCCTCGGCCTCGCGGCCATCGCGCTCCGCGCGACGCTCGATCCCCTCTCGGGTTTCGACACCCAGTTCCGGTGGGACTATCTCGCCCGCGAGATGCTCCGCGCGGGCTCCCTGCAGTTTTATCCCCCGATCACCGCGGAGGATTTTCTGCGCTACGCCTGGCCTGATGGCATCGCTCCCATCATCCCGACCCTTTACCTGTGGACCTACGTGAGCGCCGGCGAACTTGGGCCGGTGTTGACCGCCCCGGTCGTCTTCCTTCAGGCCGCCCTCCTTTTTCTCGCGGTCTGGCAACTGGCCGCCCGCCACAGCCGCGCCGCCGCCGCCTTCGCCTGCGCCCTGCTCGCCTCGAGCAGCGTGTTGCTCTGGGGCGTGGCCATGGGACAGGAAACCGGCCTGACCGCGCTCAGTCTCGTCGCGCTGTTCCTGTTTATTGAACGCCACCGCGCCGCCCCCCAGTCCCACTGGCTTCTCTGGGCGGGCCTCGCCGCCGGCACCGGAGCCCTCGCCCGCGAATACGGATTGATCTACCTCGCGTTCGGGGTGGTCGCCCTCGCGTGGTGGCGACTCCCCCGCCGCGACTGGTTCCAATTCCTCCTCGCCGCCACCGCGGTCGCCTTGCCGTGGTATCTCCGCAATTGGGTAAAAACGGGCCATCCGCTCTATAGCTACAGCTTCGGCCACCTCTTCCCCGTCAATCCCGTCCTCGCCGAATATTACGAAATCGTCCACGCCCAGTTCCATCTCGGCGCCCCGGAATCCGCCTGGACCTGGATCGCCACCCTCGGCCTCGGCCTGGCGGGCGCACCCTTGGTCGGCGGGCTGCTCGGCGGACTCGCCGACTGGCGCCCGCGCGCACCGTGGCTCTCGGCGTTATTGGCCATGACTGGACTCTGGCTCTGGTCGGTTGGCCAGACCGCCGCCGGTCCCGGTTATGCCGTGCGCATGCTCACCCCGGCGATCGCTGTCGGCGCCGTGCTCGGCGGCCTTTGGCTGGCGCGTTGGCGCACCGCGCGACTGCGCTGGGGGCTGCTCATGGCGCTGACGGTGCTCTCCGCCGACGCCGGCATGCGCTCCCTTTACCTGCCGGTCGAAGCCGGAGTCCGGTGGTGGCAACGCGACGCCGGAGCCTGGCGCGACTTCAACCTCGACGCCGCCCGTTGGCGCGCCCACCCCAACTGGGCCGCCATCGCCGACGCGGCCGCCGGCGAGGCCATCGTGGCCCCCGACCCCACGCTGCACGCCCTCTTCGTCGGCCTCGGCGCGCGCCCCGTCCCCCTCTTCAGCCCCGCCGTGCGTTTTCTGTTCGAGGCCGACGCCGACTTCCCCGCCTGCCTCGCCCGCCTGCGCCGCGACCGCGTCCGCTTCATTCTCACGACGCGATCCAGCACCCTCAACGACCTCCAGGCCGCCCGGCATCCGTTCTTCCGCTCGCTCCGCGCCACGCCGCCCACCGCCGCTTTCTCGCATTACCTGATCTACGATCTCGCCGCACCCACCCGGTGAACTGCCCGCCGCAACGCCGCCGCGTTTGACCCCATTTTTATCGCACCCGCCGCGCTTGTGCTCGCGACGCCTTCCGTCCCGCGCATGCTCTCCGCCGTGCCGCGCCATCTCCCTGCCGCGATTCTTCTGGTCTCTCTCCTCCTGCGCCTCGCCCTCGCCGCCCAGGGCGGCCAATACTTTTTCGGCGACGAGGGCCGCTACGACCGCGGACTCCAACTCTACCGCGCCCTGGCCGCCGCCGATTTTTCCGGCGTATCCACGATTCTGGCTCAACCCGAACACGCCCTCTTTCCCTGGGTCGGCGCGCTCGTCACCGCCGCGCAGCACACCCTGGCCCACCTCACGCCCTTCGGCAACTGGAGCCATCCCGAGAACATCGGCTTCACCATCGGGATCGCCGCCGCCGTCCTCTCGCTCTTTTCCACGCTCAATCTTTTGCTGCTCCACCGCCTCGCCCTGCGCGCCGGCGCCAGCCCCGAGGAAGCCGCCTGGGCCCTCCTGCTCATGGCCGCGGCCAATTCCGCCTTCTACTTCTCGCGCCACCTGCTGCCCTACGACTGCGCCCTCACCGCCGGCCTCGCCGCCCTCGTCGTCGCCCTCGGCCGGCCCACGCTCCCCCGCGCCTGGGTCGCCGGACTGCTCACCGGCACCACCTATCATCTCTATAACGGCTACTGGTTTCTCGTCCCCGTCCTCACGGGCGTGATCGCCCTGGCTTGGCGCAACCAGCCGGCCCGCTCCCGGCTCACGGTCGCCGCCGCCACGGGGCTTCTCCTCGCCCTCGCCACCCCCGTCGCCCTCGGCGCCCTGCTCGGCGGGGCGAACTACTGGGCCACGCTGGGCGCGTTCAGCCGTTCCGTCACGCAGGGCCTCTTCGCCGAAGGCTGGTC
>JBIKOK010000259.1:0-9460 GCA_044358025.1 Opitutaceae bacterium
AGAACGGGGACTCGGTAAGCCGTGTGCGGGAAAACCGCCTGCACGGTTTGACGAGGGGGAGGGCAGCGTGCCGGGTGACCGTCTCGCTGCTCTCTCTACTCTACCACAATCCGTCCTCCGTCCTCCGTAATCCGCCCTCCGTCGTCCGATTTTTGCGCCCATGGCGCCTCTTCGCGGCCAACCCTGTCCGCCTTTTCCGGTTACGGCGCGTCCGGCACCGTCTCCTCCGGCTCGTAGCCGATGAGCTCGCGCGCGCTCGTCAGGTCGAGATAGTTCTCCGGACAGCGCGAACACGCGTAGGCGATGCCGTAGCCGAAGCTCGGCGCGGCCACGGCCAGACGGAAAAATTTCGCGCAATCCTTCGGGCCGAGCCAGATGCGGTGCAGCCACGCCTCGCGCAGCGCCGGATCGTCATAGAGCCCGCGGAAATAGCCGATGCGCACCGCGAGAAAATCCATCCCGTAGGTGTCGTGAAACCACCGGCCGAGGTTTTCCCCGAACGCTTTCGTCGCCCCATAGGGGTTCAAGACGTGCACGGTGTCCGTCGTGAGCTGCGCCCGGCCGGTCGCCCCGAAGGCCACATTCGTCGAACTGGCGAAAATGAACCGCTTCACGCCGGCCAGCCGCGCGGCGTCGAGCAGGTGCCACACGCCTTCGAGGTTCGGCTTCACGAGGTCGCGCATGAAGTCGGCTTCCATCCGCGGACAACCGCCGAAGTGGATCACCGTGTCGACGCCCGCCACGGCGCGGTCGACGGCCGCACGGTCCGCGATGTCGCCGATGTGCATGTCGTCCGCCCCCGGCGTCGCCCTGAGGTCGAAGGCCCGGAGGGCGTAGTGCGGCCGCAGGCCGGCGAACACCGTCTGGCCGACATTGCCGGCGGCACCGGTGACGAGGACGCGCGGGTGCGCGGGACGTTCGTTCACGGTCATCGGCTCAGCCCCCCATCTTGAAACTCGCGCTGACGTTGAAGATCGCGCTCACCATCGCGAAGGCGATGAAGCCGACGAAAATGAACACCATCATCAGCACCCCGCTGGAGATCACTTTGGTGAACAGGCTGAGCTGGTTGGAAATGAGTTTCTGATACGCGCTCGCCACCTGCTTCAGGCTGGGGACGACATTGCCGGTGTTTTCGCCGACGGACAGGCGGTCGATCACGAGATCGGGAAAACAGCCGGTGCGGGTGAGCGCCACCGAGAGCGCCTCGCCCTCGAGCACGCGGGCCGTGGCGACGTTGAACGCGGCGCGGTGGACGAGGTTGCTGATCTGCTTTTCGGTCATGCGCAGCGCCTCGGCCGCGGTGATGCCGTTTTCCAGCAGCACGGAGAGCGTCTGGCTGAAGGCGAGGACCGTCTGGGACACGACGAACGGACCGATAAGCGGAAGCTTGAGCAGCCAGGCATCGGTGGTCGCGCGGCCCGCGGCGCTGACGCGCCAGCGCCAGAAGGAAATGCCGCCGAGCACCGCGGCGATGAGGACGAAGACGCCGTAGTGGATGGCGAACTCCGACAGGCCGATCAGGAGTTTGGTCGAGGTGGGCATCTTGCCGCCGAGCGAGGTGAGCAGCGATTGCAGCCGGGGCAGCAGGAAGAAGAGGAAGAACAGAATCACGCCGCCGGCGACCACCACCATGAAGAGGGGGTAGGCGAGGGCGGTGAGGAGTTCCCGGCGCAGTTCGCGCTCTTCGGTGAGGTGGGCGATGAGGCGCTGGACGGTCTCGTTGAGCGAGCCGGTGGCCTCGCCGGCCTGGATGAGGTTGGTGATCGACGGATCGAACACCTGCGGAAATTCCGCCATCGCCCGCGAGAGCGGCGCACCCTCGCTGATGCGCTCCCACAGGCCGGCACAGAGCGAACGCAGCCGCGGTTCCTTGATCCGCACACTGAGCAGGCGCACCGCTTCGCCGGCCGACAGACCGCTCGTCATCAGGTCGTACAGGGCTTCGAGAAACGCCAGGCACTCCTTCTTCCCGGGGACGACCGCGGCGGCGCGGCGAGCGACGCGGGCTTCGGCCGGGGAGCGCTTGGCCGTTTTCGCCCCGCCTTTTTTCCCGGCGGCACCGGCGGCGAGTTCGGTGACGGATGAGACGAGGAAGCCGCGCGCGGAGAGCAGGCGGAGCGCGTCCTTGCGGCTCGGGGCCTCGAGGTCGGCGGCGACGGTCTGGCCGGCGCGGTCACGGGCGGTGTAGGCGAAGCGGGGCATGGGTTAGAGGCTAGCAGGCTCGTCTTGGGCACCGTGCCGGATGGCGACGATATCGATACACGGCTCCTCGCGGCGGATGATGTAGATAATGCGGTATTTGCCGGCGAGGACTGCGCGATGCTCGATGTCGTCCACGAGGCGGAAGATCGGACCGATTTGCGGGAACGCTTCCAGCAGATCCACCTTGCGAAGGATGTCACCGATTTCACGGCCCGCCGCCGCCGAACGATCGGCTTCGATGTAGGCCTTGATCCCGGCGAGATCGAGCGATGCCCGCTTCGTCCATTTTACTTGGTGAGCCATGCCTCGTATTGCCGCTTGATTTCCTCATGCGGCACGACGCGACCCGCGCGACTGTCGGCCACGCCTTCGCGCAGTGCGGCGATCAAATCCAGCTCCGCGCTGATCTGCCTGAAACTAGCATCGTCGGGCATCTGGCTGACAGCTTCGAGGACGGCTTGTTTGTCGCTCATGGGTAAAGGTGGGTTGAAACTTCGCGGCGGGCAAATCGTTTGTCGCTCAGGCGTCCGTCATCGTGACGACCCGCAGGACTTCGTCGAAGGTGGTGTAGCCGAGTTTGATTTTCTCCCAGCCGCTCTGGCCGAGGGTGCGCATCCCGTTCTTGCGGGCGCAGTCGGCGAGGCTGCGCGTGCTCTCGCGCTTGAGCACCAGCTCGTGCATCTCGTCGTTGAGCCGGAAAATCTCGAAGATGCCGACGCGGCCACGGTAACCCGTGCCGCGGCAACGGTCGCAGCCGACCGGGCTCTTCAGCTGCTCGATGAGCTCGGCCTCGGCCGGATCGGCCCCGAGGATGGCGAGGTTTTCGCGCAGTTTGATCCGGTTGACCGGCTGCGGGCGCGAGCACTCGACGCAGAGGCGGCGCACCAGCCGTTGGGCGATCACCAGCTCGATGGCGGAGGCCACCAAAAAGGGCTCGATGCCCATGTCGACGAGACGCGTGATGGCACCGGGCGCGTCGTTGGTGTGCAGCGTCGAGAACACCAAGTGACCGGTGAGCGAGGCGCGGATGGCGATCTCGGCCGTATCCTTGTCGCGGATTTCGCCGACCATAATCACGTCGGGATCCTGCCGGAGCACATGGCGGAGCGCGTCGGCGAAGGTCAGGCCGATCTCGGGGCGGACCTGCATCTGGTTCACGCCGGGTACCTCGTATTCGATCGGGTCCTCGATGGTGATGATGCGCAAATCCGTGGAATTGATTTTCCGCAGAAACGCGTTGAGCGACGTGCTCTTGCCCGAACCGGTCGGACCCGTGACCAGGATGATGCCGTGCGGGTAGTCGAGGATGCTGACGATCTGGGACTGTTCCTCCGGGCTCATCCCGAGGCGGTCCATGGTGTAGGCTTCCTTCTTCTGGTTCAGGAGGCGGAGGGAAATCGACTCGGCGTAGATCGTGGGGACGGTGGAGACGCGGATGTCGAGGACGACCCCGGCGGCCTTGAAGTTGATGCGGCCGTCCTGCGGGAGGCGTTTTTCGGAAATATTCATCCGCGCCATGATCTTGAGGCGCGAGATGATGGCGTCCTGAAACCGCAGGAGATTCTCCGGGAGCGGCACGGGGACGAGCAGACCGTCGACGCGGTAGCGGATGCGGAGCGCCCCTTCCTGCGGCTCAAAGTGAATGTCCGTCGCCTGATCGGCGATCGCCTGCGAGATGACGTCGGTGACGAAGCGGACGACGGCGGCTTCTTCGTCCACGGCTTCCTCCTCCTGCTTCTGCGCTTCGGGCGCGACGTAGCTCTCGTCGCCGTCGTCGAGGGAGCCGGCGCCGACGCCGAAGTTTTCGATGATGAGCTGGTGCACCCGCTCCGGGACCGCGAGATGCCACACGAGCGGGCGCGGCGTGAAGGTGCGCAGCCAGTCGGCCATCAGGTCGTCGGGCAGCCAGGCGGCGGCCAAATGGAGGGGCGCGGCGGACAGGGGCCCGGCATCAGCGGACGGATCGGCGTGCCCGGCGTCGGTGTTTGGTCCGCCGTCGCCCGGCTTCCGATACGTGATCGGGATGATCTGGTATTCGTGGACGAGGCGGGCGGGAAGGAGGCCGCGGGCGTCGGGGTCCGTCTCGAGGTTGCTCGCGAGGGTGAGCCCGGCGGCGGCGGCGAGTTTTTCGAGGACCTCGGGCTCGGGGCGCGCGAGCGCGGCGGCGAGGAGCTCAAGGCGTTTTTCGCGCGGGGCTTCGGCGACCGCCTGACGCTGCTCGTCGGTGAGGCGTTCGGCGAGCGACGCGGGAAGGAGTTCCTGATCGGGCGCAGTCATGGGCGGAGGGGACGCGGGACGCGCGCTTAGTGGAGCACCTTTTCGAGGAGCGTCGGTTTCTTCGGCACGTAGGTCGGGTCGAGGCGCTGCTTGACGAGTTCTTTCTGGTCGAGCGTTTCGATGCGTTTCATGGCTTCGTCGTTGTCGGCGGCCGAATTCTTCAGCACGACCGGGCGCAGGAAGATCACGAGCTCGACCCGGTTCTTGGCCGCGGTGCGACCCCCGAGGAGATCGCCAATGATCGGGATGGGCCCGAGGCGGCTCGTGTTGTGCGAGTCCTTGTTTTTCTGATAACCGGCCAGGACGAGGATCTGGCCGCTGCGGGCGGTGACGTAGGAGTTGGTCTTGCGCTTGCCGATGATGTACTGGGTGTTGTTGTCGATCTGGACGGTGCCGGTCACGTCGGAGATGTCCTGCTTGATGTCGAGCTGCACGGTGCCGTCGATGCCGATGAGGGGTTTGACGGTGATCGTGGTGCCGATCTCCTGCTGGTTGATGTTCGACTGGGTGGAGAAGCCGGTGGAGCTGCCGCCGGTGGTGGGCGTGGAGGTGGTGCCGCTGATGACGGGGCGGGTTTCGCCGAAGAAGAACACCGCTTCCTTGTTGTGCGTCGTGGTGATGCTCGGGGAGGACAAAATGTTGGTGCTGTTTTTCCGCGGGGTGGCGGAGATGGCCAGTTCGCCGGCGAGATCCCACGGTCCGCTGATGTTGTTGGTCGCGGTGCGGCGGGTCACGGTGCCGTTCGTGACGGCCAGCCCGGCGCCGACGGCGGAACCGGAGAAACCGATGAGTTTGTCGCCGTCGAGCTTGAGGCCGAGCGCGCCGATGCCGGTGGTGCTGTTGTCGTCGAGGGTCACTTCGGCGATCACGACTTCCAGGCGGACCTGGGCGAGGATGGTGTCGAGTTTTTCGATCAGGGCGCTGATCAGGCGGAGGTCGTCGACCGTGCCGGAGACGACGACGGCGTTGCTGCGTTCATCGGGAATGATCGTGACGAGGCTGCTGAATTCGTTGGAACCGGAGCCGAGGAGGGAGTCGACGCCGGGGAGGTTGGCGAGGGCGGCGGGTACGACGGGCGCGACGGGTTGGTTGGGGGCGACCGCGGGCATGGCCTGGGCGGCGCCGACCTGGCCGGGGCGGATCGACTGGGCGTTGACGCGCTGGGCCGCGGCGGTCTGGCCCTGGATGAGCTGGGTGAGCAGGGTGGAGACCTTGGTCGCCTCGGCGTGTTTGAGGTAGATGACCTCGTTGCGGGTGTTCGGATCGGACTTGCCGTCGAGTTTCTCGATGAGCTCGTCGAAGAAGACCCATTGGCGCGGGTCGGTGACGACGATGATCTGGTTGGTGCGGTCGTCGGCGCTAAACGTGGTGGCGCTGCCGAGCTGGAGTTGGAGCGGGCCGGTGATGATGGTGCGGATCTTGCCCACGAGGTCGGACGCCTTGGCGGATTTCAGCGTGTAATATTTCGGCTTCATGCCGCCGGTGGGGCGGTCGAGCTCCCGCAGGAGGAGTTCGATGCGCTGCAGATTGCTGACGCTGTCGGTGATAATGGCCGCGTTGGCGTTCTGCAGCTGGACGAGGCCCTGGAGATTGGGGTTGAGCATCGTCTGGACCATCGCGGCGAACTCGGCGACGCGCATGAAATCGAGTTGGAAAATCTTCGTCGCGACCTTGCCGCTGGCCGGTTGGTCGAACGTCGAGCCGGTGATCATCTCCGGCGCCTCCGTGCGCGTCATGGTCAGGCCGACGACCTTGAGGGCGTTTTCGCCGAGGGGGGCGACGCCGATCTGGTTGAGGGAGAGAATCGTCTGGATGTAGATGATCGCCTCGGACTTCGGGATTTTCTTCTCGATCTTAAGATTGTAGGTCGCGGTGGGGAGCGCGGCGGGCCGGAGGATGATTTTGCCCGTGTAAAGTTCGAGGGTGCTCAGGACGGTGTCGATGTCGGCGTCGGGAATCTTGAGCGACACCAGTTCATCCTCGGGTTTCACCGCGGCGACCGCGGCAGGCGCGCCGGGCGCGGGCGGGGCGGAAGGCTGCGCTTGGAGGGCAGGCACGGCGGCGGACAAAAGGACGGCGAAGAGCGAGCGGGCGAGACGCGGAATCATGCAGGAAAAGGGCGGGAAGGTTGGGCCGGCGGTGGCGGGAGCGGGATCAGAGGCCAAAGCGCGCGGCTTGTAAACGGTCTTGTGGCGGAAGCGGGGAGACGGGCTTTGGGCGGGAAAGTTGCCGAAGATCCGGGCGGGCGCGGGCGAACGGGTTGCCGGGACGGGATTTGCCGCTTGCCGGGTCGTGCCGCGCCGCCAACGCTCCCGCCCCCCATGCCGAATTCCTTCGGAAAACTTTTCCAAATCACCACCTGGGGCGAGAGCCATGGGCCCGCCATCGGCGTGGTCGTGGACGGTTGTCCCCCGCGGTTGCCGCTCAGCGCGGAGGAAATCCAACAGGAACTCGACCGGCGCCGGCCGGGGCAGAGCGACATCGTGACGCCGCGCAAGGAAGAGGACCGCGTCGAGATTTTGTCGGGCGTGTTCGAGGGCCGCACGACCGGTACGCCCATCTCGATGCTGGTGCGCAACGCCGACCAGCGCCCGGGCGCCTACGACGAAATGCGCGACAAGTTTCGTCCGTCCCACGCCGATTTCACCTACCAGACGAAGTTCGGCGTCCGCGACCACCGCGGCGGCGGGCGGAGTTCGGCCCGCGAGACGGTCGGCCGGGTGGCCGCCGGGGCGATTGCCAAGAAGATTTTGGCGCTCGGCGGCGCCACCGGCGCGGCCCCGGGCGGCGTGGAAATCCGGGCGTTTCTCACCGAGGTGCACGACCTCGCGGTGCCGGCGGGCGCGCTGTCGGCGTTTCCCACGCTGGCGGAGGTCGAGGCGACCGCCGTGCGGTGTCCCCATCTGGCCACGGCGGAAAAAATGATCGAGCGCATCAAGGCGGTGCGCAGCCAAGGCGATTCGGTCGGCGGCGTAATCGAGTGCCGCGTGCGCGGGGTCCCGGCCGGGTTGGGCGAACCGGTGTTCGACCGCCTGGAGGCCGACCTCGCCAAGGCCATGCTCTCGCTGCCGGCCACCAAGGGCTTCGAGCTCGGCAGCGGCTTTGCGGGCGCGCGCATGCGGGGCAGCGAGCACAACGACGTGTTCGAGTCGCGCGACGGCCGGGTGCGCACGGCGACGAACCGGAGCGGGGGCACCCAGGGCGGCATCAGCAACGGCGAGGAGATCGTGTTCCGCGTCGCCTTTAAACCGACGGCGACGATTTTGCAGCGCCAGGCCACGGTCGATATCGGCGGGGCGGCGACCGAGCTGATCGGGCGGGGCCGGCACGATCCGTGTGTGGTCCCGCGCGCGGTGCCGATCGTCGAAGCGATGGCAGCGCTCGTCGTGCTCGATCACTGGCTGCGCCACACGGCGCAAAATCGGACCTTCGACTTCTGACATGGCTGCTCCCGAAAAACCCCTCGTCTATCTCATCCTCGGTGCGGCCGGGTCGGGGCGCCGCGCCGTGCTGACCGATTTGCTCGAAGACGGCCTGGTCGCGGGCGACCGGCCGGCGGTGATGCTCGCGACCACCGAGGCGGCGGACGAGGCGGACGCCCAGCTGCCGGCCCTCACCCGGTGGTCGTGGGCCAACGGGCAGATCGCGGGCGAGTTGCCGCGGGCGGCCACCCATATTTTCTTCCTCAGCGAGGGGCGTGAGAATCCGGTGGAGCAGATCGAGGTGTTTGTCGCCTGGCTCGAGGCGCAGGGCGGGCAGATCGCGCGCGTCCTCACCGTGGTCAACTGCCAGCTGGCGGAGCAACACCCGGCGCTGCTCGTGTGGTATGACGCCTGCGTCCATTTTTCCGACATCGTGCTGCTCAACCGCCGCGAGGGCGTCGCGAACAAGTGGATGAGCGATTTCCAGACGCACTTCAAAAAGCAGTATGTGCCCTGCCTGTTCGAATTTGTGAAGGACGGCCGGGTGAAGAACCCCGCGCTCACGCTCGACCCGCAGCCCCGGCGGATGTCGCATGTGTTCGACGACGAGTCCGAGTGGATTTTCAAGACGACCGAGGGCGAAATCATCGACGAGGAGCAGGAGACCGAAGGCGACGAGGAGGTCGAGGCGACCCGCGAAATCGACGAATATTTTGTGCGCGACGCGGCCCACCGGCGCGTGAAACGCCTGCCGGACATCCGGCAATATCTGTAAGCCTTACGCCGCCGGCGGGCGCCTGCCCGGACGCCGGAAATGCGCCCGATAATCCGCGGAGTCCATGATGCGCCAAAGGCGGGACCCAAGCTGCGGGCGCGCAAGGTAGAGGAATCCGCAGAGGCGGCTCAGGAAGCGGCCGGCGGGCGTGCCGTACCACACCAGCACGCCGGTGATCGTGTAACCGAGCCCGATCCCGAGCGCGATCGCGTAGGTGCGGGGGCCGAACTCGATGGCCGTGAGGCGGCGCGTGAGCAGATGCAGCAGGAGCAGCGAGGCGAGCGCCGTCAGCCCGACGAGCCCGTGGGTGCGGGCGACGAGGGCGACTTCGGGCGGCGGGCGCGGACGAGGCGGGGGGGAGTCCATCGGTCAAAAACACGCTGGCCGCGCGCGGCCGCCGGCGCAAGGCCGCCGGCGGATCGGCCGAGGTGGGCCGGATCTCCGAGGTGGGCCGTGCGCTCCGCGCGCGGCAGATCGGCCAAGTGGGCCGGATCTCCGAGGTGGGCCGTGCGCTCCGCGCGCGGCGGATCGCCAGGTGGGCCGGATCTCCGCGCGCGGCGGATCGCCGGGTGGCGTGACGCGTCAGTTTAAGCCGTAAGGTGACGTTGCGGGAGGCGCGCCGTCGGGTCGCGCCGG
Organism: Opitutaceae bacterium; assembly: GCA_044358025.1. Taxonomy (GTDB): domain Bacteria; phylum Verrucomicrobiota; class Verrucomicrobiia; order Opitutales; family Opitutaceae; genus GAS368. The sequence continues at coordinate 9,316 of JBIKOK010000259.1, forward strand.
GGAGGTTCGGTCCGGAAAATTTTCTTACCCACCCAATCTTCCTACCTCCACCCTCCGATCCGTAGAGGTAGGAAAATTTTAAGGGTAGGAATATTTTGCAGACTGGGCGGACGGCGGAGGGCGGCAGGAGATCGGATTTTGTCAC
>JBIKOK010000260.1:0-9362 GCA_044358025.1 Opitutaceae bacterium
TCCATCCCGCGAATCCGCGCGGAACCGGCGTTGATGGTCGTCGAAAGTTGAAAGCCGGCGTAGCGCGGATCGAGCCCGAGCTCTGCGATGTCCGCGGCGCTGGCCACTCTCACGGTATCGGCAAAGAAATCGCGGATGTCTTTTTGGAATGCACCCACCGAGATTACGCCGCCTTCGGCTGTGTAGTGCTCGACGGAGAAATCGTAGTTGTCGGCCGTCCACGGGTGGAGCGAGGGGTTCCGCACATTGAGCGTACCGGGGATCACTGTCGGATTGGCGAGGTCCGCCGCCGACAAGTCGCGTTCGTTGATGACGACGTTGGGGATAATCTCGCTGAAATTCGGCCGGCCATAGGTGCGTGCGTAGGCGAAACGAAACACGAAGTCGGCGGTAGGCGTCGCGGTGACATGGATGCTTGGATAGAAGCCGTCGTAGCTACCGGTCGATTCGTTGCCCCGCTCACGGCGGGTCAGACGCACTTCCTCGATCGAACCGGCGGTGCCAGCTTCCGCCTTGCGGATGCGCTGGCCACGCGTGTCGAGCGCGAAGGTGCCATTGGCATTGCGAACGAAGGCCGCCCCGGGATCGTAGATCGGTCCCTGGCCGCGGTTGTCCGTGTCTTCGAAACGGACCCCCGTCAGCACCTTGAGCCGCCCCGGCAGGATTTGGAGCTCCGTCTGGGCATAAGCGGCCGTGAGTTGCTCACGGATGAACTCGGAGGTGTTAACGCGCGACACCGCCTCCGCCGCGACCTGGGCCGGAGTTTGCGTGATAAGGGCGGGGTTGGCCTTGTAAGCCCGGGAGGCGGCAACGACGTTCATGAACGCGACATCCTGAACGCCGAACCCGGAGTCCTGGTTGACATACACCTGCATACGGTAGGGGTAGGCGGAGAAGTCGCCATTGTTGCCGTTGTAGGTAAAGTTGCGCACCGGGATGCGGCTGTCGCGCCGCTGGATCCGCTGCAGTGCACCGATCTCGAATGAAGCGGGGAACGGCAGGAACCCGAGGCGCCGGCGCACGCTGGCGTCTCCGGATACAACGTCATCGGTGATCCGCCGGCCGCCAATTGCCGCCGTGGTCACGCGATAGTCGGCGAGATTGTTGTAGTCGACCTCGCGTCCGTCGTTCGCAAAGCCGCGCACCACCGTGGTGGAACCGGCGTCGCTGAGCGGCGTGATGCGGGAATAGGAGATGCGCAAGGGAGCCGCGTAGGTGGCGGTCAGGCTGTTGAAAACCCAATCCTTGCCGCCGCCCTGAAACTTGGCGCTGGACGCCGAGCGGTTGACGCTGGCCTGAACGCGCCAGCGTCCGTTGTCGAAGCGATACCGGAGGCTTCCCGCCAGCGTCTGTTCGAGGCGATTGCTCGTCTCGCTCGTGAGGTTTACGACTCCGCGTCCCGTGGCTCCCTGAGTGAAATCCGGACCGAAGGTCAGCGGGATTCCACCCGCAGCCGCCGTGATCGTCGGTGTGCCGTTGGTCCCGGTGCCGAACGTCCGAAGGTTGTTTCCACCCTGCGACATGAAATCGCTGAGGTTGAGGCCCAGCGAGAGCACCGAGTCGCGGCCGACACGCCAGTCGAGGCTGAGGCCGGCGGCCTTGCGCCACGTGAAGCGCGGCGAGTCGCGCGTCACATCGCTGGACAAATAGGGGCTGCTGAGCGAAGCCGACGTGCCGGTGGCGGCGGCCGTCCAAACGGATTGGTGAAATCGCTGCGGGTTGAAGAAATTCGACGCCAACCCGGTGACCACGAGCCCGAAGTTCCTGCTCACGGGAATGGTCCAGTCGAAATCGACATTCGGCAGGATCTTGTAGGCGACCTTGTCGTCGTAGGTATAGGGCGAGCGGGAGCGGAGCGCGAGCGAGTTGGCCGAGAGGTAGGTGCGATAGCGGAACTCGGCGCGCGTGCGCTCGAACGCGCTCTTGCTCACCAGGTTTACCGAACCCGCGAGCGACGCGGCGGAGTTCGCCGGCGTGGGGACCTTGTAAACTTCGACGCGCGAGGCGCCCGTGATCGAGGTCTGAGACATGTGGGGCGCGCGCGAGTTGCCGAAGTAATTCGCGTTGGAGGTTTGCGCGCCGTCGACCGTGACCTCCGTCAGATTGGGAGCGAAGCCGCGGAGCGAAATATCGCGCGCCTCGGCGTCGACATAGTTTATGACCACGCCGGGGAGAAACTTCAGAAACTCCCCCACGTTTCCCTCCTGCACGTCGCCAAAGACATCGGTGGCGACGACATTCTTGAGGTTCGGGGAAAAGCGCTGCTCGTTGGTCGCGAGCGCATGCCCCTCGGTCTCTCGCGCTTGCGCCACGACGAAGGCATCAAGCTGCACAGCAGTGCCCTCCGCCGGCGCGCCCGCGGCGGCGAGTTCGACATCGCGCACGACCGGCTGGCCACCCTTGACCTCGACCGTCGCACGCCCCGGCTGGAGCCCGGTGAAAAAGAACTCCAAGACGACGGGGCCAGGCGGCAGGTCGGTGAGGCGGTAGGAACCAAACGGATCGGTGAAGGCCACAGCGGTGGAGCCCACCACGGCGACACGCGCATTCACGAGGAAGCGTCCGGTTTGGTTATTGCGAACACGGCCCGTGACAGAGCCGGCAGCGGATGCCGGCCGCGTCACCGATTCATCCGCAGGCGGAGTAGCTGCGGGCAACGCAACAGCAGCGAAGACAAGTGCGAGGAGTGAGGCTAGCAACGGGGTTTTCATACGGAATAAACTGCAGGTGGATTATTCAGGGGGAGTCTGGATCGGCCGCGGCCAGTTCTTGGAGCGCTTCAATCGCGAGCAGCTCACAGTTGAACCACATCAAGCCGGACGGCTGCATGACCCAGGTGAGAAAGCGGCCCGGCGCCTTGGCGTTGGCCTGGGTCCGGGTGAGCGTGGCGGCGAGCGCCCGGGCCTTTTCGAGGTGCAACCGATCGCGGGTGACACCGTAGGCTGCGAGATAGGTGCGGATCAACTTGGCCGAGCTCGCGCACACCGGCGCGTAACAACGATACTGCTCCAGCACACACGGAAGCAGCCATCGATTGGGCTTCGTGGCCGCGGCACCGTCAGCATTCTGCTTGCCCGGGCGCTCGCTTGGCGGCTGAGCCCACATGATGAACTGGTCCTCCGCGAACCGCAGCAGATCGAGGGCGAGGGCGCGTTTCGTCAGGTCGTTCGGCGCCGAGCGCAACAGGTGGATGGCGTAGTCGCAGCCGTCGTGTTTGGTCAGATTTTCGTAGGGAGGAAGCGGCTTCACATCCTCGAATTGGCCCTGCCAGTTCCAGGTGCGCACGGGATTCGACTCGATCCACGCCAGCGCGCGAGCGCTCATCGCGTCGAATCGATCGGTCTTCGCCGCCGGAGCGAGGCGGTCGACGAAGTCCACCACCATGGTCGGGATCATGGTATTTTCAGTTACCTCCGATCCATCGCTGACCCGCACAAAGAGCGGCCAACTTCCGTCGCTGCGCTGGCGTTCGGCATAGGTCTCGGCGATACGCACCGCCGCATCGAGATACTTGCGATCACGGGTCGCGGCGAAAACGGCGAGATAACAAAGCCCGGACTCCGCACCCGAGGAGGTCATGTAGTTTTGAGCCGACATGTGTCCCTTGAGTCGCTCGGCGAACATCGTGGGATGATAGGTCGGTGGGTGAAACGCCCACGGCGAACCCGCGGGGAGGCTCAAGCTCAAGAGGTAGTCGGCCGCCCGTCGGGCCGCGGCGAGCGCTGCAGGGGCGTCGGCAGGCACGGGAGTTTGCGTCGCATAAATCGCCAGTGCAGCTGCGGCCGCGCCGACAATTTTGTAGGGATACCGATAAAGATGAAATTCCTCCGCCGGCCCGCCGGTCCCAAACCAGCAGCGCAAGTCGGGCGAGTGCGCGAGCGCCGCCAGAGCCGTGCGTGCACTCTCGCGCCACGTCGACGCCGGCACGGCGTAAGCCCCGCCAAAAGGGGCCGCACGATGAAAGGTGCGCTGGGCGGGTTGACCGAGCGGGCGGCCATCACCATCGAGCGCCTGAACGGTCAGCGTCACCGGGCCGACCGGGACCTTCGGCCAAACCGGTGAAAGCGCCTCCCACGGCTGCGGCGCGGTGAACGACTGCTCGTCCCCGTTTTTCGACCTGAGGGTGAACCGATACGTCTTCGCGCCGGCCACTGCAGGGATAGCGAAGGCCGGAGCATAGAGAAACTGGACCGCGCCGCTGTTCCAAAACGGCGTCACGCCGGGCTCGCCCGGGCGCACCGGCACAGCCGTCTCCGCCAACGCTTGGGCGACGAACGCTGCGGCCGCTGGAGCCGGCGACTGCGCGGTAGCTGCAACGCCGGCGAGTGTCACGCCGGACACGGCCACGATAAGCATCATGCAAACTCGGAAGCGAAACGATTTCATGGGGATTTCAGTCGGTGGGGGGCGACACGGGCTGCGACTTCGTCAACGAGGGCGCGGGCGTTGTCGTAGAAAAACGCGCCGACTTCGGCGCGGGAAAGTTTGGCGGCATCAGCGGCCTGTTTGATGGCGCGCAACTCCTCGTTGAGGAAAGACGTGAACTGCAGTTTCCGTTTTTCGTCACAGAGCGAGAGCGCCCACGGACGCGGCGTGACGTAGGTGTATTGATGGTTAATCTCGACCGCCTTGCCCTGCGCGAGCGCGATGGGGATGTCCGTCCCAAAGAGAATTTTGGTCACGGGCACCTGGCGGAACAGGTAGGCGATGACCTCCCAATTCTGCACCATCGCGGGATCGTAGTAGAGATTCGGCAACTCGCGCAGGTCGTCGAGCAAGCCGGTGACGCCACGCAGATAGTAGGCGCGCCCGACGTGCGCGAGGATGATCGTGGCGCCGGGCCAGCGCGTGCAAAGCGCGCGGAGTTGGCGACGGTTGAGCGGGTCTTCGAGGCGCTTCGGGCGCGGGATATGGAGCATCACAAGCAGACGGCGCTCGTGGGCGATAGCCATCGCCCAGTCGGGCAGCATCTCGGGAATCTCAGCGTTGGCGACATCGCCGGGCCGCGCGTAATCGGGATACGGCTTGAGGCCGAGAAATCCGTGCCGATCGATGTCCGCATTCACGGTCGCGGCGTCATCGCGCTGCGGGTCGAGCAGGCGTAGCGGGAAAAAACGTTGGAAATCCGCGCTGCCGCCGACGTAGGCATTGTTGCGCGCCGTTTCATATTTGGGATTCGGAAAGCCGAAACACAGTGCCTCGGTGTGCCGGCTGGGAAAAGCGATCTTCAGGTCCGCCGTCAGCTCCTCGTAGGTGTAGGAGGTGAGCGGCACGCCGGCGCAATCAAACGGACCGCAGGGCAGAAAGCCGTCCGGCGGCGCAATGTGCACGTGGGCATCGAAAATCTTCGTCGGGAGAAAATCATTCAGCTCCTCGTGAAAGATGCGCAGGCTGTAGTCGCGTTCGGCGGGAATTTTCCAGGCGTTCATGGTCACGCGATGTTGCAGTGTTCGATTTTCAGGAAGGCCGCGAAGGCAGCGAGCGCCGCGACGTGGTCACCGAACATCAGGGCGCTATGGTGGGTGCCCCCGAGATGCGAAAATTCCTCGAGGAAGCGCACCAGTGGGACCGTCGGGCGAATCCAGCCGCGCACCCAATGTTTGAGGTCGGGATGCGTGCCGTCGGGCAGCACTTCAACCGGTGCCGTGATGAGGCGGAACGTGTCGTCCGGCCCGGGCGCGAGATTCACAAATGTCCCCGCGCCGGGCCGCGGCGCACACGCGAGCGTGGCGGGGTTGAGCGTGGGCGTGAAGCGGAACTCCAGCTCGCGCAGCACGGGTGTCGCGGCAGTTTCAGCGGAATTGATTTCACCCATGTGCGAGAGGAAAAGCGCTTGGCCCGCCCAGTCGGCGCAGAAGATTTCCGTGAAGGTCGTCGCACCGAAGCCCTGCAGCAGCGCCCCGGTGAGCGCGGCGGTGAGCACGTCGCCTTCTCCGGCGTAGCCGACCCCACGCGCCATGGCCTTGCAGCACTCGAGAAACGGCACGGTGTTGACCGGACCGGCCGCATCCCGGAAAGACAGAAAGTTGATGCTGAACGCGCCGTAGGAGCCTTGTTCGAGATAGTGGCGCAGCCCCAACCCGACGCGCACGGAACGGGCGTGAACCTCCGTCGAGCAATCCACGCGGAAGCGTCCCCGATCGGCAGCGATCTCCGCGTCCACCGCGGCTTCGCTCACGGCGGTGACGGCGTTCGCGAGGTCGGCGGGCTGGATCGTCTTCACGGTGACACCGAGGACCCTCCGCAGCACGTCGTCGCTCACGGCGAAGTCGCCCATGCCGGGAAACAAGTCGCCGATCCGTAGTGCGTGCATCGAGCGCAGGGCGTGCGCGGCGCGCGCGGCACGGACAACGCTCACACACCGCCGAATCAAATCCGCGTCCTCCCAATGGCCCGCGACGACGCGATAGGGTTTGCCCATGCGGCGCAGCACGCACGCGAGGTCTTGCAAGCCGTGGACACCGTGGTTGCGGAGCAACAGCGAAGGGTCCACGTGTCGGCCAAAATCGCGGTCCGGCGTGGTGTCGAGCATGACGACGGGCAACGCAGTCTGGGCGAGCACCTCGGCGGACTCCAGTGAAGGCGAGTAGGCAAGATGGAGCGTGACGATGGCGTCCACGTCCGCCGCTTCGAAGCTTGCGACGGCGTTGGCGAAGTCCGGACGAGTCCGCGAAATCGGAGCGACGAGGACCTCGAGTCCGCCTCCGGCGAGCGCATTTTCCACCTGAACGATGAACGGCTCCATTTTCGCGGCGAGGTCCGGCAGGACTTCGTCGTAAAGTTTTACGTAGAGTGGCAACAGCCCGATTTTGGGTTGGTTCATGTCCGTCTAGCTTTTTTCAGCGAATAGGGTTTGCCCTCGGGCACGTGGCCGCAGAGCCGGTCGAACGTTTCCCGGTAAAGCGCGTGCGCCGCGGCGAGTTCGTTGCGTTCAATCCGGTGAGCGCAGCGCACCGGGGCGGTCGGTGCGTGGGAAATTATTGGGGCAAAGGCATTAAGGCAGCCGCGCGTTCCCATCAGCTCGGCTTCGACTACCCGGTGAAGCGGCAGCGGTGCGAACAACGCCGCGAACAGCGAACAGATGTGCGCATTCTTGGCGGTGCCGCCGCAGAGCACGAGGCTGTCCACCGCGCCGGATTTAATGACGGGATCGAGCACGCGTGCGAACTCGAAGACCATCGCCGCAACGACGGCGCGGAAAAGATCGGCGGGCGTGGTCGCGGGACCGACGCCGAAGAAACCGCCGCAGCCGGTTTGAGCGGGACGGAGCGCATTGGGACGGTTGAGCCACGGTAGCGCCACGAGCCCGGGCGGCGGCAGCAACCGCTCGGCGAGAATTCCATCCGCGCGATCCAACGCAGTTTGCCGGTCCGAGTGAACGAAGGTGGAGAGCGCCCATTCCAGCGTCACATTGCCGGTCATAAGCGGCATGATGATTTGCCGACCGTTCCCGGTAGGAGAGGGAATGCAGATCTGAAACGGCGCTCCGCCGGAAACCGCAGGAGGGAGAACAAAGTTTCCGACCCACGCCGTGCCGAGCGAACACTCCAGCGGCCGGCGGGAGGCGTGCAGCACGGAGCGGTAGCCGGACTCGTGATCATTGTAAGGGCCGGCGACGGGGATACCCGAGGGTAGTTGGAGACGCGCTGCAGCTTCCGGGGTGAGTGCATGCATCTCGTTCGCCCGTCGGAGTGGCGCGAACAGGTTTTCCGGCAAACCTAGCCTGACCATCGGGCGCGTGGTGATGCGGTCGTGCACGGCGTCGTAACAGCCGGATTGTCGCGCGTGGCAGGGGTCTTGCCGCCATTGGCCCGTGAGCGCGAAATACACGTGTTCTCCTGCGCCAATGCAGAGCGGATCGCGTCGGAAGAGATGCGGCCATTGTTCACGCATCCACTGGGCCCGAGCGAGGCCCATGCCCGGGCCGTCGCCCAAAGTGAACGCGCGCCACCACCGCGGGGGCAATTCTGCGGCAATCTTATGAAAGTGGCCGAAGGCCCGCGTGTCATTCCACAGGAACATCGGCGTGCTTGGTGCGCCGGTTTTGCGATCGACGAGGATCGTGCTGCCGCCCTGCGCGGCGAGGCCGATACCACGGATGCTGCGCCAACGGCCGCCCAGTTGCTGCCGCAGCACTCCGGCCGCGGCGTCCACCGCCTGCAGGAGGGCGGCGGGGTCTTGCTCACGTTTCCCGGTTTCGTCCACTTCGAGCATGAGGCGCTGTTCCGCTTGCGCGAGCAGGCGTCCGCGCCGCGCGTCGAATACGGCGGCTTTCAGCGAGGTCGAGCCGATGTCTAAGCCGAGATACATTGGGATCAAATCATGCCCAACGCTCCTTGGACCGTCGCATTGTCGTGCACCATCGCCATCAGGGCTCGTGTGATACCTTTGGGATTCGGATGCTGAATCACGTTGCGGCCATAGACAATGCCCGCCGCGCCCTGCTCGAGAAGAGTTTTGGTGCGTTTCAGGATGACTTCATCGCTCACACGACTGCCGCCGCGCACCAGCACCGGCACGCCGGAGGCGACTTCGATAATTTGGTGGTAGAGGCCGAGCTTGTCGGTCGGATCGGCTTTGATGATGTCCGCACCAAGTTCCACGGCCTGGCGGACGAGATGTTTGATTGCGGTGGCATCGCCGTTGACGGTGTAACCGCCGCCGTCGGCGGCAGGCCGAAACACGAGCGGTTCAATCATCATCGGCATGCCGAAATAGTCTGCCTGTGGTTTGACGCGAAGAATGTTTTGGACGCACTCGGCATGAACTTCCGGCGCGCCGGGCACCTGAAAAAGATTCACGCACAAGCAGGCGGCGTCATAACGCACGGCCTGTAGCGCCGCCTCCTCAATCATCAGACTAAACCGGCGATTCTCCGGCAGGGTTTTGCCGTAGATGTTCGCCACATCGGTGCGCAAGACGAGCGAGGGTTTGTTCCGCCCGGGGATTTCTTGCAAATGCCGAGCCATGCCGGGCGTGAGCTGAATGGCATCGGGCGCGGCGTCCACGAGTGTCCGGACGGTTTGCGGCATGTTCTCAATGCCATCGATGAATCCGGGCTGGTTGAAGAAGCCGTGGTCCACGGCCACATCGAAACAGCGGCCAGATCTCGGATTGAACAGACGTTGCAGGCGGAAGGTCTTCATGAGTGGGGTAGGGATTCCCAGGTCGGGATGGCTAGCGGCCTGTCTGGTTGCTGCTTCCCGTCGCTTGGATCGCCGACTCCATTTCCGTGACGATAAAATCCACGACGGCGGGTGTGGAGATCAGCGGAATTTTGGTGAGCACGGCGGGAGGGCAGTCGGCCTTGTAGGTCTGCGCGCTGATGTCGAGGCCGCGGCGGTTGAGTTCGTGGGCGAAAG
>JBIKOK010000423.1:0-2660 GCA_044358025.1 Opitutaceae bacterium
CCTGCGCGGTCCGAGGTGGGCCGGCCGCTCCGCGGGCGGCGGAGGGCGTGGCGGATCGTGGCGTGACGTGGCGTGACGTGGCGTGATGCGGATAGCCGCGCGCGGAGCGCACGGCCCACCCCGGAGAAACGCCCCCTGGCTCCGGCGGAAGGAGAAACGGGGCTTCTCATTCTCGCGCACGCGCGGTCCGAGGTGGGCCGGCCGCTCCGCGGGCGGCGGAGGGCGGGGCGGATCGTGGTGTGACGTGATGCGGATAGCCGCGCGCGGAGGGCATGGCCCACCCCGGAGAAACGCCCCCGGGCGGCGGCGGGCGGGGCGGGACGGGGCGTGCGTAGCCGCGTGCGGAGGGCATGGCCCACCTCGGGCGTGCATAGCCGCGCGCGAAGCGCACGGCCCACCCCGGAGAAACGCCCCCGGGCTCTGACGGAAGCAGAAACGGGGCACCTCATGCTCGTGCCTGCGCGGTCCGAGGTGGGCCGGCCGCTCCGCGGGCGGCGGAGGACGGGGCGGGACGGGGCGTGCATAGCCGCGCGCGGAGCGCACGGCCCACCCCGGAGAAACGCCCCCGGGCGGCGCACGGCCCACCTCGGATGTGCATAGCCGCGCGCGGAGGGCACCACCTGGCGCCGGCGGAAGGAGCGCAGGGTGACTTCATCGGCCGCCCGCTGGTGGGCGCGTGTTCGGAGCGCGCGCACGACCGCGGCCTATCGAAGGCTGAATCGTTCCGGCGGCTTGCGCCAAGCTGTTGGCTAAAGGCTACACCGCGATCATGGCCTTGAGGACGGCGGGGTTGCCGGCGATCTCGCGGGGGAACCGCTCCGGTGTTTCGGCCAGGGCAAAGCGGTGGGTGATCCACGGCGTGGTGTTGATCCGGCCCGCTTCGACGAGCGTGATGATGTCACGGAACGTTTGGGGCAATGCGTTGCGGCTGCCGCAGAGCGTGAGTTCGCGGCGGTGGAAGTTGGGATCGTTAAAGGTCACGTCGCCTTGGAACAGTCCGACGAAAACAATGCGGCCGCCGTGCGCGGCGAGCTCGAAGGTCCCGGCCATCGACGGCGCGTTGCCGGTGGCGTCGATGACGATGGTGGGCAGCTCGCCGCCGCCGACGGCCTTGATCGCGGCGGCGGCAGCGGGGCCGGCCACGACGGTATGCTTCACCCCGAGCTGGTCGCGGCAGAAGGCGAGGCGGGTTTCACTGATGTCCATCACCGCGAGCGTCGCGCCGGTGACGAGGGCGAACTGGATCACGCTGAGGCCGATGGGGCCGGCGCCGATCACGAGGATGAAATCGTCACGTTTCGGCTCGGCCCGCTCGATGGCGTGGGCGCCGATGCCGAGCGTCTCGACGAGGGCGAGTTGCTCGTAGTCGAGTGTCGCGGAGCGGTGAAGTTTGCGCGCGGGCAGCGCGAAGTAAGGCCGCATGCCGCCGTCGCGGTGGACGCCGAGGACGCTGAGCGAGGCGCAGCAGTTGGGTTTACCGCGACGGCAGGCGATACACCGGCCGCAATTGAGATAGGGCTCGACGGAGCAGCGGTCGCCGGCGGCGAGGCCGTGCGGATCGCTGCCGGCATCGATGACCTCGACGCCGAGTTCGTGCCCGAGGATCCGCGGGTAGCTGAAGAAAGGCTGTTGGCCGGCGAACGCGTGGAGGTCGGTGCCGCAGACGCCGATCCGGTGAACGCGCACGAGGGCCTCGCCGGGGGCGAGGGTGGGTTCGGGGCCGTCGGTGGCGAGGAAGTGGCCGGGTTTTTCGAGGACGATTTGGAGCATGGACAATCAGAAGGAAGGGCCGGCAGCACCCACGGGCGACGCGGAAAAATCCCGACGGGGCCGGAGACGTTTGCGCGGAGGCGGGGAGGCCATCAACTCAGGCGATGAGCGGATCCCGGTTGGCGGGAAGGCCGCGGGTGAAGTTGTGGTTGTGGATCGGTTTCAGGAGATCGAGGATCTTCGCCATGAGTTCGAAATCGATGGGCTCGTCGAGGTAGGCGATGTTCTTGCGGATGTTGGCGGGGTTCGCGCTGCCGACGAGGGTGGTGGCGATCCCGGGGTGGGCGACGCAGAATTGCACGGCGAGTTTCACGATGTCGGCGCCGATGGATTTACAGTAGTCCACGGCGCGGCGGGCGCCGGCGACCATCGCCGGCGGGGCGGGGTGCCAGGCGGGCACGCCGCGTTCGGTGAGCAGGCCCATGCCGGTGGGCGAGGCGTTGATGATCCCGACGTTTTTCTCGCGCAGATAGGGGACGAGGCGGTCGAGCGCGGTGTCGTTGAGCTCGTAGCGGCAGAAGGAGAGCACGGTTTCGACGACGCCCGGGGCGGTGCGGTCGAGGATGGCGGGGAAGACTTTGAGCGGCAGGCCGGTGATGCCGATATGCCCGATGCGGCCCGCGGTACGGAGGCGCACGAGGGCGGGGAGCGTCTCGTCGACGATCTGGTTCAGATCCGCAAACTCGATGTCGTGGCATTGCAGGAGATTGATGTGGTCGACGCCGAGACGGGCGCAGCTTTCGTCGAGGGAGCGGGTGACGCGGGCGGCGGAAAAGTCGAACTCGCCGTCGCCGTATTGACCCACCTTGGTCGCGAGGAGGTAGCGATCGCGGGCGATGCCCCGGAGCGCACGACCGAGGACGGTCTCGGCTTTGGTGGCACCGTAATAA
>JBIKOK010000063.1:0-30880 GCA_044358025.1 Opitutaceae bacterium
GTGGCCGGTGAGGTAGTTGCCGCCGAGGACGACGAGTTGTTTGCGGCCGTCGATCACGGCGACGGCCGGGGTGGTGTAGGCGTCGGGCGATTCGCGCAGCGCGTCGGTGGGGCGTTCGACGCGCCAGGCCACGGCGCCGGTGGTGGCGTTGAGCGCGAGGAGATAGGACGGCGCCTGGGTCTTCATGCCGTGGAGTACTTGGACGACGAGGTGGCCGTCGACGAGGACGGGCGAGGTGCCGTAGCCGTGGTTGGCGCCGAGGACGCCGTATTTTTCCACGAGATTGAACCGCCATTTTTCGGTGCCGGCGAAATCAAAGCAGGCGATCAGGCCGTTGCCGGACACCGTCCAGACATGTTTTCCGTCGGTGACCGGCGAGGGGCTCGACGAGTTGTGCTGCATTTTGAACTCGTTGCCGCGGTCGACCTGTTGCCGCCACAGCTCCCGGCCCGTCGCGCGGTCGAGGCAGAGGAGCAGGAGTTCCTGGCCGCCGATGGAGCCGCCGGCGGGGCCGCGGCCGCCGCCCTTGCCTTTGCCCTTCTTGCCGTCGGGCCCGGGTGGCGGGGCCGGCGGGGGCGTTTCGGCCGGGGCTGCGAGGATTTCCTTGGACGGGGTGTTGAGGAAAATGCGGTCACCCCAGACGACGGGGGACGAGCCGCTCCACGCGGGCATTTCCTGCTTCCATTTGATGTGCTGCGTCGGGCTCCACTCGGCGGGGAGATTCTTCACGGTGGTCGTGGTGCCGTCGCCGTTCGGACCGCGCCAGGCGGGCCAGTGGGCGGCGAACGTCGGAGGGAGGGTGGCGCATGCGAACAGCGCAGCGGTGCAGACGGCGCGACGGAAAACGCGGGAATGGGGGTGGAAGGGAGCAGGGGTGAGCGTCATGGGGAGAGGAGTCAGGCGGCCGGATGGCGAGGGAAAATCGGGGGCCAGACGCGCGGAGTCGAGCGGGGATGCGGAGCCATGTCGCGAGAAAACCCCGGGCGTCCGGCGGAGGGGCTGCATCCGGCGCTTGCAGCGGGCGCCGGAATGTGCGGGATTGCGGCTCTATGATCTCCGAAGACATCAAAGAACTGGACGCCGCCCGAGCCCGAGTCACCGAGCTGGAAAAAGCGGTGGCTGCGCAAATGACCGCCGAGTTGGCCAGCTTGCCGGCGAAATATGGTTTTGCCGATTTGAACGGATTGATCGCCGCCCTGAAGGCTGCGGCCGGCGTCGGCCGCAAGGTCCGGAAGGCCAAGGCGACACCGGCGGCGGGCGCCGCAACGGGCCCGCGCCGCAAGCGCGCGACGATCACCGATGCGACGCGCGCCGAGGTGAAGTCGATGGTGGAAGCCGGCAAGACGGGGTCGGAAATCGTCGCCGCCCTCGGGATTTCGCTGCCGAGCGTGCAGAATATCAAGAAGGCGCTGGGCCTCGTGAAGCCCGGCAAGTAATCGCCGCCGGGCCGAGGCGGCTCAGGGCGTGGTGATCGGCGTGGGCTCCTCCGTGACCGGAATGGCCGGCGGGAGGAGCGAATACACGACGGGCGTGACCACGCGGGACAGGAGGAGGGAGCTGATGAGGCCGCCGATGATGACGATGGCGAGCGGCGAGTAGAGACCGCTGCCCTGCATCGCGAGCGGGAGCAAGGCGCCGAGTGGCTAAAAGCGGGGCAGCGCGGTGCTGGTACGGGGATGCGGATGCGTTTCGGGGACGGTCAACCCATTCTTCGGTGAAAAGCCGGGTGCGAAGGCGCTGGGGGTTTTTATTGAGCGCGCTGGGGGCGGCGACCTGTCTGGCGCCGCGGGGGCACCGCCAAAATCCGATGTCGGTAATAATCCGTCGGAATCATCCGCGGACGACACCGTTGCGCGATTGCCGGGGCGGACCGTCCAAGCGGGGAAAGTGCGGATGAAGGAGCGGCAAGCGAACAGCCGGATTTTTCCGACCAACGGCGGTGAGTTGGCGGTCTGGAAAGGCAAGCCGAAGACGGCGAACGGCGTGAAGCGGGGGAGGTTGAAGGCGGGGCAGCGGCGGCGTCCAGAAGTCGGCGATCAACGGGGCGGCGGGCGGAGCAGCGTTATCGGCGCGGCGGGCAGAACAGCCCGCCGGGATCATTCTCGCCGCCACGCGCGGTGATCTGCCCGAGGCGCTCACGGGCGGCGCGCGCAGGCGCCGCTCAAGGGCAGCCGCGCGAGCACTCTCGAGCGGCTCGGCACCACGTTGCGTGCCCGTGAGGTGCGCGATCAGACAGTGGTGGCGGGTTTAAAAAAAGAGCTGACCACGTTGCCGGGCGGGCACCGCCTCGACAACGACGACGCGCGACAACCGGCGCGCCGACGCACGCGGGCGAAGCGGCAGCGGGTCGATCGGTTGAACCACCTGGTGCCCGCGGCGGGGTGGGGGAAGTCCACTGCATCCAGGGACATTGGCATCGATGTCGATTCTCGGGTGGACCTCGGCCGCGCTTTGCGATTTCAACGCGTCCCCCATGGTGACCGCCGAAGAGTTTCTCGGAACCTGCCGCGCCCGCGGCCTGAATTTTTTCCCGGGGACGCCATGCGCGGATCGGAAGCCGCTGATCAACGGCGCGCTCAACGATGCGGCCCTGGGGTTTCGCGACGCGGTGAACGGAGGCGAGGCTGCCGCGGGGGCGGCGGGGGGCGTACCTGGCGACGGTCGCGTCGGCGTGCGGGTATGCGCGGGCCGTGGGGACGGACTCGCGCGCGGTGCGGGCGCAGGAACTCGCGGCGCACATGTTTCGCCGCGGGCCCACGCGGGTGCATTTCCGCACGCGGACGGGCACGCTGGCCAAACTGGGCCGGCCGAAGATTTCCCCGGCCGAAGCGAAAACGCGGCCGAAGCGAAAACGCGGCGGATGCAATGGCTGAATCTCCCATGAAGACCCCACCTATGCAGACTGAAACCGGGCTGAGCGACGGCGGGTTGGCGGAGGCCGCGCTGCTGCCGGCGGGCGGCATCGCGCAACTGTTTTTTCAACGCGCGCGCGAGCTGGGCCCGCGGCCGTTTTTGCACCGCTGGGAAGGGGACGGTTGGGCGGCGTGGTCGTGGGCCGAGACGGCGGCGCGCGTGACGGGCGTGGCCCGCGGGTTGATGGCCCACGGGGTGCAGCCGGGGGATCGGGTGCTGCTGGTGGCGGAAAACCGCGTCGAGTGGCAGGTCAGCGCGCTGGGCATCATGGCGGCGCGCGCGATCACGGTGCCGTTGAGCGCGACGGCGACGGCGGACGATTGGCGGCTGATCATCGCGAGTGCGGAGCCGCGGGCGTGCATCGTGTCGGCGCGGCTGGCGAAAAAATTCCGGGAGGTGGCGGCGGCGGCGGGGTGGGGCGGGCCGCGGGTGGAAATGGCCGACACGGCGTCGCCCGGAGCGCGCACCTGGAGCGAACTGGCGGCGACCCCCGGGGCGGAGCCGACGGAGTTCGGGACGTTGGACGATCTGTGTTGTTTGATCTACACGTCGGGCACGGGCGGCACGCCGAAAGGGGTTGAGCAGACGCACCGCAACGTGCTGTGGAACTGCGTCGGGGCGGCGCGGAATCTGGCGCCCTATGGGCTGGCGGGGAACCGCTTTCTGTCGTTCCTGCCGCTCTCGCACACGTATGAGCACACGGCGGGATTCATCTCGCCGATGGCGCTCGGCGGGGAAATTTTTGTGTCGCGCGGGCCGGAGCATTTTGCGCGGGAGCTGCGGCTCGCGGCCCCGACGGTGCTGATCGTGGTGCCGCGGTTTTGCGAGGTGATGCAGCAGCGGATCGAGACCGGGCTGGCGCGGAAAAGCGCGGTGGCGCGGAAGCTCTTTGCGGTGACCGACCGGCTGGGCCGGCACGTGGCGCGCGGCGGGCGGCCGACGCTCGGGGCGCGGCTGTGGTCGGCGACGGTGGGGCGGGTGGTGCGGCGGCAGTTGGCGGCGCATTTCGGCGGTGCGCTCAAGGCGATGCTGTCGGCCGGCGCGCCGTTGCGGGCGGACACGTCGGAATTTTTCAACGGCATGGGGCTGGCGCTGCACGAAGCCTACGGGCAGACCGAGTCGGCGCCCGGGATCACGATGCAACGGCGCGGGGCGATCCGGCCGGGCACGGTGGGGCCGGCGATGCATGGGGTGACGGTGCGAATCGCCGACGACGGAGAAGTGCTGGTGCAAGGGCCGAACGTGATGCGGGGCTACTGGCGCGAGCCGGCGGCGACGGCGGCGGCCCTGGCGGGCGGCTGGCTGCACACGGGGGACATCGGGCGCCTTGAGGCGGACGGATCGCTCGTGATCGTGGACCGGAAGAAGGATTTTTTGAAGACGGCGGGGGCCGACATGATCGCGCCGCAGCCGATCGAACTGGCGCTCACGGGCGAGCCCGAGATCGCGCAGGCGATGCTGTGCGGCGAAGGCTGGGCCCATCTTGGCGCGCTGGTGGTGCCGGACGTGGCGTCGCGCGAAGCGCTGGCGGCCGGGAAAACGACGGAGGCCGCGGTGGAAAAACGCGTGCAGGCGGCGGTCGACCGGGTGAACGCCCGGCTTTCGGCCAAGCTGCGGGTGCGCCGCATCGCATTGCTCACGGAACCCTTTACCGTCGAAAACGGGATGCTGACCGGCACGTTGAAGGTCCGGCGGCGGGTGGTGTTGGAGCGGCATAAAATCGCGATTAGCGCCTTGCGCGATCCCGGTTGAAGAGCAGTGTCCGGACGCTTCGGTTGGACTGCGGTCCGCCGCGTTTTCATGTGTCATAAGCGGTCGGTGCGGATTGCGCCCCGGCGGTTTGCCTGACTGAACGCGAGGTTGCCTTTTGCGACCGTCGCTTCGCCCTCCTTCCACGCTCCTCCTTTTGCAAACTTCTCACGACCTTCCGTCCGAAACTTCCCGTGCAAGCCAGATCGGTGAGGGCGGCGCGCAGCCGGGTTCCGGGACGGTGGGCGAGACCGTGCGGGAATTCCGGCGGACGGCCTACGTGCTGCACGATCCGGCCGACGGCACGATGTTCGCGGCGCTGGACGACGGGGCCGTGGCGCGCGGTTGTGCGGTGGTCGGCAGTTTGCCGCCGCTCTATCCCGAATGGTTTGGCGGGCGGAGTTTCGGGGAAGTGCACGGGACGCGGTTCGCCTACGTGGTGGGCGAGATGGCGCGCGGCATCGCCTCGACGCGGCTCGTGATCGAGGCGGGGCGCGCGGGGGCGATCGGATTTTTTGGGGCGGGCGGGCTGACGCTCGCGAAGGTCGAGGGGGCGTTGGAGGAAATCGGGCGCGAACTCGGGGCGGACGTGCCCTGGGGGTGCAATTTGATCCATTCGCCGAGCGAACCGGACACGGAGGCGGCGCTGGTCGAGCTGCTCTTGCGGCGCGGGGTGCGGCGGGTCTGCGTGTCGGCTTTCATGGCGCTGCAGCCGACGGTGGTGCGCTATGCGTTCACGGGCCTGCGGCGCGGGGACGACGGGGCGGTGGTGCGGCCGAATCACGTGTTTGCAAAAATCTCGCGGCCCGAGGTGGCGCGGCAGTTCCTCGCGCCGGTGCCGGCCGAGCTGCTGGCGGCCCTCGTCGCCCAGGGCAAGCTCACGGCCGAGGAGGCCGCACTGGCGGCGGGTCTGCCGGTCGCCGAGGACATCACGGTCGAGGCCGACTCCGGCGGGCATACGGACAACCGTCCGCTCCCCGCGCTGTTTCCGCTCATCCAACAGCTCGCGCTCGAGCTGGCGCGGGAGTTCGGCTATGCCCGGGTGCCGCGCGTGGGGGCGGCGGGCGGGCTGGGCACGCCGGCGGCGATCGCCGCGGCGTTCCAGATGGGGGCGGCCTATGTGGTCACCGGTTCCGTGAACCAGTCCGCGGTGGAGGCGGGGCTGTCCGCCGAGGCGAAGGAACTGTTGGCGCAGGCCGGGCTGGCCGACTGCACGATGGCGCCGTCCGCCGACATGTTCGAACTCGGGGTGAAGGTGCAGGTTTTGCGCAAAGGGACGTTTTTCCCGCAGCGCGCGGCCAAGCTCTACGAATTGTATCAGGCGCACGCATCGTTGGAGGACATTCCGGCGGCGGAGCGGGAAAAGTTGGAAAAGGAACTGTTCCGCCGGCCACTCGCGGAGGTCTGGGCCGGGTGCGTGGAGTTTTTCCAGAAACGCGATCCGCGCGAACTGGCTGAGGCCGAGCGCAACCCGCGGCACCGCATGGCGCTCGTGTTCCGCTGGTATCTGGGGTTGTCGAGCCACTGGCCGATCGTGGGCGAGGCGACGCGCCGGCTCGATTACCAGATCTGGTGCGGCCCGGCGATCGGCAGCTTCAACCAGTGGGTGGCCGGGAGTTTTCTGGCGCCGCCGGCCGGCCGGACGGTGGCGCAGATCGCGCTCAACCTGATGGAAGGTGCGGCCGTCGTGACGCGCGCCGCGCAACTGCGCAGCTACGGCGTGCCCGTGCCAGCGTCCGCCTTCGAATTTCGGCCGCGCCCGTTGCGCCTCGCCTGAGGCGCCCGCCCCCGCCCGTTGTCCCTCTCTTTTTCGACCGACATGTCCCAACCTTCCTTCCAGCCCATCGCCATCACCGGTCTCAGCGCCATGTTTCCGCAGGCGCGGAGCATGGATGAATTTTGGCGGCTCATTCTCAGCGGCCGCGACTGCATGCAGGAAATTCCGGCCACGCACTGGCTGATCGAGGATTATTTCGATGCGGATCCGAAGGTGCCGGTGAAAACCTATTCGAAGCACGGCGCGTTTCTGAAGGATGTGCCGTTCGATCCGGTGGCCTACGGACTGCCGCCGAACATGCTCCCTTCGACGGATATCGCGCAGATTCTGGCGCTGATCCTCGCGCGGCAGGTGCTGGAAGACTGTTCGGGCGGGCAGATCGCGAAACTCGCGCTGGACCGGACGAGTGTGATCCTCGGCGTGGCGTCGGCGACGGAGATGATCAGCTCGATGTCGGGCCTGCTGACGCGGCCGATGTGGATCGAGGGCATGCGGCGGGCGGGGATTCCGGAGACGCAGGTGCAGGAGGCGGCGAAGCGCATCACGGCGCTGTTTCCCGAGTGGAACGAGAACACGTTTCCCGGCTGCCTCGGCAACGTCGTCGCGGGGCGTGTGGCGAACCGCTTCAATCTCGGCGGGACCAACTGTGTGACGGATGCGGCGTGCGCGAGCTCGCTGGCGGCGCTGCACATGGGGATCGGCGAGCTGCAGCTGGGCACGAGCGACCGGGTGATCACGGGCGGCGTGGACGCGCTGAACACGATTTTCATGTACATGTGCTTCAGCAAGACGCCCGCGATGTCGGCGTCGGGGCACTGCCGGCCATTTTCGGCGGCGGCGGACGGCACGATGATGGGTGAGGGCGGCGGGATGCTGGCGCTGCGCCGGCTCGAGGACGCCGAGCGCGACGGCGACACGATTTACGCGGTGATCCGCGGGCTGGGTTCGTCGTCGGACGGACGTTCGAAGAGTGTCTATGCGCCGCGGCCGGAAGGCCAGGCGGTGGCGTTGCAGCGCTGTTACGAGCGGGCCGGCTACTCGCCCGCGAGCGTGCGGCTCGTCGAGGCGCACGGCACGGGGACGGCGGCGGGCGACCTGTGCGAGGCGACGGCGTTGAAGGACGTGTTTGCGGCGGCCGACGGGGTGCGCCGGCAGTGGTGTGCGCTCGGTTCGGTGAAGTCGCAAATCGGCCACACGAAAGGTGCGGCCGGCACGGCGGGCATGATCAAGGTGGCGCTCGCGTTGCGGCATCAGGCGTTTCCGCCGACGGCCAATGTGGATACGCCGAATCCCGAGCTGGGTTTCGCCGAGAGTCCGCTTTATCTGAGCACGAAGGCGCGGCCGTGGATTCAGGCGAGCGGCGAGCCGCGGCGCGGCGGGGTGAGCTCGTTCGGCTTCGGCGGCACGAATTTTCACGTCGCGTTGGAGGAGTACCGCGGGGCGGCTCCGGCGCCGCGCGTGCGGGCGTTTGGCGCCGAGGTGTTTCTTGCGGGCGGGGCGACCGGGGCGGAGCTGGGTGCGTTGGTGGCGGCGTGGGCGAAACCGACGGCCACGGAGTTCGGCACCGCGGCGCGGGCAAGCCAGCAGGCGTTCGACGCGGGTGCGGCGTGCCGTGCGGCGATTGTCGCGGCGTCGCCCGAAGATCTGGCCGCGAAGGCGGGTAAGCTGCTGGAGCGGCTCACGGACGCGCGGCGCGGACCGCAGCCGGCGCTGGAGGGCGTAGGTTTTTCGACGGAGCCGCGGGTCGCAGGCGCGCCGGGGCTCGTGTATTTGTTTCCCGGCCAAGGCAGCCAGAGCGTGGGCATGGCGGGCGAGTTGCCGATGCAGTTCGAGGCGGCGATGCAGGTGTGGGAGAAGACCGAGAGCCTCGGGCTCCTCGGGACGGAACGGTTGTGCGACATCGTGTATCCGCCGCCCGCGACCAACGAGGGCGACGCGACGCGGCAGGACGAAAAATTGCGCCGCACGGAGAACGCCCAGCCGGCGCTCGGCGCGGTGAGTCTCGGTTACCTCGCGGTGCTCGAGGCGGCCGGGCTGCGGCCCGAGCTGGTGGGCGGACACAGCTACGGCGAAATTCCCGCGCTGCACGCGGCGGGCGTCATCAGTTGGAAAGACTGTCTGCGGATCAGCCGGGCACGCGGCGAGCTGATGGCCGAGGTTTCGCGCGATCATGCGGGCGCGATGACGGCGGTATGGCATCCGGCGGACGAATTGGCGGCGATGCTGGCCGGCGAATGCGCCGGGTGCGTGATCGCGAACCAGAACAGTCCGCAACAATCCGTGGTCGCCGGACCGGTCGCCCAAATTGAGCGGCTGGAGGCGGGGCTGATGGAGGCGAAGGTTTCGTTCCGCCGGCTGCAGGTGGCGACGGCGTTCCACTCGGAGGCGGTGAGCGACGCCTGTGAGCCGTTTGAGAAGTTTTTGGCGGACGTGAAGTTCGCGGCGCCGGCGGTGCCGGTGTTCAACAACACGACGGCCGCGCCGTATCCGGCGAAGGCCAAGGCGATGCGGGCGATGCTCGCCGAGCAGCTCGCCCATCCGGTGCGCTTCGCGGACCAGCTGCGGGCCATGCAGGCCGCGGGCGGCCGGATCTTCGTCGAAGTCGGCGCCGGCGCCGTGTTGTCGGGCCTGGCCCGGCAGACGCTCGGCGAGTCGGCGACTATCATTGCGCTCAATCCGTCGGGCGCGGCGGCCGACGTCGGTCTGCTCAACGGACTCGCCCGGCTCGCGGTGGCCGGCGTCGCAGTGACCTGGGATTTTCTCTGGCAGGGTCATCGCGTGCCGCCGCCCGCGGTGAAGTTGTCCGCGGCCGCGTTGCCGGTCGGCGGTTACAATCTCGGCCGGCCGTATCCGCCGCGCGACGGCGTGAAGACCGCCCCGGTCGCGACGCCGGTGCTGGCGCTCCCGGTGCCCGCGTCTGCGCCGCAGGTGGCGGCCGCTGGTCGCCCCGAAATTTCCCGCATGACCGCAGCTCCCGTCCCGACTCCGCTCCCGTCCGCCCTGCCCGTCGCTCCCGCCGCTCCGGCGCGGGCCAAACCGGCGGCCGCCGGCGACGCGGTCGCGCGGGCCCACGAGACGTTTTTGCGCACGATGAGCGACGCGCACCGGACCTTTTTGGAAACCGTCTCCGGTTCTCCCGCCCGCGCCCCGGACGCGACCGCAGCGCGCGTGACCGCGCCCGCCGCGCCCGTGGTGAAAGTGGCGGCGCCCGTGCCCGCAATGCCCGCGGTGCGAGCGATGCCCGCACCGCCTTCGGCCCGGCCGGCGCAGGCGATGGCCGCGCCCGGGGCGACCCGCGCGGTGACGGCACCTGCGCCGGTCGCGGTGGTGGCGGTGGCGGCGCCGGCCCCGGCGTTTGACAGCGCGCAGGTGATCGAACTGGTGCTGGCCACGGTGGCGGAGAAAACCGGTTACCCGCGCGAGATGCTCGAGCCGGGCATGCAACTGGAGAGCGATCTGGGCATCGACTCGATCAAGCGCGTGGAGATTTTGTCCGCGGTGCAGAAGAAACTCCCCGGCCTGCCGGCGGTGGACGCGAAGGTGATGGGCGGCCTGCAAACGCTCGAGGCGATTTCGAATTATCTCGTGCAGGCGCTCGGAGACGTCGCACGGCCGGTCGCGACGGCGGCCGCGGTGCCTGCGGTGCCTGCGGCGGCAACGGCTCCGGCGCTCGCGGCCGAGGCGGTGATGCCGATCGTGTTGGAAACGGTGGCGGAAAAAACCGGTTACCCGCGCGAGATGCTCGAGCCGGGGATGCAGCTGGAGAGCGATCTGGGCATCGACTCGATCAAGCGCGTGGAGATCTTGTCCGCGGTGCAGAAGAAGCTGCCGGGGTTGCCGCCGGTGGACGCGAAGGTGATGGGCGGCCTGCAAACGCTCGAGGCGATTTCAAATTATCTGGTGCAAGCGCTGGGCGCGGTCGCGCGGCCGGCGACAGCGACGGCTTCGCCTGTGGCGGCGGGGGCGGCGAAGGCGCCGACCTTGGCGCCCGAAGCGGTGATGCCGATCGTGTTGGAAACGGTGGCGGAAAAAACCGGTTACCCGCGTGAAATGCTGGAGCCGGGGATGCAGCTGGAGAGCGATCTCGGCATCGACTCGATCAAGCGCGTGGAGATCTTGTCCGCGGTGCAGAAGAAGCTGCCGGGCCTGCCGCCGGTGGACGCGAAGGTGATGGGCGGCCTGCAAACGCTGCAGGCGATCTCGGACTATCTTTCCGAACAGCTCGGCGGCGGGGCGAAGGCGGCGCCGGCCAAGCCGGTGCCGGCCGCGGCCGCGCCGAACAAGACCGCGCCGGCGGCGGACGGAGCGGACCTGCCCGTGCTGCGCTATGGCGTGAGCGCGGTCGCGGCGGAGGCGCCCGGGTTTGCGCTGGCGGGGTTGCACCGCGTCAAGCGGTTGGCGATCACCGACGACGGCCGCGGGGTGGCGGCGGAGTTGTGTTCGGCGCTCGCGGAGCACCACATCGCGGCCGAGGTGGTGACGGCGGTCCCCGCCGATTGCGACGGGTTGATTTTGCTCGAAGGCTTGCGCACGGATGCGGGCGCCGATGCGGCGGCCGCGTCGCACCAGGCGGCGTTCGCGGCGGCGCGGGCGGCGGCGGGGCGCATCGCGGAAACGGGCGGACTTTTGGTCACCGTGCAGGACACGGGCGGCGGCTTCGGGCTCGGTGGGGTGCCGGTGGCCCGCGGCTGGCTCGGCGGTTTCGCCGGGCTCGCGAAAACGGCGGCGAAGGAATGGCCGCGCGCGGCGGTGCGGAGCCTCGATCTGGACTGCGCCGGGCAGACGCCCGCGCAATTGGGCCGGCGGCTGGCGGACGAATTGCGGTTCGGCGGCGACGAACGCGAGACGGGCCTCGGCGCCACCGGAGCCCGTCTCCGGGTGGTGGTGACGGAGCGGCCGTTGGCGAAGGCCGGTGTTTCGCGGGTCACGACGAAATCGGTCGTGGTGGCGAGCGGCGGGGCCCGCGGGGTCACGGCGTCGGCGCTGGTGGCGCTGGCGCAGGCGCACCAGCCGCGCATCGCGCTGCTCGGGCGCACGGCGCTGGGCGAGGAGCCGGCGGAGTGCGCGGGCCTCGCGGACGAGGCGGCGTTGCGGCAGGTCCTGCTGACGCGCGAACAACGCGCGGGCCGGACGATGGCGCCCAAGGCGCTTGCGGCGGCGGTGCGCGAGGTGATCGCGCACCGGGAGATCCGGGCGACGCTGGAGCGCCTGCGCGCGGCGGGCAGTGTCGCGGAGTATTTCGCCTGCGACACGACCGACGCGGCGAGCGTCACGGCGACGCTGGCGCAGGTGCGGTCGAGCTTCGGTCCGATCACGGTGCTCGTGCACGGGGCGGGGGTGCTCGCGGACAAGCTGATTGCGGACAAGACCCCGGAACAGTTCGCGCGTGTGTTCGCGACGAAGGTGCGCGGTTTGCAGGTGCTGCTGGAGGCGACCGCGGGCGATCCGCTCGACGCGCTGGTGCTGTTTTCCTCGGTGGCCGGCCGTTTTGGCAACCGCGGTCAGTCGGACTACGCGATGGCGAACGAAGTGTTGAACAAGGTGGCGCAGGCCGAGTTTCTGCGGCGTGGCGGGCGTTGTCTGGTGCGCTCGATCAACTGGGGGCCCTGGGACGGCGGGATGGTGACGCCGGCCTTGCGCGAACATTTTCACGCCCAGGGCGTGGGCCTGATCCCGCACGACGCGGGGGCGGCGGCGTTTGTGCGGGAGTTTGCGGGCGGCGCGACGGCGGACGAGGTGGAGGTGGTGATCGGCTCCGGCCGGCTCGATCTCGCGGCCGATCCGGCGTTGCCCACGCACCGCGTGGAAATCGCGGTGAGCGCGGAGCGTTATCCGTTTCTGCTCGATCATGTGGTCAAGGGCCGGGTGGTGGTGCCGGTCGCGCTGGTGACGGAGTGGCTGCTGCAGGCGGCGGCGCTGGCGCGGCCGGAGGTCGCGCCGCGGGCGTTGCGCGACGTGCAGGTCATGAAGGCGGTGTTCGTCGACGAGAAGTCCGCGGAAGCCACGCTGCTGGAGTTGACCACGCGGACGCTGGCCGACGGCGCGGTGGAAATTCGCATCGCCGATCCGGTGAGCGGCAAGGCGCACTATGGCGCGGTGGCCGACTACGGCCGTGGCGGCACGGCGCCCCTGAAGCCGCCGGGGAAGAACGGCAGCGGCTGGCGCGAGTTCAGTTTCGATCCGGTGGGCGCCTACGACGGGCGGCTGTTTCATGGGCCGGATTTTCAGGTGATCCGCGCGCTCGGCGGCTGGTCGAGCGAGGGTGCGACGCTGACGCTGGACAACCGGCCGCTCGGGCAGCTCGGGGCGACGCCGTGGAAAATCGGTCCGGCGCTGTTTGACGGCGCGCTGCAGGCCGCGGTGCTGTGGTCGCTGGAGGCGCACGGCAAGAGTTCCCTGCCGCTGCGCATCGCCGAAGTGGCGTTGACGCGGCCGGCGCGCGCGGACGAGGCGGTTTCCTGCCGGCTCTCAGGCCGCGAACAGCCGGGCGTCGGCGCGGTGACGGACATCGATTGTGTCGACGCGAAGGGCGCGCCGATTTTCTCGCTGCGCGGCGTGGAGTGCTTCCATGTTGATTCATACTGGAATCCGGTGACGACATGACGGGATTCCGCCCCATCGCGATTGTCGGGCAGGCCTGTCTGCTGCCCGGCGCGCACTCGCCGGAGGAGCTGTGGACGGGCGTGCTCGCGGGGCGCGACCTGTTGACGCGGGCCACGGCGGCCACCTGGCAGGTGGCGGACCAGCGGCGGCTAATGCGGACGGACGCGGGGGCGCCGCCAGCGGAGAAGATTCCGACGAACCGGGGCGGCTACGTGACGGGTTTCGAGCGGGTCTTCGATCCGTCGGCGCACCGCCTGGAGCGGGCGCTGGTCGAGGGACTGGATCCGCTCTGCCAATGGCTGCTTCACGTCGGGCGCGCGGCGCTGGCGGAGGCGGGGATCGAGCCGGGGCAGCGGGTCCGCGGCGGGGCGGTCATCGGCAATCTTTCGTATCCGACTTATGCGCTCAACGCGGTGGCGACGGCGGTGTGGGCGGAGGAGTGGCTGGGCAAGGCGCGCGTGCGGGCCGCGGGGCTGGCGTCGCCGGACCGGCTCAACCGTTTCATGTCCGGGCTGCCGGCGAATTTGCTGTGCGAATCGCTGCAGTTGACGCGCGGCGGATTTATGGTGGACGCGGCGTGTGCGTCGTCGCTCTACGCGATCAAGTTTGCCTGCGACTGGCTGGCGAGCGGCCGGGCCGACGTGATGGTGGCGGGCGGCGTATCGCGCGTGCACGGACTGACGATTCACGCGGGGTTCACGACGTTGCAGGCGCTCAGCCCGAGCGGGCGGAGCCGGCCGCTGCATGCGCAGGCCGACGGGCTGGTGCCGTCGGAGGGCGCGGCCGTGATTGTGCTCAAGCGGTTGGAGGATGCGCAGCGCGACGGCAGCCGCATTCTGGGGGTGATCCGCGGCGTGGGGCTGGCGAACGACGGGCGGGGGTCGGGGTTGCTGGTGCCGTCGGCGGCGGGGCAGGTGCGGGCGATGGAGGCGGCGTATCGCGGTTCGGGTCTGCGGCCGGCCGAAATCGAACTCATCGAGTGTCATGCGACGGGGACGGGCGTCGGCGATGCGACGGAGATCCAGAGCTGCGCGCAGGTGTTCGCGGGCGGGCCGCCGGTGGCGCTGGGTTCGCTCAAGGCGAACCTCGGGCATTTGTTGCCGGTGGCCGGCGTGGCGGGTTTGATCAAGGTGTTGAAGGCGATGGAGCACGGGGTGCGTCCGGCGATTTTGCATCTCGACGAGGTGAATCCGGCGCTCGCGGGCACGCCGCTGGTGGCGGCGCAGGAAACGCGCGAGTGGAAAACGGATACGGTGCGGCGCGCGGCGATCAACGCGTTTGGTTTCGGCGGGAACAACGCGCACCTCCTGGTGGAGCAATCCGCGACGGCCGGGCGCACGTCGGCCGTGCCCGGGGTGACGCTGCCGCGGCGGGGGCGCTGCGCCATTGTGGCCGTGGCGGCGCGCGTGGGCGACGGGGCGGACGTGCGCGATTTTTGGTGGGCCGTGCTGAGCGATGCGGGTACGACGGCGAAGGGCGCGGCGGGCGCCATGCGGGACATCCGGCTGCCGCTGCAGGGCTCCGCGTTTCCGCCGAAAGATTTGGAGAACGCCCTCGCGCAGCAGGTGCTGACGCTCGAGTTGGCGCACCAGGCGTTGGCGCAGGTGAAGGTCGTGCCGTTCGACCGCACCGCGGTGTTTGTCGGCATGGGCTGCGATGCGGAGGCGTGCCGCTTCGGGCTGAATCTGCGGCTGGAAGAATTTTTGGCGGATGTGGGAATCGGTGCCGTGGCGCCTGGGCGGATCGCGGCGGCGCGGCAGAGCATCCTCCCGGGGCCGCTGGCGGCGACGACGCTCGGCCTCATGCCCAACGTCGTGGCGAACCGCGTCAACCGGCAATACGGGTGCGGGGGCGCGAGCTGTGTCGTTTCGGCGGAGCAGCTCTCGGGGTTGCACGGCCTCGAACTCGCGCTCCGGGCGCTGAGCAGCGGCGACGTGGACGCGGCGATGGTGGGCGCGGTGGACGTCGGGGCGGAGCCCGTCCACACGGCGGCGCTCGAAGCGGTGATGCCCGAGCACGGCCACGTGGTATCGGACGGAGCGTGTCTGCTGATTCTCAAGCGCGAGGAGGACGCGCGGCGCGACGGCGACACGATTTACGCGTTGATCGAGGCGGAGAGCGACGGTGTGGTTCCGGGCGCGGTGGATTGGACGGCGGTGTCGGCGTCGCTGCAGCAGCGGTGTGGATACTGTCACGCCGCGGACGGACTGTTGCACGTGGCCTCGGCGGCACTGGCGTTGAAATACCGGCTGCTGCCGCCGGTCGAGGGGCGCGGCGCCGTGGCGTGGACGGCTCCGGGCCAGGGTGGGCGGGCGGTGCGGCTGGAAGTCCCGGGACTGCGGGAAGAAATTACGGCGATGAATTTGAGCGAATGCGAGGATCAGCGGGCGTTGCAATGGCCGAGCGATCAGCCGGCGGTGCCGGACGCGGGAAAGAAATCGATGACCTTCGCGGCGCATCGTCCGGCGGTCGCGGGGATTTTGCGCGAGATGGTGGCCGACGGCAGTGAAGCGGCGGGCTGGCCGGCAAAGGCCGCGGTCGCGGCGGCCGGCGGAGCCGAGCTGATGCCGCGGGCGCCGGCGCTGCGGCCGGTGCGGTTTGGGCGCGAGGAACTCGCGGGTGAAACGATCGTCGCCTCGACCGGTGAAACCGTCGCGGCGGTCGGGTTCGTCGGGAGCGAGGCGGTGGAGTCGGTCGCGTCAGAAAATTCGCCCTCGGGGTGGGCCGACGACACGGTGGCGGTGCACGAGTGTTTTCTCGAGGAGATGGCGGCGGTCCACGACCTTTTCCTGCGCCGTTTCGGCGCGGGCGGTGAGCCGGCGGACGTCGGTGGAGTCGCGGAGGCGCGGCAGGCGGAAGCGGTGCCGGAGCGGGCTGAGGCCGTGGCGATGCCAGTGAGGGCAGCCGCGCCGGAGTCCGTGGGTGCGATGCCGACCGTGGCACAGCCCGCGGCGGCAGGACCGGTGAAAATTGCCCCCGGGGCGGAGCCGCGGGCGGGTGCGCCGGTCGGCCCGCAGTTTTCGCGGGAGCAATTGAGGGAGTTGGCCGCGGGGAAAATTTCCGCCGTGTTCGGACCGGGGTTTGCGGGCCAGGACGGGTTTCACCGGCAGGTGCGGATGCCCATGCCGCCGATGCTGCTGGCCGACCGCGTGACGGGGATCGACGCGGTGGCGGGCGAGCTCGGCACCGGGACGATCTGGACCGAGACGGACGTGCGGGCCGACGCGTGGTATCTGCACCAGGGGTACATGCCGATGGGCATCACGATCGAGTCGGGCCAGGCTGATCTGCTGCTCATTTCGTGGATGGGGATCGACCTGCTCAACCGCAGCGAGCGGACGTACCGGCTGCTGGGCTGCGAGGCGGAGATCAAGGGGCCGTTGCCGAAGGTGGGCGACACCCTGAAGTTCGACATCCACATCGACGGCCACGCGCAGTTGGGCGGCATCCGGATGTTTTTCTTCCATTACGACCTGCGGGTCGGCGGCGAAGTGCGGCTGAGCGTGCGGCACGGGCAGGCGGGGTTTTTCACCGACGAGGAACTGGCGAATTCGGACGGCGTGATTTGGGACGCGGCGACGGAAGCGGCCCCGGCCCTGCGCGCCGCGGGGCGGCCGGTGTCGGCGGTGCCAACGGGGCGGCGGGCGTTCAGCGCGGCGCAGGTGCAGGCGTTTGCGGCCGGGCGGGCGCGGGACTGTTTCGGGCCGGGCTTCGAGCTGACGGAGACGCACACGCGGACGCCGCGGATCCAGGCGGGGCGGATGTGTTTTCTGGACGAGGTGACGGCGTTCGAGCCGGCGGGCGGGCCGTGGGGTCGCGGGTATCTCCGGGCGGTGAGAGCGATCACGCCGAACGACTGGTTTTTCGAAGGGCATTTCAAGAACGATCCCTGCATGCCCGGCACGCTGATGCTGGAAGGGGCCGTGCAGGCGATGGCGTTTTTCCTCGCGGCGCTCGGGTGCACGGTGCGGCGCGACGGCTGGCGGTTTGCGCCGGCGAAGAATGAAAACGTGCTGATGCGGTGCCGCGGGCAGTGTGTGCCGACCTCGCGCGAACTGGTTTACGAGGTGTTCGTCGAGGAGTTCGTGGACGGGGCGACGCCGCAGTTGCGCGCGTCGGTCATGGCGTCGGTGGACGGCCGGAAGGCGTTTCTCTGCCAGGGGCTCACGGTGGAGCTGGTGCAGGACTGGCCGTTGGACGAAATGCTGCGGGCGGGGGACGTCGTCGCGACGGAGCGCGGGGCGTGTGTGGTGCAGGACGGTTTTGCGTTCAACCACCGTTCGCTGCTGGCGTGTGCGCTGGGGCGGCCGAGCGAGGGTTTCGGGCCGAAGTTTGCGGTGGCGGACCGGCCGCTGTCGTTGCCGCGGCTGCCGCGGCCGCCGTATCATTTCATGACGCGGGTGGCGGCGTGCACCGGGGCGATGGGCCGGCCGGAGACGGGCATGGTGGTGGAGGGGGATTTCGATTTTGCGGCGACCGACTGGTTTTTCGAGCGCAGCGGGAACCGCACGATGCCGTCGTGTGTGTTCATGGAGGCGCTGCTGCAGCCCTGCGGGTGGCTGTCGAGCTACGCGCGCGATCCGGGCGCGCAGACGACGGACATTTTTTTCCGCAACCTCGACGGGAAGCTGACGTGGAGCGAGGAGGTGCGGCCGCAGGACGGCACGCTGCGGGTGCGCACGGAGCTGACGAACTGGTCGGAGCTGGGCACGATGATCATCGTGGGCTTCCGCGTGGAGGCGCGGCTGGCGGGCCGGGTGGTGGCGACGATGGAAACCTCGTTCGGGTTTTTTCCGGGCGATGCGTTTGCGAACCAGGCGGGGCTGGCGCCGAGCGCGACGGAGCGGGAGTATTTTGCGAAGGACTCGGCGACGCGGTTGCGGTTGCGCGGCGCGGAGCGCGAAGCGTTTCCGACGGTGGGCGCGGTGCTGGCGGACGATCCGCTGATGATGCTCGACCGGGTGACGGGTTGGTGGCCGGAGGCGGGCGAGGCGGGGTTGGGCATCGTGCGCGCGGAAAAGGACGTGGCGGCGGCGGACTGGTTTTTCCAGGCGCACTTCATGCAGGACCCTGTGCAACCGGGCTCGCTGGGCATCGAGGCGCTCGTGCAGCTGCTGCAATGTGCGATGCGGCTGCGCGGAGTCGGGAGCGAGTGGGGTGCGGCGGCGCGGTTTGAGCCGGTGGCGCTGGGCGAGCCGCTCGTGTGGAAATACCGGGGGCAAGTGGTGCCGACGAACGGGTTGATCACGACCCTCGTGGAAGTGCTCAAGCTCGATGCGAGCGTGCCCGGGGCGGTTACGGCGCACGCGCGGGGCAGCCTGTGGGTCGACGGCAAGAAGATTTACGAGACGTCGGTGTTGGCGATGCGCGTGCGGGCGCAGGACGACCGGCCGGTGCCGGCGGCCGCGCCGCCGGGTGCAGCCGGAGTGCGGGAAAAGGAATTCAGTCTGGCGGGAACCCCGTGGTTGGGCGATCACCGGCCGAGTTTCACGTCGGCGGTGGTGCCGTTGACCGTGATGTTGGACGAGCTGGCGGCGGCGGGCGGCGCGCCGGGGCGGAAGCTGACGGCGATCGGGGCGTTTGCGCCGGCGCGGTGGCTGGTGTGCGGCGAGACGGGCGCGGTGAAGATCAAGGTCGAGGTCGCAGTGAACGCGCCGGAAGGCGCGCGGACGGCGGCGAAACTGTCGGTGTGGCGCGAGGCGAAACGCGCGGCGCTGTCGCGTTACGACGAGGTGGGTGCGACGGGCCTGGAGTGGGCGGCGGAGTATCCGGCGGCCCCGGACGCGTTGCCGGCGCTGGACGCGCCGCTGATCGAGTCGCCCTACGTGAGCGGCGAGACGACGCACGGACCGGCGTTTCAGGTGTTGCAGGAGATGCGGCGCTCGCGGGACGGGGCCTCGTGCCGGATGGACGGGGGCGCGGGGACCGTGCCGGTGGGGAAAATCCATCCCGCGCTGCTGGACGGTTGCACGCATGCCGTGCCGTTCAGTTGTCTGACCCAGTGGTATCCGGAGCTGGCGGAGCACTGGAACGGGTTGCCGCGCGGCGTGCGGGCGGTGCGGTTTTTTGCGGCGACACCGGAGCGCGGGGTCGTGCGCTGCGAGCTGCGGCCGCGGGGGTTGGACCCGGTGACGAAGCTGCCGCTGGTTTACGTGCAGTTCATCGTCGGGACGCGCGTGTGGTGCGACCTGGAGATGGAGTTCGCGCTGCTGGACGGGCGGCCGTTTGTCGGCGCGGCGTATGGCGCGCGGCGGGCGTTTATGCGCGGCGACGCGTTTCACCGAATTCGGTTCAGCGCATCCGACGGGGCGGTGAGCCGGTGGTCCGCGGACGAGGTGGCGCGGTTCCAGTGGATGCCGGGCCAGCTGGAAACATTGTTCAAGTTGCCGGCGGCACTCGCGCCGGAGGGACTCGCCGTTGCCGTGACCGAGCGGGAGCACATCGCGCACGCGCTGGAGGTGCATCCGTCCGCCGTTGCGATCGACGACGCGCACACGCTCGCCACGCTCCCGCAGTTTCCGCTGCAGGCGTGGCCGATCACGACGCACGTGGAGGCGGGGCGCGTGGAAGTGCGGTCGGCGGGCGAGCCGGTGCCCCGGACGAGCGGGAGTAGTCTGTTCGGCGGCCCGTTTCTCGAAGACCTGTCGCGGGCGCTCCGCCAGAGTTATGTGCGGCATTTTCGGCTGACCGACCCGGCGGTGCTGGAGCCGCTGAAATCGCGGCCGTTCGTGATTTGCGCGAACCACCAGACGGCGATCGAGTCGATGCTGTTCACCGATCTGTTTTCGCGGTGGGCGGGACTGCCGGTGACGACGGTGACGCGCACCGAGCATGCGGCGAGCTGGATGGGGCGGCTGACGGATTTTCTGTGGCGGTATCCGCAGCGGGCGGTCGCGGTCAACCCGCAGCTGCTGTTTGACCGGGACCAGCCCGAGTCGTTTTTGGAGATCATGGCGGGCTACAAGGCGGCGCAGGCCACGGTGCCGCATTCGCTGCACCTGCACGTCGAGGGCGAACAGGCGCTGAGCTGCCGGCACCGGGTGAAGCGCATGAGCGCGGTGATCGTGGACGTCGCGCTCGACCTGAACCTGCCGATTCTGCCGCTGCGCTACAGCGGTGGTCTGCCGGTGGAGCCGCTGCCGGAGATCGTGTCGTTTCCCGACGGATTCGGGCAACAGGACTACACGCTGGGGCAGCCGTTGATGCCGGAGCAACTGCGGCGTCTGCCGCGGCCCAAGGCGGCGGAGTGGGTCGTTGAGACGCTCAACCTGATGACGCCGACGCCGGAGGCCGAGCAGCCGTTGCCGCGGACGCCGCAGCGCGCGGAGCGGATCCGGGCCTTGTGCGCCGAGCACCGCGTGACCGAAATTCAGGCGGCGGTGATTCTCGCGTTGCAGACGCTCGCCGATCCCTCGGCCACGACGCGCTCCCTTTTGAGTTTTCCAAAAACGGGCGCGGCGGGACTCGTGGCGCCGGCGGCGGAGCGGGCGTGGCACGCCGAGGTGGCGGGTTGGATCTGGGGCGCCGACGACCGGATCCACGGGGAATCGGAGCACTGGAAAAAAACGGCCAAGACCTGAACCGGCGGCCATGGAGCGGGCGAACGAGGCGGCGGGGCGGGGGCAGGCGGGCGACGATATTTTTCGCCGGTGCGCGCGGGACGGGATCGAGGTGGAACTCTGTGTGTTGCCGCACGCGGATCGCTCCGGGCCCGACCGACGGCAACGCGAGTCGGAGTCGGTGCGGGCGCTCGCCCGGACTATGCTGGCCCGGCACGGCATCGGCGACGCGGCGATCCCGCGGCATGCGCAGGGTTTTGCGCTGTGGCCGGACGGCTGGGTGGGCAGTCTGTCGCACAGTGCGGGTTGGGGCGCGGTGGCCCTGGGGCGCCGCACGGGCTGGCGCGGGGTGGGGGTCGACATCGAGGATCCGGCGCGGATGAAGCCGGCGCTGTGGTCGCACATCCTGACGGTGGGCGAACGGCGCGGGCTGGAGGGGCTCGGGGCAGCCGAGGCGGCGCTGGGCGCGACGCTGGCGTTCAGTGCGAAGGAAGCGGCCTTCAAGGTGCTTTCGCCGCTCGGTCTGGCGTCACCGGGTTTCTTGGACGTGGCGATTGTCCGGCGGGAGGACGGGGAATTTGGGCTGAGGGCGGAGGCGGCCGAAAAGTTTCCGGCGGTGGAGGCGCTGTCCGGCCGGTGGGCGGTGGTGCACGGGCGGGTGCTGGCGGTGTGCGGACTGCGCGGAACTTATTCTAATTCGCTTTCAAGATGAGCTTACAAGGCTTGGCGGCAGGAGCCTGCTTGGAGGCGATTTTTACGTCCTGAATCGCCCGCAAGCGGGCTCCTACAAAAGACCGTCATGAGGCTAAGCTTGAATGCAAATGGGAGTTAGGTCGGCGCGGCGGCCTCGGTCGGCCTATTTTGCCGTGCCTGGGGCGTTCGACCGCGGGGGATCGGCGAGCGAAACTTTGCGGGCGGGGCCGTTGGCTTTCGCTTTTTCCAGGACGGCTTGCCATTTCGCGAGCGACGCGGTCGCGGCGGTGAGTTGGGCGATGGTCGCTTCACTGCGGTGCTTGGCGTCCAGCGCTTTTTGGGCGGCGATTTTGGCCTGCGCGGAGGCCCCCTTGAGCGCTTTCTGCCCGGCGGCAACCTCCGCTTTGAGGCGCGGGGTGTCCTCGGCTGCGGCGGCGGCGACTTGGGCCTTCGCCTTTGCGAGGCTCTTCCCGGCCTGGTCGAGGAGGGTCTGGGCGACGGTGGCGTCGGCTTCGGCCGCGGTACGGGCCGCGGCGTTTTTGGCCACGTCGGCCTGCAGGGCGGCGACGCGCTGCGCCCCCTGGTGCGTGCGTTCCGCGAGTGTGGGTGGATTGGCCGCCAGCTCGCCGAGGGCCCGGCCGCTCTTCGCGTCCCAGACAAAAACTTGCCCGCGCCAGTCGCTGCCGATGACCTTCCGGCCGTCGTCGCTGAACGTCACGCGATTGGGCAGCTCGCCGGTGAAGGGCAGGGTGGCGAGATTTTTGCCGGCGGTGTCCCAGAGCTGAACCTTGTTGTCCCGGCCGCAGGTGACGAGGAGGCCCTCGTGGTTAAAGCGCGCGGCGAGGGTGCCGCCGGGGTTGGCGTTGAGGCTGCGGAGCGCCGAGCCGTCGCCGGCCTTCCATAACTTCACGGTGCCATCTTCGCTGGCGGAGGCGAACAGTTCGGAGTCGCCGCGCCAGGTGAGGGCGGTGATGGCGCCCTTGTGTCCCGGCAGGGTGAACATCTCCTGCCCGGTGGCGGCCTCCCAGAGCACGAGGCCGCCGTTGCGGTCGCCGGTCGCGAGATACTTGCTGTCGGGGGAGAATTCCACGGCCGTGACCCACTCGGTGTGCTTCTTGAGGCGGTGTTCGAGTGCGCCGTCTTTGGTGCGGTAAATTTTGAGGACGCGGTCGGGCCCGCCGAGGGCGATCCACTGTTGGTCGGCGCTGAGGTCGGCCGCGAGGACGGAGTCATATTGGTCGCCGACGGTGATCACGCGTTCGGCCTTCGCGAGGTCCCAGACGGTGACGAGGCCCGAGTGGCCGCCGCGGCCGCCGGCGGCGAGCAGGAGTTGACCATTTCGGCTGAACTTGAGCTCGCACAGCGTGCCCTCGGGGAACGGCAGCACGCCGAGGAATTCGAGGTCGCCGGTGTGGTAGAGGACGATTTGGTGCGCGCCGGCGAGCGCGACGACGGGGGCCCACGGGCTGCTGGCGATTGCGCCGAGGGGGGTGCCGCGCGTCGGGCGCGCGAAGGGCTCGAAGGACAGGGGGCCCGGCATCGGCGGCGGGCCGTCGGGTCGGCCGATGGTCCCGCCCTTCAGGGCGAGGTCGACGGTCGGTTTGTTGGCGGCGAGGGCCTTGCTCCCCGCGCCCTGCAACAGGCCGCCCTCGATCCACTGGCGGATGACGCCGATCTCTTTGTCGGCGAGCTTCGCCTTGGGCGGCATCTCGGGCTCTTCCGCGTGCTGGATGACACGGAACAGGAGGCTGCCGTCCGGATCGCGGGCGTTGAGGGTGACGCCGCTCCCGCCGCCTTTGATCGTGCCGCTGAACGACGTCAGATCGAGGTCGCCTTTGAGTTTGTCGGGGTTGTGGCACTTCAGGCAGTTGTCGCGGAAGATCGGGAGAACGTCGTCCTCGTAGGTGATTTTTTTGGCGGGCTCGGCGGCGAAGGCGAGGGCCGGGAGAAAAAACAGCAGGGTCGGAGCCCGCGGGCGGGCGATTCGGGTGGAGCGCGGTCGGCCGGGGCCGAACATCGCCCGCCAGCGGGCTCCTCCCTCAGAGCAATAAAGAGACATGGGTGCGGCTCAGTGGTTGAAGACGAATTCCTTCGCGTTGAGCAGCGACCAGAAAAGGTCGTTGAGGACGACGTCGGGCTTTTTCCCCTCGGTGAAGAACGCCGCGAGCTTGGTGGTCTCGACCGCGGTGGGCCGGCGGCCCAGGGTGCGGAGGTAGAGCTCTTCGATGATCGCGTTGGGCGGCTTCCCGTCTTTCAGCAGTTTTTTCACGAGACCGCCGTTGAGGACTTTCGCGTTCACCGCATCGCCGTTGAGGAGGTGCAAGGCCTGCGAGAGGTTTGGCTCCATTTTGACTTCGCAGGAGCACGGCGTCTCGCGCGTGGCGCGCCCGAACGTCGTCAGGAAATACGTGCTCGTGCGGCCGTCGGCGATCGCGATGGCGCGGGCGCCTTGCGGCAGGCCGCGGAGTTTTTCCGTGCTGCCGGTGACCGTGCTCAAGGCGTCGAGCAACACCTCGGCGCGAATGCGGCGCACGGCGGCCTTGGCGAAGTTGGCGTCGTCGCCCGCGTTGGTGGCGTTCGGGACGGCGGACAACTGGTAGGTGCGCGAGGTGCAGATATCGCGGACGAGTTTCTTGAAGTCGTAACGGTAGGCGGTGAGTTGGGTCGCGAGCTGGGCGAGCAGTTCGGGGTTCGTCGCGGGATTGCTGACGCGCACGTCGTCGACCGGGTCGATGATGCCCTTGCCGAAGAATTGGGCCCAGACGATGTTCGCGAGGTTGCGGGCGAAATACGGGTTGTCCGGCGCGGTCAGCCAGTCGGCGAGCACCTGGCGGCGGTCGGCGCCCTTGGCGATTTCGGGCTGGGGGCCGCCGAGGAATTTCGGCGCCATCTCCTTGCCCGTCACGGGATGTTTGACGGCCCCGCCGGCGCTGTTGAAGACGATGGTTTCGCGCGGGTCTTCGCCCGATTTGCGCCCGACCTGGGCAAAGAAGGCGGCGAACCCGTAGTAGTCGTTCATCGTCCAACGGTCGAAAGGATGATTGTGGCACTGGGTGCACTGGACGCGCAGGCCCATGAAGGCCTGGGCGACGTTTTCCGAGAGCTTCAGGGTGTCGCGCTCGATCTTGTAGAAATTGGTGGCCGGCGCCTCGAAGCTGGGGCCGGTGGCGGTGAGCAGTTTTTTCACCATGACGTCGACCGGCACGTTTTGGGTGATCTCGCCTTCGAGCCAGTCAAAGTATTGCAGCGCCGACTTGGTGCTCATCTGCACCTGTTGGTCCGCGCTGCGAATCTGCAGGAGCTCGGCCCACTTCATGACCCAGAGGTCGGCGAATTCTTTACGGCCGAGGAGGTCGTCGATCACGGCGTCGCGTTTGCCGGCGGAGGCGTCGGCGAGAAACGTCCGCACCTCGGCGGGGGTCGGCAGGGTGCCGGTGATGTCGAGGTAAACGCGGCGGAGAAACGTCGGGTCGTCGCAGAGGTCCGAGGGGGCGATGCGGAGCTTGCGCAGCTTCGCATGGACGAGGGTGTCGATGTAGTTGTTTTCCGCGACGGCCGGCCACGTGAAGTTCAGGTTTTTCGGGATGGCGAGCACCTGCACCCCGGTCGCGAAGCCCTCGTAACGGGCGGTGATGAACGCTTCGCCGCGCGAGAGTGCCGTGGCCTGGCCGGCGGCGGACACTTTCACGGCGGCGTCGTTGTTCCCCATGAAGGCGGTGAGCGCCGTGACATCGCGGTCGGTGCCGTCGGAGTAGAAGGCGCGCACGCTCAATTGCTGGGCCTCGCCGACGCCCTCGAGCACGGATTGGAGCGGGTTGATTTCGAGGCGCACGACCTTGGCGACGTCGGCGCCATCCTTGGGCGCGCCGGCTTTGAGCCACGTCAGCAGGGTTTGATAGAACTCGCTGTCGGTCTGGAAAAGTTCGCCGCCGGTGTGCGGCACTTTGCGCGTGGCTTTTTCGAGGAGGAGGCTCTCCTCCGGGAGGGCGAGATTGATGCGGCGCGCGATGGCTTCGCGGGTGAGGCGGTGGTAGTCGCCGTCGGGATCGTAGCCGAATAACGAGAGCCGGAAACCGTCTTTGCCGCGGGAGGTGCCGTGGCAACCGCCGGCATTGCATCCGGCCTTGGTGAAGACGGGCATGACGTCCTTAAGAAAGCTGATCGGCTCCTCGGCCTTCGCGGCGGCGATTTTCACCGGAACGACCAGCGTCTTGCCCTGGAATTTTACCTTCAGCTCCGTTTGCCCGTCGGCCACGGGGGTGAGGATGAAGCGGTCGAATTTGACGAGGGCCTTCTGGGCGAGCGTGTAGCTGGCCTGCGCCGTGACGTCGCGGGTGACGCCGTCGGCGTAAACGGCCTGGACGACGATGCTCTGGCGGTCGCCGCGGGTCGTGAGGTTCACGTCGGCGGGAAAGACTTTGAGGTCGGTGAGGGCGGGTTTTGCGGCGAAGACGGACACGGCGCAGCCGTAGCCGCACAGCACGCCGAGCAGAAACCGTGCGGCTCGCCGGGGGGAAGTGGTCGGGACGGGCTTCATGCGGGGATCGATTACTCCGGTTTCGCCTGGGCGACGGGTTGGTTGTCGCCGGCGGGCTTCGGGCGCGGTGGGTCGATGCGCAGGACGCTGCCCTGCGCGATCAGGTGCGTGATCGGCTCGCCGTCGCGGGTGAGGGTTACCTGGCAGAACACGTTTTTGTGGGTTCCGAGCGGACTCTTGGCGGTGGTGATGATTTCGAAGACGGCGTCCTGGCTGTCCTGGGTGATTTCGACGTCACGGGCCGTGGTGTTGGCGGGGAGACCGACGAGGCGGGCGACGGCTTGGCCGGCGAACGGGACTTTTTGCTCCAACTTGCAGACGAGCTTTCCGGACTGGCCGCGTTCGACCTTCGTGAGATCGATTTTTCCGGCGAGGAAGGGGGCCGCGATTTCCAACTCGGCGAGCTGCGAGGAGACGTAGGCGGCGCCGCCCTGGACCGTGGCGGTGGCGACCACCGCGGTCCGCCATTTGCGCACCTCGGCTTTGTTGGAGGCGTTGAGTTTGTAGGCGGCCGAGGCGGCGCCTTTCG
Organism: Opitutaceae bacterium; assembly: GCA_044358025.1. Classification (GTDB taxonomy): domain Bacteria; phylum Verrucomicrobiota; class Verrucomicrobiia; order Opitutales; family Opitutaceae; genus GAS368. Next base: position 26,361 of record JBIKOK010000063.1, read on the forward strand.
GAATCACGAGGTCGGGCGGCGACGTGACGCCCGGCGGGTTCCAGAGCATTTTGACCGTGATGGGTTCGTCGAATCCCTCCTGCCGGTCGGCGATGATTTGCAGCGCGGTCTCGCCGTTTTGGACGAGCGGAACGTTCGGTTCCACGATGCGCACCGCGAAGGGCACCGCGTCGACGACGGCCGCGGCGATCTGGCTGACCTCGGACTTGCTGTAGCCGGTGTCGTTTTGGATACGCACCCAATTGACGGTGTGGCGGAAGCGGCTGACGAGGTCTTTGGCTTTCGCGGCGGAGGAGTCGGTCGCACGGGCGGCGGGCGTCAGGAGCGCGCCCGCGATCGGCGCGTCGGCGGCGGCCGCAAACACCACGGGCACCGCGGAGAGGCTGCCCGGCACGGTGTCGGCGAAGGCGGTGATGCCCGCCGGCAGGCCGTCGAAGGTGACCGCGAGGTCGCCGTTAAACGTGTCGCGAGTGAGGTTGAGCAAGATGGCGAAGCGGTTGCCGCGCGGGACGACGAGCGATTTGCGGGTTTCGTTGTCGTAGCGGGCCGTGTCCGGAATGGAGAGCGTGAGCGTGGGGGCGACTTCGGCGATTTCGACGCGGTAGGTGAAGCGCGGACCGCCGCGGGCGAGTTGGTCGGCGACCTTGACGGTGTAGTCGCCGTCGTTGGGGATTTTGACGCGGACGGCGCTGTCGGGATTGCCGGCGGCATCGTCGTTGTTGCCGAGAGATTTTCCCTTGGCGTCGAAGACGGTGAGGACGGAGTCGAGCGGCGAGCCGAGGCGGCGGGCGTAGACCTGGAAATCGAGGTTTTGGTCCTTCTTCGCGGTGAACCGGAAGAACGCGGCGTCGCCCGGGGTGGCGAGCACGCCGTTGAAGGCGAGGGGCGCAGCCGCGTGGAGGGGGGTGGCCCTCGCGAGAGCGTTTCCCGGGGTGACGGCCGGGGCGTTGGGGAGGGCGGACACGCGCAGCCAGTTGGGCGACGGTGCGACGCCGTCCTGGTCGGCGATGAGGCCGAATCGCGGCGGGGTGATCGTCGCCGTCGGGAGAGTGACGGGCTGCGTGAAATCGCCCGCGGGATCGCCGCTAAATTTCGCGGCGAGGGTTTCGCCGGGTTGCCCGCCCAGAGGGAAGACAGCGGCGGGGCGGGGGAATGTGCCGACGTGCAGCCGATAAAAATGGCCGGCCCCGGTGTAGGTCATGTCGCGCACCTGGATCAAAAATTTTCCGTCGGTCGGCGCGAGGAGCGAGACCCAGCCGTCGTGGCCGAGCAGCGGGGTGTCGTCGGACGCGGCGAGCACGCGGCCGTCGGCCGACTGCACGGTGATGATCGGATCGAACAGCGTGCGGCCGAGGCGGGCGCCCTCGATTTCGACGGACAGACGCTGACCTTGGGTGGCTTCGACCGAAAAGAAATCCACGTCCTCGCTGCCGATCGTGCCCTCGACGGTGGAGTTCAGCGCGACGGGCTGAGCTTTGGCGGCTGCGTGGTTGGGCTCCTTTTCGCCGACGGACGGAAACGGGCCGACGTAGAAGAGTCGGAGCGCCGAAATTCCGCCGGCGGTGCGGATGCGGAGCGCGTGCTCGCCGATGGCGCAGTCGGGGGCGATTTGGAAAACGACCTTCACCTCCTTGTCCTTCGCGTCGCGGATTTTTTCGAGGGTGAGGCCCGGCGAGTAAAAGAAGACCTCCTGGGCGTCGGCGAGGCGCTCGCCGCGCAGCGTCACTTCGACCGACGTGCCGCGCTGCCCGCCCGCGGGCGCGATCGCGGTGAAGTTGGGCGCGACGGCGAGGGCGGCGGTCGCGCCAAAGCAGGCGGCGAAAACGGCCACCACCGTCGTCAGCGGTCGGGCAAGATATCCTGCGCGCGGGGCAACCATGGCTCAGGCCAGGAGTTCTTTGACGACGTGGCCGTCTTTGACGATCGCCTGGGGGCGGCCGCCGGGGCTCATCAAGGTTTTGGCCGGGTCGATGCCGATCTGGTGGAAAAGGGTCGCCGCGTAGTCCTCGACGCTGAGCGGGTCGTTGTCGGGCTCGCCGCCGGTGGCGTCGGAGGAACCGTGGACGTAGCCGCGTTTCACGCCGCCGCCGGCGAGGGCGATGCTGAACACCTTGGGCCAGTGGTCGCGTCCGCCGGTGGCGTTGATCTTCGGCGTGCGGCCGAACTCGGTGTTGACCACGACGAGGGTGGAATCGAGCAGGCCGCGTTCGTCGAGGTCACGGATGAGGGCGGCGTAGGCTTTGTCGAAATTGGGCATCTGGGTGCCGTTGGCGCGCTTGATATTGTCGTGGTGATCCCAGCCGCCGTAGGTGAGCGAGACGAAACGCACGCCGGCTTCGACGAGGCGGCGGGCGAGGAGCATGCGCTGGCCAGCGGCGTTGCGACCGTAGTCGTCGCGGGTCTTTTTCGGCTCGGCTTTGATGTCGAAGGCGGCGCGGGCCTTGGCGGAGCTGATCATCGCGTAGGCGCGTTGGTAGAAGGCATCCATGCCGTCGAGCGCGTCGGATTTCTCGAGGGCGCTGAAATGCGCGTCGACCACCGAACGCATTTCGCGGCGCTCGGCGAAACGCGCGGCGTCGATGCCGCTGGGGAGGGTGAGGTCGCGCACGGCGTAGTTATCGGTGGCCGGATCGCTGCCGAGGGCGAAGGCGCCGAACGCGGCGCCCAGGTAGCCGGTGCCGGCGAAGGGTGTCGTCTGGTTCGGGATGAGGATGTAGGGCGGAAGGTCGGCGCGCGGGCCGAGCTCGTGGGACACGACGCTGCCCATGCTGGGATATTGGATCGCGGGGCTGGGCCGGTAGCCCGTGAACATCGCGTGCGTGCCACGTTCGTGGGCGGCCTCGCCGTGGGTCATCGAGCGGATCACGGTGATCTTGTCGGCGATTTTCGCCGTCTCCTTCAGGTTTTCCGAAAAATAGAGTCCGTCGACGTTCGTCTTGATGGCTTCCAGCGGGCCGCGGTACTCGACGGGCGCGGTCATCTTCGGGTCGAACGACTCCTGGTGCGACATGCCGCCCGGGAGGTAAATGTTGATGACGGATTTGGCCTGGCCGAGACCGGAGGCGGCGAGCGGGGCGACGCCGGCCGCGCGGGCCTGCGAGCGAAACAGATCGCTCATCGTCATCCCGACGGTGCCGAGGAGACCGACGTAAAGAAATTCGCGGCGGTTCGGTCGCCAGAGGTGGGGGGCAAGGGGCAGGGGCATGCGTGGGGAAGGGGAGTGGGGGGCGGGGCGAGGACCGGGGCGGCGGCGGCGCGACCGGCTGGCGGCGCTAAGACGAAGGAGTAAGGCGGAGGTTTCACCGGGACGACAAGCGGATTGATCGGGTGAAACTAAGTAACCGGTGAGTTCGGCGGCGGGCGGGCGTTCCGGCCGGGGGTTTGCCGGGCCGGGCGTTAAGGTGGCGCGGGGTTCTCGCGGGTCGCCGGCAGCGAAGGCCACTGGGCGAGGAAGGCCACTTGGGCGTCGCGGTCGGGGATGTCCTGATAGCCGTCGCGCACGAGAAAGGACATCGGGTAAGCCGGCTTGAGCGAGTGGACGGAAACGGCGGTGGCCTCGACGCTAAAGACGGCGAGCCAGGCGCCGCAGCCGATCTCGGAAAAAACGGGGCCGCGGCGGCGGATGCGGCGCGTGCGGTGCGGCGAGGGATCGCGCGCGAGGAGTTCGGTCAGGCGCGGGATGAAATCGATGCCCCAGTGCTCTTTGAGCCAACGCGCGTGGGTGTCGGCGGCGGGCGCGAGCGCCACGGAAAATTTGGGCGGTTCGCCCATCGCCGCGTCGACCTCATCGATCCAGCCGGCGCGCGAATCGGGAAAGGCGTCGAAGGACGGGACGTAGGGTTTCAGGTCGAACACGGGCGTGCCGTCGACGAGGTCGCAGGGGCCGAGGAGCAAGGTGCGGCCCTTGATGCCGAGGAGGGTCACGGGGGTGAGGCCGAGGGGATTGGGGCGGTGGGGCGAACGGGTGGCGAAGACGCCGCGGCGTTGGATCGGACCGCGCGGCGGGAGCACGAGCGGGCGCCAGCCCTCGTTGCGGTGAAACCACCAGAGCAACCACACGCGTTCGAAGCCGGCGAGATCGCGCAGGGCGTCCTCGTAGCCGCAGCCCGGGAGGAGCTCCAGTGCGTTGCGCTCCGCGGTGGCCGCCGAAGGTTGGTGGCCGGCCTGGAACTTGACCTGCTGGCGGGTGCGGAGAAAGCCGATGGGTTGGAGCGTCAGCGATGAGGGCAAGCCGCCAAGAAGCCGCGTTCGCGGCCGGAGGTCACGACGGAAGTGCGGGCGGCGGGGCGGGCGCGCTCACTGTCCGGCAAGCGCCATCCGCGGTGGGCCGGCCGCTCCGCGGGTGGGGCGCTGGGCCGCCACCACGGCTACGGGGTGGAAGGCCGGGCCGGGGGCGCGGGCGCGGGCGCGGAGATCGCCGGGATCGCGGTGGGCGCTCGCTGGGCAGACTTCCGTCGCTCCATGATTTCGAGCGGATGCGCGGGCACCGCCTTTTCGTCCACGTAGCGCGCGAGATCCCG
>JBIKOK010000261.1:0-9285 GCA_044358025.1 Opitutaceae bacterium
GAAGCAAACGAAGCCAAGGTGGGGTTTCGCGAAGCGGCGACCGCGGAAGCAGACGAAGCCAAGGTGGGGTTTCGCGAAGCGGCGACCGCGGAAGCAAACGAAGCCAAGGTAGGGTTTCGCGAAGCGGTCACCGCGGAATCAGACGAAGCCAAGGTGGGGTTTCGCGAAGCGGCGACCGCGGAAGCAGACGAAGCCAAGGTGGGGTTTCGCGAAGCGGCCACCGCGGAAGCAGACGAAGCCGAGGTGGGGTTTCGCGAAGCGGCCCACCGGGGAATCAAAGGAAGCCGAGGTTGGGTTTCGCGAAGCGGCCGATGTTGGGGAAAACGGTGGGAAGGTCGGTGGTGCTGACGCCGAACCAGGTCGCGAGGGTGGCGGCATATTCATCGACGCTCGTGGTGGGAATCCAGCGGCCTTGGGTGGTGTCGTCGGGGCCGTTGACGGTGAGCGTGGGCATTTTGCCGTAGAGGTCGGTGCCCTTGACGGCGCCGCCGACGATGAAGTGGTGGCTGCCCCAGCCGTGGTCGGAGCCGTCGCCGTTGGAGCGGAAGGTGCGGCCGAAGTCGGAGGCGGTGAAGGTGGTGACCTGGTTGGAGACGCCGAGTTCGAGGGTGGCCTTGTAGAAGGCGTCGACGGCTTGGCTGATTTGCATGAGCAGGCCGGCGTGGGTGCCGACGGTGGGCGTGGTGTTGTCGAGCTGGGCGGCGTGGGTGTCCCAGCCGCCGAGTTGGACGAAGAAGATTTGGCGTTTGAGGCCGAGGGTGGGGGAGGCGGCGATGAGGCGCGCGGCCATTTTGAGCTGGTTGCCGGCGCTGGTGTTGGGGAAGACGGTGGCAAGGGTGCCGGAGGCGGCGAGAACGGTGTTGAGGAGGTCGGCGCTGACGATGGCCTCGCCGGAGGCGGTGGCGAAGGCGGTCTCGAAGAGGGAGGACTGGCTTTGGGCGAAAATGTCCTTTTGGGCGCGGAAGCGGATGGTGTCGAGGGTGGTGGGATTGAGGCTGGAGGTGGTGCCGGCGAGGGAGACGGCGCCGCCGGTGTTGATGGCGTATTGGCTGACCTTGGCGCCGACCTGGAAGGTGTTTTTGCCGGCGAGGCTGATGGACATCGAGATCTTGTCGCTCGTGTTGAAGGCGTTGAGGAGGTCGGCGGTGCGGCCGCCCCAGCCGGTGGAGGTGGGCTTGTCGGGGACGCTGTGCTGCCACTGGACCTGTTGGTCGCTGTGGGAGAAGAGTTGGGGTGGGAGCGGGATGGTGCCGCGGGAATATTGGTTCTTCGTGGTGGGGTAGACGAGGGTGCCGGTGTTGGCGAGGAGCGCGGCCTGGCCGGAGTCGAAGAGGCGGTGGAGCTCGGCGACAGAAGGGTGGAGACCCCAAGAGCGGCCGTCGGAGGTTTTGGGCGCGAGGGGGAGGAGGCTGGCCTCGGGCAGGGCCAGGTTGGAGCGGGCGGACTTGTAGGCGGCGTAGCCGGAGCCCATGGGGATGATGAGATTGTTGGCGTCGTTGCCGCCGTTGAGGAAGAGGCAGACGAGGGCTTTGTAATCGCCGGCGATGGGGGCGCCGGCGACGGTGGGGATCTGGGGGCCGTTGGTGGGGCTGGCGGCGGCGCCCATGAGGCGGAGGCTGCCGAGGGCGGAGAGGAGACCGGTGGCGCCGACCGCGGCGCAGCAGGCGCTGCCAAGGAATTCGCGGCGGGAGACTTCGGGGGCGGATTTTTTGCTCATGGGGGGCGGAAAAGGTGGGAGTTGAGAGCTTGAGAGTTGAGAGCGGGGAACTGGCTGAGGAACGGCACGGGAGGGGCGGGTCGAAGACCCGCCCTACTTTACTTCTGGATGGCGGCGGCGGGGGCGGTGAGGACGAGGAGAATCGCGGATTTGGCGCGGTCGGTGGTGGTGGTGGCGGCGGGGAGGGCAGCGAGCGCGGCGACGATGCGGGTGCGGGCGGCGGTGGGGAGTGTGCCGGCGCAGAGGAGGCGGTTGAGGTGATCGACGAGGGCCGTGGGGGTCGGGACGAGGGATTCCTCGTAGGTGGTGTTCAGAATCAGGGCGTAGGGGGCGGCTGCGGTGGGGACGCCGCCGGAGGTGGGGATGGCCGAGTTGACGAAGGTGCGGAGGAAGTTGGGGACGCTGATGGCGAAGTTATCGTCGGTGATTTCGAACTCAGGGGCGACGAGGCCGGCGGAGGCGAGCGCGCCGGGCAGGACGTAGTCGGGATGGTAGAAATTGAAGACGGTGGGCGAGCGCAGGGCGGCTTGGGCGATGCTGCCCTGCACGCCGTCGAGGCGGGTGGCGGAGAAGGCGTTGGGCGTGGTGTTGATTTGTCCCGCGGTGGCCGGCTTCGGGGTGGTGCTGGTGATCGGCACGAAATCGACGGTGTGGCGGTAGCCGAGGAAACGACCGCTGGTGGAGGTGGCGCCGAACGAGCGGAGCAGGCCGGTGAGGCGGAGGAGGGGTTCCTTGAGTTTGCCGTAGGCGACGTTGCTGGCGACGGCGGGGGAACGGGCCTCGTTGTCGGTGAGGATGGCACGGACGACGGCGCCGAGATCGCCGCGGACGCCGGAGTCGTTGCTCTCGAATTTCTGCGCGACGCGGTAAACGTAACCGGGGCTGGGGTTGCTGGTGACGAGGCGTTGGATGAGGAGTTTGGAGATGAAGGGACCGGTGTTGGGGTGGTTGAAGAGGGCGTCGAGGGCGCTCTGGAGGTCCTTGACGCCACCCTGGCCGGCCGGAATGACGGTGGAGCTGACGGGGCTGATATCCTTGGCCGTGTCGTCGTGGTTGGAGGGGAAGACCTGCATCGGGCTGATGAGATTGCGGCCGGCGGTGCGGAACTGGGTGAGGTTGGTGGAGGGATAGCCCCAACCGGTGAAGACCTTGGCCATTTCCGTGATCGTTTTTTGATTGTAGGTGGAAACGGGGAGGCCGTCGGCGCCGAGGGCGAGGGTGCCGTCGGGGTTGAGTTGCACGAGACCGATGGTGAAGAGCTGCATGACCTCGCGGGCGTAGTTTTCGTCGGGGGTCTGACCGGTGACGGGGTCGGCCTTGGAGTTGCGGAGGGAGCTGAGGTAGCGGCCCATCATCGGGCTGAGGGTGACGGTTTGGAGGAGGGTGCGGAAGTTGCCGAAGGCGGCGTTGCCGAGCTGGTCGTAGTAGTGGGCGAGGGGTTCGGCGTCGCTGTCGTCGCCGAGGGCGACTTCGGAGATGACGAGGATCTGACTGAGGGCGAAGGCGACGCGCTGGCGGAGTTGGTCGGGGGCGGTGAGGGCGAGTTTGAACCAGGCGGCCTGGCGGTTGGGGCCGTGGATGGCGTTCCAGTTGGTGAAGCTGCCGCTGCCGCCGAAGGTGGTGCGGTCGGCGAGGATGGCGGTGCGGTGGGAGGTGAAGGGCAGGGCCATCTGGGTGGTGAGCCAGGTGTCGAGACTGGCGCCGGTCAGGGCGTCGATTTCCGCTCGGGTGGGGCCGAAGGTGGTTTGGGTGAGGAAGCGCGCGGCTTCGGTGGCGGTGACGTCGGTGAGGCTGGGGGCGGGCACGGCGTCCGGAGGAGTGAACGTGCGGGAGCCGGTGCCCTGGATGAACGCGCCCTTCACTTCGCCGGAGGGGTATTTCGCGGTATCGATGCGGACGGCGATGTTGCCGCTCTTGAGGGCGGCGAGGAGGGCGGGGCCGGTGTGTTGGCCGGTGGGGGTGAAGGTCCATTGGGCGCCGTTGACCTGGCCGGCGGTGCCGAGGCTGAAGACGAAATCCTCGTTGGTGCCGAGGACGAGGTAGGCGTTGGTGATGGCGGAGCTGAGATTGGAGAAGGAGACGTTGACGGCGGCGAGGGTGCCGCTGGAGCTGAGGAGAATGGTGGCGGTGCCGGAAGCGGCGGAGCCGGCGGTGGCCGTGGCGGTGGGGCGGACGGAGGCAACGTAGAGGGAGGCCGGGCTGTCCGCGACCGTGATGGTCGCGGAGTTTTGCGCGCCGATGAGGTAGGCGCCGCCGGTGGCGAGGGTGAGGACGACGGTATCGGTGCCTTCGCTCTGGACGTCGGGGTTGGGGGAGACCGGGATTTTAACGCTGGAGGCGCCGGCTTGGATGGTGACGGTGCCGAGGAGCGGGGGGTAGTCGAAGCCGTTGACGGCGGAGCCGCCGACGCCGTAGTTGACGGTGAGCGGGAGGGCGGTGTCGCCGGTGCGGGAGAGGGTGAATTCGCCGGGGTTGTTGCCGGACTCGTCGCTGGTGGCGCGGGTGGCGGCGAGGGTGACGGTGGGCGGGTTGGCGGGGGTGAGGTCGTAGACCTCGATGAGGCCGAGGCCGCTGGTGCCGTCGTTGCTGGTGATTTGGAGGCCGTAGCTGCCGGGGGCGAGGTCGACGAGGACGGCGGCGTCCTGGCTGCCGGCGGGGAAGGCGAAAGCGCCGGCGAGGGCGAAGGCGTTGGTGAGGCCGAGGGCGTTGGCGGCGCGGGTGTCGGAGGGGGTGCCCCAATTGTCGTTGGTGGCGAGGACGGTGCCGAGGGAGCTGGTGAGGCGGATGGCGGGATCGGCAAGGGTGCCGGTGAGGCCGAAGGCGGCGAGGGCGGGGCCGGAGGCGCGGACGAGGAGTTTGCGGGTGCCGGTGCCGGGGGCGATGGTGAGGCCGATGATCGGGGCGGACGTCGCGGAAATTTGGAGACGGGTGGAGGTGTTGACGAGTTTGGCGCCGGCGTTGGCGCCGCCGATTTCGTACACTTCGACGAGGGCGATACCGGTGGTGCCGCCGGCGCCGGCGACCTGGGCGGTGTAGTTGCCGGGGGCAAGCGTCGTGAGCAGGGCGGAGTCGCGGCTGGTGGTGGTGGTGCCGAAGGCAAAGGCCCCGACGGAGGAGAACGCGGCCGAGAGCTGGGCGGTGGTGGCGGCGCCGGGGCCGACGGGGGTGGCCCAGTTGTCGTTGGAGGCGACGACGACGTTGGCGCTGTTATAGACGGTGAGGACGGGATCGGTCAGAACGCCGGTGAGGCCGAAGCTGGAAAGCGTGGGGCCGACGGCGCGGATGAGGACCTGTTTGTTGGCGCCGGGGCCGATCACGAAGCCGGCCGTGAGGACGGAGGCACCGGTGCCGGAGAGGGCGCGGGTGGAGATGTTGGAGAGGCGGGGTTCCTGCGCGCGGGCCGCCGGGGCAAGGAGTGCGGCGACGGCGAGGAGGGCGGAGAGGAGCGGGGCGGCGGAGGGGCGGAGAGATTTCATGCGACGCAGGGGAGGTGACGGAAAAAAGGGACCGAGTGCGGAGTGAAAAGAGCCAGAGGTGGGAGCCGGAAGACGGCCGGAGCAAGACTCCGGAGGAGAAGGTCGCGGACAGTGAGTCATCGGGAACGGCAACGCTACCAGAAAATTGACGTGGTCGATCCATGCGACGAGCGGTGCGGCGGCGGACGTGCCGGAGGCGTTTCGCGGGTGCAGGGGACGCGCTGCCGGGGGCGGAGCCGGGCGGGCCGCGGACGATCTGCGGGGGGCGGCTGGGGAAATTGTGGGGTGGATCGGACGTGGCCGGGCTTTCCAGCCCGTGGGTGGGGCGAACCCGGACACGGGCTGGAACGGCCGGGCCACGATGGATGGCGGAGGGATGAAGCGCTCGCCGGCCGGGCGCCGCGCGCACGAACGGGCCCCCTCCGGCGCGCGCATGGCCGAAAACCACAGCGTCATTTTGACGTTTCGGGCCAGCGAGAACACGCGTGCGCGGTGCGGCGTTCGGGCCGTTCGAATGGGACGGTGGGCGAAGTCGTTTTTTTTGGGGTGGGTTTGCCGCGATTCGCGCTGAGCCGGATTTCAGGAAAACGACGGCCGCAACGGGCCGGACGGAAGCGCACGAGCGGGCGCAGGGGTGGCGGGCGAAAAACGCGGCGGGCACCGAGCAGGCTGCGCGCGACCGGGGATCGGCCCGAGGCCGCTTTCGCTTGTGCGCGCCCGGGGCCCGGTCGGGCCGGGGCCCGTGTTGCCCGGCCGAACGCGGACGATGGAGCGGAAAGAGCAAGCCGGGTCAGCGCACGGTGCGGAGCTGGACGCTGTCGACGAGGCGGTCCTGGGAGACGATGTCGGTGGCGACAATGAGTTTGTCGCCGGGGGCGATGCGGCCCTCGCGGCGGAGGAGGGCGATGGCGTTTTCGATGGTGACGTCGGGCTCGGAGCCGAGCGGCATGAGGTAGGGTTCGACGGAGCGCAGAAGGCGGAGCTGACGGAAGACCTCGGGGGAGGGGGTGAAGGCGATGATCGGGGCGGAGGCGGGGCGCAGCGCGGCGAGGCCCTGGGCCATGAAGCCGTGGCGGGTGAAGGTGAGGAGTTTCGAGCGCGGGAGTTCGTTGGCGAGGACGACGGCGGAGTGGAGGACTTTCATGCGCTCGCCGGTGAAGACGGCGGGTTCGCGGGTGTTAGGGGCCTCCTCGGCCTCGATGCGGCGGGAAATTTTGTCGAGCATCTGCACGCATTCGAGCGGGTATTTGCCGATGGTGGTCTCGCCGGAGAGCATGACGCAGTCGGCGAGTTCGAAGACGGCGTTGGCGACGTCGGTGATTTCGGCGCGGGTGGGGACGGGCTGCGAGATCATGCTTTCGAGCATGTGGGTCGCGACGATGACGGGGCGGCCCTGGGCGAGGCAGGCGCGGACGGCGCGGCGCTGGATCACGGGGAGTTCCTCGAACGGGCACTCGATGCCGAGATCGCCGCGGGCGACCATGAGGGCGTCGCAGGCGGCGACGATGCTGTCGAGGTTGTCGATGGCGGACTGGTCCTCGATTTTGGCGATGATGCGGCAGCGGGATTTTTTTTCGCTGAGAAAGGCGCGGAGGAGTTCGACATCTTTGGCGGCGCGGACGAAGGAGAGGGCGACGAAGTCGATGCCCTCCTCGAGGCCGACGGTGGTGTCGGCGCGGTCTTTTTCGGTGAAGGAGGGGAGGTTCACTTTGACGCCGGGGAGGTTGATGTGGCGTTTCGATTTGAGCTCGCCGGGGATGAGGACGCGGCAGCGGATGCGGGCCTCGTCCTTGGCGAGGACTTCGAGGCGGAGGAGGCCGTTGTCGACGAGGACGGTGTCGCCGACCTTGATGTCGTTGACGAGGTCCTGGTAGTTGACGTCGACGGAGCGGACTTCGACGCCCTCCATGCTGCTGGCGCCGGGTTTGACGGTGAAATCGAAGATCTCGCCCGCGGTGAGTTCGAGGGGCACGGTGAGGTCGCCGGTGCGGATTTCGGGGCCCTTGATGTCCATCATGACGGCGACGTCGCGGCCGAGGCGGGCGGAGACGGCGCGGATGCGGCGGATGACGGCGCGGGTCCAGTCGTGTTTCGCGTGCGCCATGTTGAGGCGGATGATGTCGGCGCCGGCGCGGATCATCTTTTCGAGCATTTCTTCGCTTTCGGTGGCGGGCCCGAGGGTGAAGATGATTTTGGTGCGGCGGAAGGGGGCGGCGGGAATCATGGCTGGGCAGGTGGTGCAGGAAACGGGCCGGGGCTGCAAGCGCCGCGGGCGTCGTGGTGGGATTGCGGCGGTGCGGGTGGGGCGGTGGGGGGAGGCGGGGGGAGGGGGCGCGGTGGCGAGGCAGATCGTTCGCGCGCCGCGGCCCGCGCGGTCGGGCGGATCGCCCGACGGAGGCGCGGCGGTCGCGGGCGAAAACCCGGAAAGGAATTTCCGTGCAGGTTGGACTTTTTGAGCTACAACCGCACCTCCATGAGTTCGTCGACCGCCGCCGGTGGAGAAAAAGTGACAGCGCGTTTGGCTCTGCCGCCCGGCTACGGGGCGCGGCGCGGGCTCAACTGGAGCGTCGTGGGGTTGCTCTACACGAGCTTCTACATGTGCCGCTACAACATCTCCATCGCGAACAAGGCGATGTCGGATGAGTTTCATTTCTCGAAGGAAAACATGGGCGACATCCTCGCTTCGTTTTTCTACGCGTATGCGGTCGGGCAGGTCGTCAACGGGCTGATCACGGACCGGCTGGGCGGAAAGAAGGCGCTGCTGATCGGGGCGGCGGGAACAATTATCTGCAATATCGCCTTCGGCGCGGCGTCGTTCATGGGCATGCTTTGGCTCTTCATCTTGCTGCGGGGCATCGACGGCTACTCGCAGTCGTTTGGCGCGCCAGGGTTCATCAAGATCAACGCGTCGTGGTTCAGCGCGACGGAGCGCGGGACGTTTGCGGGCGTGTTCGGGTTCATGATCAATCTCGGCCGGGTGGCGATCAACCAGCTCGGGCCGGCGCTGCTGGCGGGGTTTGTGTTTCTCGGGATGTGGCAGGTGCCGGCGCAGCACTGGCGCATGCTCTTTTTCGTGCCGGCGGGGATCGCGACGATCGTCGCGGTGGCGCTGGCGATCTGGGCCAAGGACACGCCGGAGGAGGCGGGCTTTCACGGGGTGTTCAAGGGCGAGGCGGACCACGATGACAAGGTGACGGCGAACATGCGCGAGGTGTTTGTGACCATCGTCTCGAACAAATTCGTGTGGATCATGGCGAGTGCCTACGCGTGCACGGGGGCGGTGCGGCAGACGGTGGACCAGTGGTTTCCGCGCTACATGCAGGAGGTGCACAAGATCGACCTGGGCTCGCCGCTGTTTTTGGTCGTGGGATTTCTGATTCCGTTCGTGGCGTCGGCCGGCTCGTTTATTTCGGGCGTGATTTCGGACCACGTGTTCAACGGGCGGCGCGCGCCGGTGGCCGCGGGGATTTACTGCCTCGAAATCGTGACGATCTTGATCGCGTCGCGCGTGAGCGGGGCGACGGCGATTGCGGTGGCGTTTGTGATGGTGGCGTTCACGGCGAACTCGACGCATTCGTTGCTCGGTCCGGCGGCGGCGATGGACATCGGCGGACGGAAGGCGGCGGCGTTCGCCTCGGGGTGTATCAATTCCTTCCAATACATTGGCGCAGGGGTGGCGATGCAGATTCTGGGGCGGCTGCTGGACAAGACGGGCTACACCTATTTTTTCTACTTCATGGTGCCGTGGGCGGTGCTGGGCGCGGTGCTGATGTTCAGCATGTCGAAGCAGCGGAATTTACGCAAAGGGTCGGGGCACTGAGGCGGAAGGATGCAGGTGAGCGCTCAGAGCTCAGAGCTGAGCGCCTAGCCCGGATAGTTCACAAGTGGATGAATCCAAGGCCGGAGTCACAGAGGACACGGAGCCCAGCCACAGAGGACACGGAGCAAGCCAGGGTGATGGGCTCCGTGAACTCTGTGTTCCGCCTCTGTGCGCTCTGTGAGTGCGACCATGAAACTAACCACCACAACAGTGAAAGTCTGTTCGACCGAAATTAAACGATTCGCGGTCGAAGGACCCGGTCACGGACGCAG
>JBIKOK010000262.1:0-9269 GCA_044358025.1 Opitutaceae bacterium
CGACGACCGAAAAACTACCACTTCCTCACCCAGCCCCGCCGACGGATGCGCGTATCCGTTTCCAGGCGCCTGCGATGATCGCCCCTTTCCTTTTCACTCGGGGCTTATCTAAGCGCCATTCGAGCCACGCACCTTGTCCGCTCTGTGGCCTCGGCGGGCTGGGCTCCGTGCCCCCGGTGAAATACATTGGGTCACGTTGGGTGTGAAACATACGGTCTAGGATTGTTTCATCCCCGAATGTTCGGGCCATATTTTTCTACTCGCCATGAAATCCCTCACCGCTTTCCCCGCCGGCCTCCTCTTGGTCTGCGCCACCCTCTTCGCCGGAGCGTCTGCATCCGCCGCCCGGGCTGCCGCCGCCATCCGCCCGCCGAACATCGTGCTCATTGTGACCGATGATCTCGGCTTCGGTGATCTCGGGTGCTACGGCGCCACGCGCATCAAAACGCCCAACGTGGACCGCCTCGCAGCGGACGGCGTGCGCTTCACCGCCGGTTACGCGCCGTCCTCCACCTGCACGCCCACGCGCTACGCGATCCTCACCGGCGAATACGCCTGGCGGCAGCCCACGAAGAAAACCGGCATCCTCGACGGCGATGCGCCGCTCGCGATCGCGCCGGGGCGCCACACGTTGCCCGCGATGTTGCGCGCCGTCGGCTATCACACCGGCATCATTGGCAAGTGGCACCTCGGCCTCGGCGATGGCCAGGTCGCCGTGGATTTCAATCGCGCGGTGAAGCCCGGCCCGCTCGAAATCGGCTTCGACTACTGCCACATCATTCCCGCCACCGTGGACCGCGTGCCGTCCGTGTGGATTGAAAACCACCGCGTCGTCGGCCTCGATCCCGCCGATCCGCTCGCCGTGAGCTACGTCAAGAATCTCGGCGGCGGCCCCACCGGCCTCGAACGCCCCGACCTGCTAAAACAGGGCGCCGACCAACAGCACTCCGGCATCATCCACAACGGCATCAGCCGCATCGGCTTCATGAAAGGCGGCCAGTCCGCGCGCTTCAAAGACGAGGAACTCACGACGACGGTTGTCCGCCAATCCATCGCCTACCTCGAACGCCAGAAAGCCGGCGCGTTCTTTCTCAGCATCGGCCTCTTCGAGCCCCATGTCCCGCGCGTGGCCGAGCCGCCGTTTGTACGCACGAGTGAGACCGGCGTGCGCGGCGATGTCATCCAGCAGCTGGACTGGGCCACCGGAGAAATCATGCGGACCCTCGACCGCCTCGGCCTCGCCGACAACACCCTCGTGATTTTCACCAGCGACAACGGTCCCGTGCTCTTCGACGGCTACTTCGACCGCTCGGCCGAAGACGTGCGCGACCACCGGCCCGCCGGCCCCTTGCGCGGCTGGAAATACCTCGTCTACGAGGGCGCCTGCCGCGTGCCGCTCATCGCCCGCTGGCCCGCGCGCATCAAGCCGCGCGTCTCCGACCAGCTGTTCAGTCTCGTCGATCTGCACGCGACGCTCGCCCGGCTCACCGGCGGCCAATCGTCCGCCACCACCGCGCCCGACAGCCTCGACCTCTCGCGCGTGCTCCTCGGCGAGACACAGGAAAATCTCCGCGATCACACCGTGCTCCACGGCCTGTCCAACACGCTCGCGCTCCGCCAGGGCGACTGGAAATTTATCCCGGCCAACGCCGACGCCGCCGTCTCCGGCATGGGCAGCGGGGCCAATCCCTCCGACGCCCGCTTCACCGGGAACCGCATTCCCGCGCCGCTGCTCTTCAACCTCGCGTCCGACCCCGGCGAGAGCACCAACGTCATCGCCCAACACCCGCAGGTCGCCGAGTCCCTCCGCGCGCGCCTGCAAGCCCTCACGTCTCCCGCCGGGCGCAGCAGCGCGCCGTAGTGGTTGCCCGCGCCCGCGCCTGCCGGTCGCGCAGTCCGGCAGCAGGAGGGCCTCTGCGCCCCGACCTTTCGCTTTCACTCTTTCTGTTCACGCCGGCGGAGCGATCCCGTTGCAACGACCAGCGCCGTTCGACGCCGTTGCCCGGTGCACGGCCCGGCGACGGGCGCCTCCACCTGAACGTGCACACCGCTTGGGGCAACGGCGATGACCTCCCCGTCACCGCCCACCCCGCCGGCCGCTTCGCCGTCATCCGCCTCCCCAGCGAGAACCGCCGGCGCCTCTCCGGCACGTTTTCGTTCTGACCAACGCTGAAGCCGACGGAATATTTCCCGGCTCTGAACCCCGGCTATTTCTTGCGGACGTCGACCACGACGATGTCGCCGCGCGTGTTGCGGCAATAGATGAGGCCATGGGCCAACACCGGCGCGGCCCAGCATTTGCCGTCGAGAATCTTGGCCGAGGCCGTGGGCGCAAAGCCCGCCGGCGAGGCGGGCGCAATCATCAGCGTGCCCGTGCCACTGAGTCCGATGAGCCGGCCGTCGGCCATGCTCAGGGCACCGGTGCGAAAATCCTTGTGCGCCCATTTCTCCGTGCCGGTCGCAAACTCCAGACACTTGAGGGAGGCGATCGAGGTCGTGTCGCCGTCGACGCCGTAGAGGTGTCCGTCGTGGAGCACGGCCGCGTTGAGTTGCGTGCGAAAGGCCCGCACGCGCCACACTTCCTCCGGTGCTCCAGTGCCCAGTGCAAACAGGGCCGCGCCTTTGCCATAGCCCGTCGAGACGAACAGCTTTCCCCCGCTGACAATAGGGTCGGCGGCGTTGACGCCGTATTCGGTCACCCAGGGCGCGCGCCACGCCTCCTGGCCGTCGACGGGGCTGACCGCGAGATACGACTTCGACGAGCCCAGCAGCACCAGCCAACGACCGGCGAGCTCGACCGGGAGCGGCGTGGAATAGCCGGCGTTCTCAGCCGCAGATTTCCAGAGGACTTTTCCGGTGGCCTTGTCCAGCGCGAGCCCGGCTTCGCCGACATTCAGAATCAATCGCCCGTCGAGCACCAGCGGAGCACCGGTGAATCCCCAGTCGGGGACCGGGCAACCGGTTTCCTTTTGGACATTCACCGACCAGACAATCTTTCCGGTGGCGGCCTCGAAGCAAAACGCATCGCCCCAGCGGCTCAGCGCGTACAGCCGATCTCCGTCGAGCGTGGGCGTGCCGGTGGTGCCGCCCTCGAAAAACTTGTTCCCCAGTTCGGCCGGGTAACTGTGTTTCCAAACCGGTTTTCCGGTGGCCGCCTCAAAACAGAACACCGTGTCCTTCCCGTCGGCATGACCCATCGTGTAAACGCGCCCGCCCGCCACGACGAAAGACGAGGCGCCGAGACCGACTTGGGCCCGCCAGGCGATCGTCGGGCCCGCGGCCGGCCATTGGTCGAGCCAGCCTTTTTCGGCGGAAATTCCGTTGCGGTCAGGCCCGCGCCACTGGGGCCAATCGGCCGCTTGGACCGCCGCACAACCGAGCGCGAGCCAGACAACGGCCGGGTGGAAGCGGATCTGGGCGGGTGATTTTTTGAAGCGCATGGGGAAAGGGGACCCCGATCTTCAGCCGGGTCGAGCTCCGTAACACGAAAATTCTGCGCGCGGCCGGACGCCGTTATTCCAACTCGCATTCAAGCTTGGCCGAATAGCGGTCCGTGGTAGGGGCCCGCTTGCGGGCGATTCACGACGTAATCATCGCCCGCAAGCCTGGCCAAATTGCTGTCCGTGGTAGGAGCCCGCTTGCGGGCGATTCACAACGTAATCATCACCCGCAAGCCTGGCCAAATTGCAATCCGTGGTAGGAGCCCGCTTGCGGGCGATTCACAACGCAATCATCGCCCGCAAGCCTAGCCGAATTACGGGCCGTGGTAGGAGCCCGCTTGCGGGCGATTCACGACGTAATCATCACCCGCAAGCCTGGCCGAATTGCAATCCGTGGTAGGAGCCCGCTTGCGGGCGATTCCCGACGCAATCATCGCCCGCAAGCTCAGCCGAATTGCGGTCCGTGGTAGGAGCCCGCTTGCGGGCGATTCACGACGTAATCATCACCCGCAAGCCTAGCCGAATTACGGTCCGTGGTAGGAGCCCGCTTGCGGGCGATTCCCGACGCAATCATCGCCCGCAAGCTCAGCCGAATTGCGGTCCGTGGTAGGAGCCCGCTTGCGGGCGATTCCCGACGCAATCATCACCCGCAAGCCTAGCCGAATTACGGTCCGTGGTAGGAGCCCGCTTGCGGGCGATTCCCGACGCAATCATCGCCCGCAAGCTCAGCCGAATTACGGTCCGTGGTAGGAGCCCGCTTGCGGGCGATTCCCGACGCAATCATCGCCCGCAAGCGGGCTCCTACCACGGAGAGCGTTAATCTTAATTTGAGAGAGCATTGAAAGCCGGCCAAGGTCGCCCTCCGCCCACGCTTCCGTGGTGAACAACCAGAGCGCTCCGGCGTTTCAGCCGAAGTGCCACGACTCGACGCGGGCCTTAACCCGCGTCGCCAACTGCGCTCACGCCTTCCACAAATCGTCGCCGTATTCCCAGCCGCGACGCACCGGCTCTTTGAGGTAGGCGTTCAGTTCCGGGCGATTCGTGATCTTCATCTTGGCGGCATCCCACTCGATGCGTCCACCGAACCGCTGCGCCAACACCCCGAGCAAATCGATCTCGGTCAACCGCGCGGCATACTCGAAATTCGCGCCGGTGTCGGGAATCACTCCTTTGATCGCATCGATCCACTCCTGGTGCGGCCCACCTTTTACGCGGCGATACTTGGCCTCGGGCAGCGCGCCGCTTTCGCGCAGCGCGTTGTTTTTCTCCATGTTCGTCAGGCGCGGATTGTTGGAGCGGTTGTCGAGAAACGCGTTGGCTTTGCTACCGGTCCAATAAGAGCCCGCTTTCGGTGGCGCCGACGCCGTGACTTTCCCCGTCTCCGAATGTTGGGTGGACCAGTTCCAATCGGCGGAGGTCTTAACCGGCCGGCCGCCGTTGGCCTGACCGTCACTCCAGTAGAGCGAGCACGGCGCCAACTTTCCGCGCGCCGGAAAATCCCAACGCACCACGGCGCTGTTCGGGCACATGGTGTCGGTCACCTCGTTGGCGCTGCGCTCGACACATTCGATCACGGTCGGCTCGTAGAGATCGAGCACCCAAACGGGGCCGTCGCCGATGTGACAGAACCAGTCGCCCAACGTGCCGCCGCCGTAGTTCCAAAATCCACGCCAGAATCTCGGGTGATAAAGCGAGTTAAAGCCGGTCTCCGCCACCGGGCCCTGCCACAAATCCCAGTTCAACCCCGCGGGCACGGGTTCGGCCGCCAGCGGAAACTTGGCGGGTTTGCGGAAATAGCCGCCCTTCCAATCCGGGCCACCGATCCCCGAGTGAATTTCGGTCACTTGACCGAGAATGCCCGCCTCGACCCATTCCTTCATCTTGCGAATGCCGTCATAGGTGTGGCCCTGATTGCCCATGTTCGTGACGACCTTGTATTTTTTGGCCGCGAGTCGGAGCGTGCGCGCCTGCCAGATGTCATGCGTGAGCGGTTTCTGCGTGATGACATGCTTGCCGCGCTGCATGCACTCGAGGGTGGCGGCGAAATGAGTGTGATCGGGCGTGTTGATGCAGACGGCGTCGATCTCCTTGCCCATCTTGTCGAGCATGACGCGGAAGTCCGCGAATTTCTTGGCGTTCGCGAGCGCCGGGTAGGTTTTGTTGTGTTGGCCGAACTTCGTTTCGTCCACGTCGCACAAACCGACGACATTTTCCTCGCAGCAGGAGCCGTAGGCCATGCCGGCGATACCGCCCGCACCGATCATCGCGATGTTGACCTTGCTGTTCGGCGAACCGCCGGACTGGGCGATACTGAACCGGGGCAGCACAAACGCCGCGCCACCCAGGAGAGCGGTCGATTTGAGGAAGTCGCGGCGGCCGGGGGTTTTCGTGAGGAGCTTGGACATGAGGGGATAGACGGGCGGGTTGATCCAACGATGCGCCCGAGGTTGGGCGGCGTGAAGCAGAGCAAAGGAGCGGGAATCAATTCGGCAACGACAGAAGCGCGGACTGTCTTCGCGCTCCACGTCGGAGCGCGGGGTTATAGACCGTGGTAGAGCCGAACTTCCGTGCGATTCGTCGACACGGGCAAATCCGTGTCTGCTTCGAGGATCGAGGACCTGTTTCAATTAATTGACTCGTTCGGCTGGTCCCCACGCCCCGTGGTTTTCAAAGTGTAGGCCCGGCCGTTGGCCGGGTTGCCCGCCCAACGGCGGACTTACAATAGAAAGATCCACAGCACGAGGCGTTGGTCTCAGCCGTTCGACGTCCGCACTTACCCACGGCAGACCCGATTTCTGTTTCGCCGAATCATCGAGCCCACGAGCCAACATCGCACGGCTGAACCATGTCGGCTCAACCCCAAACTCCAAAGCCAGACCCCGTTCGGCTGGTCCCCGTTCGGCTGGTCCCGGGTAGTGGGAATATCATGATGCTTTCGTGCGCCGGCGTGATTCTGTTCTCATGATTAGCCACCGCCGACATGGAATCTCCTCGAGACGTCTGCGCGCTCCCTGACACTCGACCATCGGCAAAACTCATGGCCCACGACCCGAACACCACTGCTGCAGTCCTGAGTCGCGGGCCCCGGCGGAGCGCGTGTGCGGCTCAAGCCCGCGAGCGCGAACAGGAACGGATCAGGCGCTTGTCCGTGCAGGAGCGGATTGCAGCCGCGTTGACTATGGGCGCCCGCTTCTCGTGGCTCAAACCCAGGCCGGCTAAAACGTCCGGGTGAGTCACCCCGATGATCTGCTGCGGGCCGCGGAGGCGGTTCCGCCGTTTTGGCGCAACATCACCTTGACGCAGTCGTGATTGGAGCGGTGGCGCTCGCGGCCCATCACTACGTGCGGCAGACCGAGATGCTTGATCTGGGCGTCAACGCCGACCTCCCCACGCTGCGGGCCGTGGTCACATCGCTGCGCGAGGCCGGGCTTGACGTGGAATTACGGGAACCCGACGGAGCAGATCCGCTCGGGGGCGTCATCGATGTCAGCGGCGACTTTGGCTTGGTGCAGATCATCAGTTACGCCGGCCGTTTCCCGGCGGTGATCGAAGATGCCGAGCGGCTCTCGACGTTGGTCGTGCGCGAAGACAGTCCACTTAAAATTGTGCCGATTCCGCACCTGATCGCGCTCAAACTCTATGCTGGCGGGCACAAATCCAAAGCGGACATCATCGAATACTGGTCCGCAATCCCGATTTGGAATTGGACGAGGTGCGGACCGTCTGCGCCTGCTACGGGCTTGGTGGCCTCGAGGAACTGATCGCCGAGTCGCGGTCCGTGTAATAAGAACTCCTTCCGGTTCTGCCCCGGGGATGGCTTTGGTTGAGATGATTTGAGCAGGGAAGAGCGGGTTATCCCAATTGCGGGCGCGGGTGCATGGAAGCTCGTGTGACGGAAAATGTGGGCTGCGGTCGTCGCTCGACCCCAAACCCCAACCCCTTGCGGCTGGTCAAACCGTCCAAACTGAAGTTGAAAACCCAGGGAAGGTCGTTCAGCTTTGAAGCATGACCTCATTCGCAACCACTTTGGATGCAGCCGACCGGCTTACCTTGGAGGAACAGGAGGAACTCGCCGATACGCTGCGCCGGCGAATTGCTGAGAAGCGACGCGCTGAGCTCGTCGCTGCGGTGAAGGAGTCCCGGACCGAGTTCGCCCGTGGGGACTGCAAGCCGGTGAGCGTGGGAGCGATCATGCAACGTGTTCGAGCGTGAAACGCGTGCTGCTGCCCAGCAGCGCGTTTTTGCGCGCGGCGCGACGACTGGCGAAACGGCATCCCTCCATGGGCGACGATCTTCAGGCCGCTTTGGATCTGCTGGTTGAGGATGCGCATCATCCGGCGTTACGCACCCACAAGCTAAAGGGGAAACTGGCGAAATCGTGGGCCTGTTCCGCCGGATACGATCTGCGCATCGTGTTTCAGTGTGTTCGGCATGGAGGACAAGAGGCCATCTTGCTCGAAGCGGTGGGCACCCACGACGAAGTGTATTGAAGCTCCCAACCGCACCTCGAGTTCCCCATCAGGGAATGCACTCGCGGCTGGCGGCGAGGATCACCGGAGCCGTAGGGCCGCCGTCAGGACGCGTGGCAACGGCGCGCGATTTCGCGTGAAAGGCGCAAACGAGTAGCTGACGGAAAAGCGGGCGGCGTTCACCGCCTGACCCCAAACCCCAAAGCCAGACCCCGTTCGGCTGCCCCGGCGCTTTTGGCCATGCCAGGCTTCTTCGTTGCGAAACGGCGCGCCGGCCAGGGAGCGACGGCGACGCTCCCGTGAACGATGGCGGGTGAGCGTTTCGTGGGGCGGGATGGAGAACGGAGAAATCCGCAACACGAGACGTTGGTCGCAGCCGTGCGATGTCGCCGCCTCCCGATGGACGATCCGATTTCTGGTTCGCCGAATCATTGAGCGCACGCGCCAACATCGCACCGCTGAACCAAGTTGGCTCGACCCCACACCCCAAAGCTTCTCTGACCCCGTTCGGCTGACCTGAAGGTCGTGCGGGCCGAAGGGTAAATGAAAACGCCCGAGCGTATTTGCGCTCGGGCGTGGTGAAGAAGCGAACTCAGGCTCTGCTGGCGAGTCAGGGAAGCCGATCAGAACTGCATCGAAACCCGGGCCTGCACCACGAGACCGTCGTCGCGGGTGACGTCGTTGATCTTGTTCGTCAGATTCCGCGCGTTGAGCTGAAACGTGGTGGGGATTTTTGCGATTTTGGTCGCATAGCCGGCGAAGGCGTCGAAACGAGTTTCCGCCTTCACCTGGATGCCGTAAACCTCGTTGTCCGAGACCTCATACTCGCCGGTGTGACGGACGCCGGCGCCGACAAAAGTGCCGCTGAAGTTTCCGGTGCGAAACGTGTATTTACCGATGAGATTCGTGGAAAACTCGGGGGACTTCGCGAGGCGTGTGCGGAAGAGTTTGTCGTATTTCCGGGCGTTGGGTTCGTTGATGTTGATGTTGACCGTATTGACGCTGGGGTCGGAGATCACCTTGGCCGAGATGAGGTAGGTGAAGTTGGCGAGGATTTGGAAATTCGCCGTGGGCGTCCAGACGAGGTCGGCGTCGATGCCGGTGCTTTGCTGCAGGCCACCGTTCTGGTTGAAGCGGACGTCGTTATTGGTCGTGCCGTCGTTGTTGCGCGGATCGGTGAGGTTTTTTTGGATGTCGGCGGTGACCACGCCGTCGCGATTGATTTCGAAATAGGAAATCGTGCCGGAAAGCCGTTCGCCAAAGAGCGCGCTCTTGAATCCGAACTCGAAACCATCGCCGGTTTCACTGCTGAGCGGCTTGCTTTCGCCGGCGATCGGCGCGCCGGCGGCGGTATTCACGT
>JBIKOK010000263.1:0-9241 GCA_044358025.1 Opitutaceae bacterium
ATTGATGCTGCGCCCACCGCCCGGCAGGCCCCGGATGCGGATGCCGCGGATGCTGTCATTGTAGCCGTCGCCAACCGGTCCGGCGGTGCGGGCATCGTCGGTGTCCATCCGGGTGCCCACGCCGTATTCGACGGCGCTCTCGATATTGGTGGCCGCGATATCGCGCAGGAATTCCCCGGTCATCGGGCTGATCGCCGCCGCCACATCCCGGAGGTTCGTGCGCAGGCGCGAACCCGACAGCGTGTCCTGGCCCGCGTAACCCGTATCCTGGTTCGTCGAGACCTCGAAGGGCGTGAGGACGACCGTCTCTGCGCCCGCGTTGGGAGCGTCCGACGCAGCGGGTTTTGGCGCCGGTTGGGCGCTCAGCGAAACACTGAGGAGCGAGCCGGCGGCGCAGGCCGCGGTTCGCAGAACGAGGCAGCGGGTTTTCCAGAGGTAAGTAGACATGATGAAGTCAGGGCGAATTCAGGGCGGCGGTGGGGGGAGGCGGCGCAACCGGGGTAGGCTGCACTCAAGAAATACCTTTGGCGATTGCCGGGCCCTCGCAAACGGCCCTTTAGTTTACGTCAACCCCTCATGAGCGTCCGCTCCCTCGCCCGCCAACTCGGTATCTCCGCCACCGCCGTTTCCCTCGCGCTCAAGGACAGTCCGCGCATCTCGCCCGGACTGCGCGCCAAGGTGCGGCATGCGGCCCGGGCCGAGGGCCACGTGCCCAACGCCAAACTCGCCGAGGTGATGAGCGAGGTGCGCCGGTCCGCCCAACCCCGCTACCACGCGACCCTCGGCGCGATCGCCCTGTTTCCCGAGGAGGAGCCGTGGCGGCAAAACCCGACCTACGGGCACCTCGAACCCCTGCTCGAAGGCGCCCGGGCCCGGGCCGCGTTGCGCGGCTACAAGCTGGAAAACTTCTGGCTCAAGGCGCCGCGCATGACGCCGCGCCGCCTCGCGACCATCCTCGAAGCCCGCGGCATTCACGGGCTCTTTTGCCTGGGCAGTCTCGACCCCGACGAGGGGTTCCCCCCCGCGCTCCAACGCTTCGCGGTGGTCACGCAAGGCGCCAGCATCCCCGGCCGGATGCATCGCGTGGTCAGTCATTTTGCCGCCGACGCGCGGACCGTTTTTGCGGAGATTGCCCGGCGCGGATATCGCCGTCCCGGACTGGCCATTCTCCGCTCGGGGGACCGCCGCACCGACCATCTCTACTCGGCGACATTCCTCGGCGAGCAAGAGCGCGCCGGCACGACGCCCACCGTGGCGATCCTGCGCGCGGAGACTTGGAACGAAGCGGAGTTTCACGCGTGGTTCACAACCCACCGGCCCGATGTCATCGTCCTCCACCAATACGAGGCCTATCTCGCGGAGATCGAGCGCTACCTCGCCCGCCACAGGTTCCGCGTGCCGCGCGACCTCGGGCTCGCCCTGCTGGACAAAAACCCGGCCCCCGCGCGCTACGCCGGCATCTGCCAAAGTCCGGAACGCATCGGCGCCGCCGCCGTCGATCTGTTGCTCAGCCGCCTGCTGCTGCGCGACCTCGCCGCGCCGGAATTCCCGAAAATCGAATTGGTCGTCGGCCGGTGGAACGAAGGGACCACGCTGCGCTCGCCGCCCTCGCAAACGCTGGCCCGCGGAAAAACTCAGTGACAGCCGCAGCCTTCGCCGCACCCGCCACCGCCCGCATCTCCGCCGTGCGCGTGACCGTGGCTCAGCTCCTCCGCCGTGGCCTCACGTGCGCCGACGACTTCGACGTCAAACGTGAGCGCCACGCCAGCGAGCGGATGATTGCCGTCGAGCAACACTTCGTCGCCGTCAATGCCGACCACCGTCACGACCGGGGCCTGCCGATCTTCGCCCGTACGAAACGTCTCGCCGATCTGCACCTCTCCGTCGACCGGCAGCAGGGCGCGTTTCACGCGTTGCACCTGCTCCGGATCGCGTTCCCCGTAGGCTTCGGCGGCGGGCACCTCCACGCGGGTTTTCGCCCCGGCCGCGACGGTACGCAGGCGCTGGTCGAGCCCGTCGATGATCTGTCCGGCACCCTCCAAGTAGGACACCGGCGGATTGCCCGCCGAGGAATCGAGCACGCGACCCTCAGGGTCGCGCAACGTGTAGTGGAAGGTAACAACGCGGCGGTTCATGTTTCGTTTCGAAGGACTTCGAGAGGGGGATGGTCGGCGACACCCCGGTTGGCAAGCAAGCCCGTGATGACGGTGACCGCCACCGCCGCCGCCATCGAGGCGAGCAGGGCCGGCACCGGGAGCGACACGCTCGTCTTGAAAACATAGTGCGCGAGCAACGCATTGCCCGCGATCGCCAGCACGCCGCCCGTCACGGTCGCCAGCACGCCGAGCACGGCGTATTCCACCAGCTGGATTTGCGTCAACTGGCGTCGCGTCGCCCCCAGCGTGCGGAGCAACACGGTCTCTTTGATGCGTTGAAACCGCCCGGTCAGAATCGCCCCCACGAGCACCACAAGGCCCGTCACCACCGTGAAGCCCGCCATGAACGTGATCACAAACGCCACCTTGGCGAAAATACCGTCGAAGGTCTGGAGGATCAGCGCGAGATCGATGGCCGAAATGCCCGGCAGCTCGCGCGCCACCGCCGCCTGCGCGCGCGCGGCGTCGGCCGGCGTGGCGGCCCGCACCGCCGCCGCGAAGGTTTTCGGGGCCGGTTCCAGCACGCCTTCCGGAAACAACACGAAGAAATTCGGCTGCATCCGCTGCCACTCCACCGTGCGAAAACTCGCGACATAGGTCCGCATCGGCACGCCTTGCACGTCGAACACGATCTCGTCACCCAGCGCGAGTTGCAGGTCCTTCGCCAATCCCTCTTCCACCGAAACCGGCACGCGCGGCTCGCCCGCTTTCGCCCGGCCGATCCATTCACCCGCCGAAATTTTTTCGGTTTCGTCGATCTTGCCCCGGTAACTCGAGCGGTATTCCCGCGTGAGCGTCCAAGACGGAATGCGCCCGCTGTCGCGCGCTTGCTGGCTGGCATTCGCTCCGCCCCCAAACCGTGCCGCCAACCCGCCGCCTTTGCCGCCCTTCGCCTCCTTGGCGGCCCCCGCCCGCGTCAGCACTTTCGTTTCATCCTGCAACAGCTCCGCGACGGGTTGCCCTCGGATCGACGCGATCTTCATCGTCACGATCGGCGCCGAAACCGTGATCGGCGTGCCGGTGTCTTTCAGAATTTTCTCGAGCTTGGGAAACTGGTCGTCCTGCACGTCGAAGAACATCAGGTTCGGCCGCGCCCCGGCGCCCACGCCCATGATCTTGTCGAGGATCGTCGCCCGCACGAGCACGAGGTTGATCATCAGGAAAGTCCCGAGTCCGAGCGACAACAGCAGCAGCACGGTGCGGTTGTTCGGCCGATGGAGATTCGCCAGCCCCTGCCGCACGACGTAGGTGAGCGGCTTGCGCGGCACGAATTTCTTCGCCGCCCAGGCCACGAGTTTCGCCAGCCCGCCGAGAACACCGAAACCCAGCGCCATCATCCCCGTGAAGCCCAGGCCCGTCTGCCAATGCCCCGTCTGCAAAATCGCGAACCCCAGCACCGCCGCCGTGATCGCGACGTAAACCACCGGCGTCAGCGGGTCCATCCGTGCGGTCTCGCCGAGCGCCGAGCGCAGCGCCACGAGCGGCGACACGCGCCGCACCGTGAGCAACGGCAGCAGCGTAAACAGCACGCAGATCACGAGGCCCGCCGCCGCGCCCTTCGCGAGCGAGGCCCACGCAATGAACAGTTCGACCTCGAACGGCAGAAAATCCTTCATCACCACCGGCAGCACAAACTGCACGGCCACGCCCAGCGCCGCCCCGACCGCCGAGCCGACCACGCCGAGCCCGATGCCTTGCACCAGATAGATGGCAAACCCGGTGCGGCCGCTCGCGCCGAGGCAGCGCAGCACCGCGACGGTCGCGACCTTCTGTTTGATGTAGACATGCACCGCGCTCGCCACGCCCACCGCGCCGAGAAACAGCGCGACAAATCCGACCAGACTCAGAAACGAATAAATGTCCTTCAGCGTCGTCCCGAGTTGCCGTTTGCGCTCTTCGACGGTGTCGAACTGGAAGCGCGCGCCCTGGAATCGCTCCTTCATTGTCCGGGCGAGGGCGTCGCCGTCCACGCCCGGCAGCAGCTTCAGGTGCACGCGGTGCCGGGCGAATCCGTCCTTCTTCAGCAGACCGGTCGCCTCCATCGCCGCCGGCGAGATGAACACCCGCGGCGAAAACAGCGCGATCACCGCCGCGTCGCCCGGAATTTTTTTCAACGCGCCCGCCACCTTGAAGGTGCCCGCGCCAAGCCGCACTTCGTCCCCCACCTGCACGCCGAACTGCACGAGGAGCGTTTCCTCGAGCAGGGCCGATTGGCCGTCGGCCAACTGCGCCAGCGCGCCCGCGGGCGTCGTCACCAGCTCGCCGAAGAACGGAAATCCGCCCGTCATCGCGACGAGCTGGACCAGCTTCCGCTCGCCGGCGCCTTTCGTGAAATTGAGCTGGGTGGCAAACGCCACCTCCGTCGCCACTTCGCCGCCGACGCCGCGAAAATACTTCATGGCCTCCTCGTCAAACGGCTTGCGCGCCGTGACCGCGAGATCGGAGCCGAGGAGGGACTTCGTCTGCAGCTCGACCGTGCGACGCAGGTTTTCGCCCATCGACCCGATGCCCGTGAGCGCGGCGATTCCGAGGACGATCGACAGGGAGAACAGCGCCAACCGCCGCCGCGAAGCCCGCGAATCCCGCCAGGCCATTTTGAGGATGAAATTCATAGAGAGGGAGTGCCCACGAAACACACGAACGACACGAAAATCAGAGCACGATCCGCTCCCATTCCACCTTTGGAAAATGCCCAAAATTGACCAGCAAACCGAGCCTATATCCCGTCGCGTTCAAATGGTTCAATACCTGCGCCCGATGCTCATCCGTCAAATGAGACACGGCTTTTATTTCGACGATGATTTTGTCGTAGCAGACGAAATCCGCCACATAGCCCTGCTGCAGGGGCGTCCCCTTGTAGTTCAATCTCAGCACCCGCTGCGCGTCGAACGGGATGTTTTGAAATCCGAGTTCCAGAGCCAAACACTCCTGAAAGACAGCTTCGAGAAAACCGCAGCCCTTTTCCTTATATACCTCAAAGCATGCACCGGTGATTTTATAGCATTCTTCAGCGTAGATCAGCTCTTTCATGGAGTTTCCTTTCGTGTGTTGGGTGTGTTTCGTGGGCAAAAAAATTCCGCCCTCACGCCACTTCGTCACTCACCACCGCCCCGCTCTTCAGCCGGATGATCCGCCCGCATTTCTTCGCCAATTCCAGATCGTGCGTCACAAGCACCAACGTCGTGCCTTTCTCGCGGTTGAGCCCGAAGATCAGCTCCACCATCGCCGCCGCCGTGTCGCCGTCGAGATTCCCGGTCGGCTCGTCGCAAAACAGGATCTTCGGCCGGTTCATGAACGCCCGCGCCAACGCCACCCGCTGCTGCTCGCCGCCCGACAGCTGCACCGGATAGTGATCGCAGCGCGCCCCGAGCCCCACCCGCCCCAACAGCTCCCGCGCCTCGGGCTCCCGCGTGGAATCCCCCGCCAGTTCCACCGGCACGAGCACATTTTCCAACGCCGTCAGCGTCGGGATCAGCTGGAAATTCTGAAACACGAAGCCCACATGCGCGTTGCGCACCAACGCCCGCGCATCCTCGTTCATCTCGCCGATGCTCTCGCCCGCGATCCCCACCGTCCCGCTGCTGGGCCGGTCGAGCCCCGCGCACAACCCGAGCAGCGTGGTCTTGCCGCTCCCGCTCGGGCCGACGATCGCCACGCTCGCGCCGGCGCGAATGTCGAAACTCACCTCGCGCAACACCGTGAGATCGCCCCCGGCCGCCGTGCGGTAAGTTTTGGTGAGCCGCTCGACTTTAAGCATGGATTGATCACTCATCATGGGAGCCGCCCACGAAAGACACGAACGACACAAAAGCCAGCATGACTCCGCGTTCCCGCCTCAAACCCTTCCGCCTTTTCGTCCTCTTCGGCTTTTGCGTGGTCACCGCCTTTCTTTCCGCCGCCGACCCGCGCACCTTGGTCTTCTTCGGCGACAGCCTGACCGCCGGCTACGGGCTCGAGGACCCCGCCACCCAGGCCTACCCGGCCCTCGTTCAGGAGAAAATCGCGGCGGCCGGCCTCCCGTGGCGGGTCGTCAACGCCGGCCTGAGCGGCGAGACCACCTCCGGCGGCGCCCGCCGCATCGACTGGATTCTCCGCCAGCCCGTCGACGTGTTCGTGCTCGCGCTCGGCGGCAACGACGGTCTCCGCGGCATCGAACCCGGCATCTCCCGGGCCGGTCTCGAGCGCATCATGGAACGGGTCCGCGAAAAAACCCCCGCCGCCCGGCTCGTCGTCGCCGGCATGATGATGCCACCGATGCTCGGCGCCGACTATACCCGCGAATTTTCCGCCCTCTATCCCGAGCTCGCGAAAAAATACTCGGCCACCCTCATCCCCTTCCTGCTCGCCGGCGTCGGCGGCGACCCCGCCCTGAATCAGGACGACCAGATCCACCCGACGGCCCGCGGCCACGCCGTGGTGGCCGAAACCGTCTGGCGCGCGCTCCAACCGCTGCTCACCCCATGAGGTTGCCGCGTTGGCGTTTCCCGCTCCTGGCCCTGCTTTCTCTGCCGCCCACCGCTGCGCTCGCCGCCCCGCTGCGTTTGCCCGTCAGCACGCGCATGGAGGCCACCACCACCTGGGCGGAGAATATCGCCCGCACCGCCTCGACCACCAACGGGATCGATGCGTTGCGGCACGAGGCCCGCTTCACCGCCAGCGTCCTCACTCCCCTCGCCACCGGCGTCAGCGTGATCGCCGAAGCCGACGCCGGCTACGAGTCCGTCCCGCGCTACCCACGCAACACCGCGTTCACCGCCGGCGCCCGCACGCAGCTCCGCTGGAAATTCGGCCTCGGCGCCTACGTGCCCGTCCTCTCCTCCGAGGTCGCCCTCGCGCGCCGCGCCGCCCGCATCCCCGGCGACACCGGCTGGCTCGCCACCGCCGCGCTCCGCCTCTCGCAGCGCTTCACCGAATCGTGGCGCGCTTCGGTCACCGGTGATTGGTCGCAACACGACGCCGCCCACGCCCCGTTCGACGTCCGCGCCCATCGCGTCCTCGGCTCGCTGACCTACGACCTCAACGCCACCTGGCAACTCACCTACGGCCGCGGCAGCCTGTTCGGCGACTTCACCGCCAACGCCTCGCGCGCCGTCTGGACCCGCGCCCTCGCCGGCCAGATCACGCCCGCCATCGGCCAGTATTACAACACCGTCGCCTACGAAACCACCGACGCCTACGGACCCGGCTGGGTCACCTACCGCGTCACCGGCCGCTCGGATTTCTGGTGGCTCGAACTCGCCCCCGCCCTCGGCCGCAACACGTCCCTCCCGCTCCGCTACGAACGCACCGCCACCGTCAACCGCGTCGGCGTGCACTATCGCCAGGACCTCTGGACCCTCGGCCTCCTGCACCGTTTCTAAAGCCATGTCGCGCCCGCTCCTCCCTCTCTTCGTGCTCGTCCTCGGGCTGGCCGCCACCCGCCTCGCCGCCGGCACCGTCGTCGTCACCGTCAAGGACGACAAGGGCCAGCCCGTCGCCGACACCGTCGTTTCCCTCGTGCCTCTCGATTCCGCCGCCGCGGCCGTCCCGCCGCCGGCCGAACCCGCCGTCGTTTCGCAACAGGGCGAGGAATTCACCCCGTACGTCACCGCCGTGGGCGTCGGCACCCGCGTCAGCTTTCCCAACCGCGACAAAATCCACCACCAGATCTACTCCGAATCGCCCGCGAAACCGTTTGCGATCCCGCTCCACGGACCCGGCGCCGAGCAAACCCTCGTCTTTGACCAACCCGGCATCGTCGCCCTCGGCTGCAACATTCACGACGCGATGTCCGCCTACGTCGTCGTTCTCGCCACGCCTCATTTCCGCAAAACCCCGGCCGACGGCTCGTCCCGGCTCGCGGACCTTCCACCCGGCCGCTATCGCCTCGACGTGTGGCATCCGCGACTCAAGGGCGACGCCCGACGCGAAATTGTCGTCACCGCCGACACCTCGGCCACCCAATCCATTTCCGTCAGCCTCAAGCCCGACAAACGCCTTCGTCGCGCCCCCGACGGCGGCGGCGGCGGCTACAAATGAGCGCGTCCGCCCGGTGAATCCCGCCGCACCTCCGCCGTGATCCCCCGCGCCCTCCGTTTTCGCCGCTTCAGTCTCCGCCTGCTCAGCCTCCTGCTCGGCCTGCTCTTCGCCGTGCTCGCCACGACCTACCTGGTCGTCTCCCGCGCCAACGAACGCACCGCTCACGACCACGCCCGCGCCAACCTCGAACTCACCGCGCGCATCGTCAGCTCCACCCTCGGCCAGCGCATCGAATCGCTCGCGGGCAACGCCAAGGTCATGACCGGCGACGACGCCCTCAAACAGGTCCGCCGCACCGGCAACAACCGCACGCTCGCCTCCCTACTCCAGAGCTTTTCCGGCCGCGTCAACGCCCCGGTCATCACGTTCTACAACGCCGACGGCGAACTTCTCGCCAACAGCGATCCGGCCATGGAGAGCGAAAACGCCGGCCCCTTCCGCGTCCTGATCCGTGAGGCCACCGACCAGGACCTCCCCCAGCACAGCGGATTCGCCTACCTCCAGCAGGCGCTTCACGTCCTCATTGTCGTCCCCTACTACGCCCCCTACCCCAATGTCTTCGGCTGGTTCGGCCTCGCCTTTCCCATCGACCGCGCCTTCGCGTGGAAAATCCGCGAGACCACCGCCGTCGAACTCACCTACGTCTCCCTCGATCCGCCCGACCGCCCCCGCGTCCTTGCCACCACCCTGCCCGACCCGTCTCTCCCGCCCGTCCTCGCCGCCGTCCTCGCCGCCAACCGCGACCGCCTCGCCCATACCCTTCGCCCCCCCACCGAAATCGTCGCGCTGCCCGACGACCGCTACGTCACGCTCATCCAGTTCCGCGAAATGCTCGGCGAGGATCCCGTCGCGCTTGTCTTACAACGCCCGCTCACCCCCGAGCTGAGGTCCGCCCGCGAGCTCGAAAACTATCTCGTGCTCACCTCCCTCGTGGCCCTCGCCGCCGCCGCCGTGCTCGCCCTCGTCCTCGCCCGCAGCATCAGCGAACCGGTCCGCCAACTCGCCGCGCATACCGAAAAAATCGCCGCCGGCGACTACGCCACCCGCCTGACCCTCGACCGCGCCGA
>JBIKOK010000264.1:0-9214 GCA_044358025.1 Opitutaceae bacterium
GTTCGCGGCGTCAGAGTCGACGAGGCTGGCGAAGCTGAGGGCGGGATTGGTCGCACCGGAAACACCGGCGCCGTTTTTCATCCATTGATAGCTCGGTGCGGGCCGGCCGACGGCAAGGCTGCCGAACGCCATGAAGCCGGAAGCGACGCCGGTAGCGGGAAGCACGGGACCGAGGAGCGCGGGGGCGAAGTCGGTGCGGTCGGCGTCGACCACGGCGATTTCGACGAGAGCGGTCCCGGCGGAACCGCTGACGCCGGTAAGTTGGATCGTGTAGGCACCGGGGGCGAGCGTGGTGAGAAGGGCGGCGTCGGCACTGCCGTCGAAGAGAGGGCGCAGGCCGGCGGTGACGGCGGCGGCGGCGACGGGGGCACTGGCGGCGGCGGACCCCCAGTTGTCGTTGGCGGCGACGGAGACGGACGAGGAATTGAAGACGTTGATGGAGGGATTGGAGAGCGTGCCGGTGACGCCGGAGGAAACGAGCGCGGGCCCAAGGCCGCGGATCAGGACGCTTTGGCTCGAGCCGGCGGCGATGACAAAATCGACGGTGGTCGTGGCCCCGCTCGCGACGGAGGACTTGAGATTGAGGTAAGCAAGCCGCGGGGTCAGCGAGACCGTGTCGGCGTCGAAAACTTCAAGCAGGGCGGTGCCGGTAGAGCCGGAGATGCCGTCGACGCGGGCGGTGTAGGTGCCGGGGGCCAGGGTAACGACAAGGGCGGCATCTGGGGTGTGGTCGACGAGCGCGAACGCGCCTGCGGCGGTGGTGGCCGCGACAATCGCAGGGGAGGTCGCGGCGGAGCCCCAGTTGTCGTTTTCCGCGACGCGCTGGCCGAACCCATCGAATACCACGAGGGACGGATCGGCGATGGTGCCGGTCACGTTGTGGGGAGCGGCGGCCAGGGTCGGGCCAACCGCGCGGATCAACAGAGTTTTGGATACGCTGCCCTCGATCGTGAAGCTCGTGGACACGGCGCTCGAACCGGACGCTCCGACCGAAGTCCGCACGGAAAGGTTAACCAGCGCGCGCTGGGGGACAGCGGACACCACCGCGGGAAGGAAACCACAGAACAGGGCGAGGAGGAGGCGACGAAGGATCATGGTGGGAGCAGGCCGGGAGGATGCCGGGAAATGGGCACAGGCAGGAGCGAGGGAACGCGGGGGGCCGCGGGCGTAAGTGGGCGAACAGACCGAAGGAGATCCACGCGGAAACCCGCGGAGTCACCGACGCTGGACTATGAAAACAACGGACGGGTCAAAATCCCGCCGCCGGGGGCTGCAGGGGCCAACCAAGACTAACGGACGTTGTGGGGAGAACAGGAAACTAGCCGGCCGCCGTGGCGAAGGGGCGCAACGACGGCCGGAGGGAAGACAACTCGGCTCAGGGAACTTCGTAGACTTCGACGAGGGCGACACCGGTGGTGCCGGCCACGCCGGAGACTTGGGCGGTGTAGGCACCGGGCTGGAGCGTCACGAGCAACGCGGCGTCTTTGGACGCGGCCGGGAGGCCGAAGGCGCCGGTTTGCGTGAAGGCGGCGCCGTGCGCGGCCGCGAGGGCCGCGCTGCTGGCCCAGTCGTCATTCGTGTCGGTGGCGGTGCCGGCCGCGTTGAAGAGGCGCAGCTGCGGATCGGCGAGCACGCCGCCCACGCCGAACGGCGTGAGGCCGGGGCCGACGGCGCGGAGCAGCACGGTCTTCGGTCCGGTGCCGGTGACAACGAAACCGATGACGAGGACGTTGTCGCCGGTGCCGACCTGGGTGCGGGCCGAGATGTTGACGAAGCGCGCGGTGGTGACGGCGGCGTCGGCGTCATAGGCCTCGAGGAGGGCGACGCCGGTGCCGCTCGTGGCGGTGACCTGCGCGGTGTAGGTGCCGGTGGCCAGCGGCACGAGCAGGGCGGCATCCTTGGAGGCGGCCGGGAGCGAGAAGGCGCCGACGGCGGAGAAGGCGCCGGAGAGCGTCGCTCCCCCACCCCAGTCTTCGTTCACGTGGGTCTGGACTCCGGCAGAATTAAAGAGGCGGAGCTGCGGATCGGCCAGCGCGCCCGGGAGGCCGAACTGCGTCAGGCCGGGACCGATCCCGCGGACGAGGACCTGTTTCGAACCGGTGCCGCCGAGGGCGAGACCGACGATGAGGGTCTGGTCGCCGGTGCCGGCGCCGCTGCGCACGGAGACGTTGGCCAGACGGGCCGAGGGAATGGTGAGGGTGACGGCGTTCGAGGTGATGGTGCCGGCGGAGCTCGTGATCGTGACGCTGTAGGAGCCGGCATCGGCGCCCTGGGCGTTGGTCAAGGTGAGCGTGGCCGCGGTGGCGCCGGCGAGGGCGACGCCGTCCTTCTTCCATTGGTAGGCGAGCGGGGCGGTGCCGGTGGCGGCGACGGAGAAGGTGACATTTCCACCGATCGCGGCCGTCTGGGCGACGGGTTGCGTGGTGATCGAAGGAGCGACCGCGCCGGAATCGACGAGCAAGGTGGCCGCCGAGCTGGTGGCAGAGCCGAAGGCGTTGGTGACCACGACGGTGTAGGCGCCATTGTCGGCGAGCTGGGCCCCCGCGACCGTGAAGGTGGCGGCCGTGGCGCCGGCGATGGCGGTGCCGTTCTTGCGCCACTGGTAGGCCAGCGGCGAGGCCCCGGTGGCGACGACCGTGAAGGTCGCGGGATTGCCGGGCGGGATCGTGCGGCTGATCGGCTGAGTCGTGAGGCTCGGCGGCGTGGTCAAGGCGGTGACGATGAGTTGGGCCGGACCGCTGGCGGTGGCCCCGATCGCGTTTGCGATGAGGACAGAATAAGCGCCGGCGTCGGCGGGCTTCACGCCGGTGAGCGTGAGGGTGGCGGACGTGGCGCCGGACAGGGCGACGAGTTCACGGCGCCATTGATAGGTGAGCGGCGCGGTGCCGGCAGCGACGACCGTGAAGGTGGCCGTGCCGCCTTCGGTGGCGGCCTGGTCGGTGGGCTGCGTCGTGACCGCCGGAGCGGAACCCAAAATGCCGCCGCCGCCACCGCCGCCGCCGCTCACGGGCGCGGCCGCGAGGGTGACGGTGAGAGTGGTGGCGCTGCCGGTGCCGAACGCATTGGTGGCCGTCAGACTGACCGCAAAGGAACCGGAGACGGTCGGCGTGCCGCTGATGACGCCGGTGCCGGCGTTGACCGCGAGACCGCCGGGGAGACCGGTGGCGGCGAAGGCGGTGATCGGTCCGTTGTTGGCAGCGATGTTGTAGGTAAACGGGGTCCCCGCGGTGCCCGCGGCGGTGGCGACGCTGGTGATGGCCGGACGCGTGCCGATGGTGAGGGTGAGAACCGTGACGGGACCGGTGCCGGTGGCGTTGTTGGCACTGAGCGAAACCGAGTAGGTCCCGGCGGTCGTAGGCGTGCCGGTGATGGCCCCGGTCGTGGTATTGGCGGTGAGACCGGCCGCGAGGCCGCTGACGTTGAAGCTGGTGACCGCAGGCACGACGACCGTGGAGGTGACCGTGTAGGTGAAGGCGGCGCCGAGGGAACCGGTGGCGGTGGCCGCGCTCGTGATGGAGGACAAGGCGCCCACGGTGAGGCTCAGGGTGCGCGGGGCGCTGGTGCCGCCGGCGCCGGTCGCCAAAAGCGTGACCGAGTAGGAACCCGCGACGGTGGGCGTGCCGGTGATCGCGCCGGTCGTCGTATCCAGCGTGAGGCCGAGCGGGAGGCCGGAGGCGGAGTAGGACGTGGGCGAATTGCTCGCGGCGATGGTGTAGCTGAAGGCCCCACCGACCGTCACACTCGCGGTGGAGGCGCTGCTGATCACCGGGGCTCCGGCGGGAGCGGCGACGGTCAGGGTGAGCGTGACGGGCGCGCCCGTGCCCGCGGCGTTGTTGGCGCTGATCGTGATGGCGTAGGTGCCGACGGCCGTGGGCGATCCGGTGATCGCGCCGGTGGCGGGATTGGCCGACAGCCCGGCCGGCAGACCGGTGAGATTAAAACTGGTCGGGGTATTTGAGCCGGTCGCCGTGTAATTGAACGCGACGGCGACCGTGCCGCTGGCGGTGGTGGCACTGGTGATCGCCGAGGCCGCGGCGGAGGCGGCGATGGTGATGCTGATGGCGGCGTTGTTGGTCACACCGCCGGAGGTCACCGAGACACTGCCGGTGAAGGTGCCGGCGGTGGTCGGCGTGCCGGTGATCTGGCCGGTCGAGGCGTTGATCACGAGACCGCCGGGCAGCCCGGTGGCGCCGAAGGTGCGCGGCGACGCGGCGCTCGAGGTGACCTGATAACTGTAGCTGACACCGACCTGACCTGCGGTGGCGGTGATGGTCTGTTGGGCTTGGAGCGCAAAGGGCGCCAGCACGAGACCCACGATTCCGACAAGGAGGCGAAACAACGAGGTGCGCGAGAAGTTCATGAGGAGAGCGGAGGAAGGGTTGGAGAAGGAGGGCGGCAGTGGCGGCACGGGATCAGGGGCCGAAGGTCTCGCTCGGGAGAATGGTCACGACCAAGGTGACCGGGGCGCCGATGCCGTTGAGGTTCGAAGGCGTGAGAATCACGTTGAAGGTGCCCGAGACCGTCGGCCTGCCGCTGATGACGCCGGTGCCGGCGTTGAGGCCGAGACCGCCGGGGAGGCCGGAGGCCACGTAGCCGGTGGCGGCGGGGGCGGCGACGGGCGTGTAGCTGAACAGGGCGCCGACGGTGCCGCTGGCGGTGCGCGTGCTGGTGATCACCGGGGTATTCGGCGCGGGCGAGATGAACAGCCCGAGGAGGGCCGGATTGCTCGTGCCGGAGGCGTTGCTGGCGGTGAGTTGGACGGTGAAGGTGCCGGGCGTGGTCGGCACGCCGGTGACGGCGCCGGTGACGGGGTTCAGCGTGATCCAGACCGGAGAGTTGAGAACCTCGTAGGAGGTGGGGCTGTTCGAAGCGACGATCTGGTAGGTGAACGGCTGGCTGACCTGACCGACAGCGACGGCGGCACCGCCCACGACGGGGGCGTTCAGGGCAGGCAGGACGAAGATGGTGAGGTCGCGGGTCGGACCAGTGCCCGCGGCGTTCGTGGCGACCAAGGTCGCCACGATGGTGCCGACGGCCGTGGGCTTGCCGGTGATGACGCCGGTGGCGGGATTGACGGCGAGACCGGCGGGCAGCCCGATCGCTTCCAGGAGCGTCGGCGGAGCATACGGGGCGCTGCCGGTGAGGTTCGACGCGGTGATGGTCAGCGAGAAATCCGTGCCGACCGTGCCGACGACATAGAGCGGCGTATTCACGACCGGAACACCGAGAGCGGGCGCGAGAACGATCGCGACGGACTGCGGGAGGCTGGTGCCGCCGGCATTGGTCGCAGTGAGATCAACCAGGTAAGTGCGCGGGTCGTCGGACGGGGTGCCGGTGATGGCGCCGGTCGCCGTGTTGAGGGAAAGGCCGACGGGCAGCTGGTTCGGCTTGGCCGCGTAGCTGAGGATCGGGCCGTTGGAGGCGACGATCTGGTAGGTGAAGGCGACGCCGACCTGGGCATTGGCCGAGGCGGCGCTGGTGATGGCGGGCGCGGCGGCCGCCGGGGCGACGTCGAGCACGAGGGTCGAAGGTGAGCCGAGGCCGGAGGCGTTGGCGGCGCGGAGCACGACGCTGTAGGAGTTCGCCACGGTGGGGGTGCCGGTGAGGGCGCCGGTAGTGGGGTTGAGCGAAAGGCCGGCAGGCAGCCCGGTCGCCACATAGGAGGTCGGGGTCTCGCTGGCGGTGATCTGGTAAGTGAAGGCCGCGCCGGCGAGGGCGGAGGCCGACAGCGTGCTGGTGATGACCGGGGTGGCGGGCGCGGGAGCGACCGTCAACAGCAAGGTCTTCGGGTTGCCGACGCCACCGGCATTGCTGGCGGCGAGGGCGACGGAGATCGGGGTCGTGGTGGCCTCGGTCGGAATGCCGGAGAGGACGCCCGTGGCGGTGTCGAGGGCGAGCCAGGCGGGACGACCGGTGGCGGCGAACAGGGTGAGCGGGCCGTTGGTGGCCGTGATCACGTACTGGAAGGGTTGGCCGACCTGGGCGGCGGCGGTGCCGTTGCTGTTGACGACGGGGGAGGTATCGGCCGGAGCGATGGAGAAGAGGACCTCCATCGCGAGGCCGGTGCCGGCGAGGTTGGTGCCGGCGAACCACACGCGCGTCTGGCCGAGCGCGGCGGCGAGCGGTGTGCCCGAAATGGCCCCGGTGGCGGCATCGAGCGCGAGACCGGCGGGCAGCGTGCCGCTGGTGACAGCAAAGGTGACGGCGGCCGGGCTGGCGGTGAGCGTGAAGGCGAAGACCTCACCGACCTTGCCGCTGTTGACGACCGGGGAACTGGTGATGACCGGCGCCGCCGCCGAGGGCGCGACGGAGATTGTAAGGATCGACGTGGGGCCGGTGCCGGCCGGGTTGGTCGCCGAGACCGTGACCGCGAAGGAACCGAACGCGGTGGGGGTGCCGGTGATCAGGCCTGTGCCGGCGGCCAGGCTAAGACCGGCCGGAAGACCGGTCGCGCTGTAACTGGACGCGACAGGCGTGCCGGTCGAGGTCAGCTGGAAGCTGAACGCCGTGCCGACGCGGGCGCCGGGCACGATGCTGTTGCTCGTGATGACCGGCGCGGCCGGGGCGGCGTTGATGACGAGCGTGAGGCTGACCGCGGTGGTGCCGCCGGCGTTGGTGGCCGAGAGCGTGACCGGGAAGGAACCCGTTTGGGTTGGAGTGCCGGAGAT
The DNA here is from genome assembly GCA_044358025.1 of Opitutaceae bacterium. Taxonomy (GTDB): domain Bacteria; phylum Verrucomicrobiota; class Verrucomicrobiia; order Opitutales; family Opitutaceae; genus GAS368. Next base: position 6,669 of record JBIKOK010000264.1, read on the forward strand.
GATACCGGTGACCGGCGCGAAGGACAGGCCGGCGGGCAGCGTGCCCGTGAGCGCGTAGGGCGCGGTGACGGTGCCGAAGGCCGGCGTGAACGAGAATGCCGTGCCCTGGGTGCCGGACGGATTAAGCGGGCCGGTGTAGACCGGGACGTTCAACGGCGGATCGATGACGATGACCAGCGGTTGCGAAACGGAGCCGGAGGCGTTGGTCGCGGTGAGCTGAACCGTCGACGTGCCGGCGGCCGTGGGCGTGCCGGTGATCGCGCCGGTGGCCGGGTCGACGACGAGGCCCGCGGGGAGATTGGTGGCCGCGTAGGCGGTGGGCGAGTTGCTCGCGACGATGGCGAACGTGAAGGGGGTGCCGACCCGGCCGCCCGCGGCCGCCGCGCTGGAAATCACCGGAGGCGGAGCCAGCACCGAGAGGGTGATGGTGCGCGAATCGCTGCCGGTGACATTGGTCACCGTGAGGACCAGGGTGAAAGTGCCGAGGTTGAGCGGGGAGCCGCTGATGGTGCCGAGCGTGCTGTTCACGACGAGGCCGTCGGGCGCGCCGGCCCCGGTGAGACCGGTGGCAGTGAACGTCGCGGGCGTGTTGTTGATGGTAATCGGTCCAAACAGGAAGCTGCGGCCCTGCACCGCGGTGGCGGTGAGCGGCGGCGTGCTGAGGATGACCGGAGCGATGGGATTGACGGTGAGGGTCTGCGTGACGTTGGTGGCGGCGCTGTAATTCGAGTCGCCGACCTGGCTTGCGGTGATCGTGGTCGTACCTATGGCGATCGGTGTTGCATTCGTGCCAGAAACCGACGCGACGGAGGTGTTAGAACTCGAATAACTGACCGTGAGTCCGGAGGTGGATGTGGCACCGAGAGAAAACGCGCCCGAGTTCACCAGTTTGACGGGCAACGCGGGGAACGTGATTGTCTGCGCGGCTTTCGCGATCACCAGCGTACCGCTCACGGTGCCCTCATAATTGTCATCCACAATTGTGCCGATTACAGCGTAGGACCCCGCATTTGCAGGAGGCGTCGAGGAGGCCGCATAGGTGAACGTGACCAACAGGCCGGCCGGAACGGTGGTCGCAGTGACCGGCTTCGGGGTGGTATCGAAGGTTTGCGCGAGAGTGTTGAGCGCGGCTGTGGCGGTCGCCTTGGCGACAACGAGGGTCCGGGACACATCGGGCGCTGCGCCGTAGTCGGCCGTGCCAAGCTGTTTGGCGGTGATCGTCGTGGAGCCGGCTCCTGTGATGGTAACAATATTACCAGTGACGATCGCGACCTCTGGCTTGGAACTTTCAAAGGCGACGGTGAGGCCACGGTTCGACGTCGCTCCAAGAGGGAAAGGCGCACTGGCGAAGTTCTTGCCGGTGAGCTCGGTGCCCGCAAAGGTGATCGTCTGGCTGGCAGCGACGACCGTCAGGAACTGAGTCACGTCGGCGCCCGGGAGGTAGTTGGAATTACCCTCCTGGCTCGCGGTCACGGTTGTTGTGCCGGTCTTTAAGAGTGTGACGGTGGAACCGGAGACGGTGGCAACTGCCGTGTCGGAGCTGGCGTAACTAAGGGCCAATCCAGATGTGGCCGTGCCGGTCAGCGCCACCGGGGACTCATCAAACGCCTTGTTGAGCGGGCCGGCAAAGGCGATCGTCTGCGGAGCCTTGGCGATGACCAGCGTGTCGGTCGCGGAGCCGGCATAGTTGCCATGGGTGATCGTCGCGGTGACCGCGTAACTGCCGGCGCCGATCGGGGCCGTCGCGCCACCGGGATTGTAGGTCAGCACGACGGGCAGGTCGCCGGGCGTGGTGGTGACCGTGGGGTTCTTGGCCGTCCCGCTGTAGGTCGCGGCAAGATTGGTCAGCGCAACCGTGGCCGTGGCTTTGTTGACGCTCAGCACCCGGTCGACGGCGGCCGCGGCGAAGTAATTGCCGTCGCCGACCTGGCTGGCCGTGATCGTGGTCGTGCCCGCACCGACAACGGTGACGGTCTTGCCCGCGACGGTGGCGACCGCCAGATTCGAGCTCGTGTAAGTCACGGCGAGGGGTGAGGTCGTGGTCGCGGTCAGGTCGAATGCGGCCGCGCCAAACGTTACGTCAGTCAGCGCCGCAAAGGTCACCGTCTGGGTCGCCTGGGCGATGACCAAAGAACCGGACGCGCTGCCGGCGAAATTGGCATCCACAATCGTGCCGATGACGGCGTAGGTGCCCGCGGCCGTCGGGGCGTTGGCGTTCCCCGCGTAGGTAAAGGTGACGTTGAGCCCGCTCGGGGTGGTCGTGGCCGTCGCGGACTTCGCCGTCCCATCGTAGGTGGCCGCGAGACCCGCCAGCGACACGGTTCCCGCCGCCTTGTTAATCGTAAGAACCTGCGTGACGTCCGGCGCGGGGCCGAAGTTTGCACTACCGTCCTGCTTGGCGGTGATTGTGGTCGTTCCAGCCCCCACCACCGTCACGACAGAACCGGCTACGGTCGCGACCGCGAGATTCGAACTCACATAGCTGACCGCGAGGGTGGAACTGGCCGTTGCGCCCAGGGTGAAGGTATCATTGGCCACGAAGGTGC